>NZ_DF968533.1:103795-430460 GCF_001270025.1 Streptomyces azureus | reverse complement strand
GCTCAGTGCCGCGCTGGTGCGGGGCGAACGGGAGACGCTGACCCTGCCGCCCCAGGAGGTGCGCTCCGTACCCGAGGAGCGGCTGTACGACGGCGCGTTGCGCACGCACTCGCCGACCGTGTGGCCGAAGGGCGTGCCGTCGGAGCGCGCCTGGGAGCGGGAGTTCGACAGCCCGGTGGCGCTGAGCACCTGTGAGCGGGAAGGGGAGGACGAAACCGGGGCCGAGGTCCCCTACCACCGGGACACCGTCGTCGGGGTCGACGACGACCTCGCCGCCGAGGGCGCGTCCGTGATCGGTGTCGACGCCCGCACGGGGAAGGAGCGCTGGCGCTACACGGTGCCGACGACCCGGCACGCCACCGTCGAGCAGGTCGGCGTGAGCGAGGACTGCGGCGTCCTCGTCCTGGTCGACAACTCCGTCACGACGCTCGACGCCTTCGACGGCTCGGTACGGGGGCGGCTGCTGCTGTCCTCTCTCCACCTCAGTGAGCAGACGAACTCCGGCGGCGGCAAGGCGGGCGTGAGGTGGGCGTTCATCACCTCGACTCGCCACACGCTGGACGACGAGGGCAACCCGCCCCGGGTGGTACCGCTGCCGGGGCAGGACTACGCCTACCTCCTCACCCCCAAGTCGGCGGTGCTGGCCGTCCGCAAGAGCGACGGCAGCACGGCCGCGGTGGGGTTCGACGACGACGCCTGCGGCCATCTGGTCCACGGCAGGTACTCGAAGTGGGGGCAGACGATGGTCGCCCACGACTGCCGCGGCGAGGAAAGGCTCCGCAGCTTCGGGATCGAGGAGCACGACGGCGAGGGCGAGACGACGCCGCTGCTTTACGGCAAGCCCCAGATGTCCTCGCCCGTCCCGACGGAATGCGGCGGCGCGGGTTCGGCGACGGCGGCGGTCGAGGGAGTCGGCAGGCTCCTGGTGCTCTACGAAGGGTGCCCGGCCGACCGGCGCGGGGCATGGTGGGTCACCTTCGATCCCGAGCCGTGGCGGGACGACCCGATGGTGCGGTGGGAGCGCTGGACGGGGTACTCGCCCCGGATCCGGGAGGCCACCCAGCCCGTACACACGCACACCGGTTTTGTACTCCCGCACCGCGACGGCATGCTCGTCGTGCACGACTTCTACCGCAAACCGTCGGACACCCGCGTCGTCCCGCTGCCGGGCCGGGACCCGGCGGTGGCCTTCGCGATGGAAGAGGTGCAGGGCATCAACAGCGACCGTATGCGCGACAACGGCCTGCTCGTCCTCGGCGGGTCCGGGAAGGTCCACGCCGTCGTCGAGACCATCACCGGCGCCAACGAGTTCAAGGTCACCGACAGCCAGCGCTCCCCCGTCGCCCCGGTGACCGGCTGCCAGGGCCGCACCGGCCTCCTGGCCGCCCACACCTCCCCGACGATGGTCCTCACCTGTACGTCCGGGAAGAACGGCAGCACGAAAGCGGTCGCGTACGCCGGGGAGGAGCGCGCAGAGAATTGGTACGAGCCGGATGAATGAAGTGATCGGCAACCAGGGAACCGTGAAGGCTGCCGGGTAATTGCCGTGATCCCCGGGCGTGGGCTGAGCGAAGATGTCCCGACCGGCATATTGGACACGGGACTTGGGGGATCTGTGTTTCGGTCCGCCGGCTCTGTGCGTCTCTGTTCCCGCAACCGCAAGGAAGGTCCACGCATGAGACTGGCCCGAGCCGCCCTGACCGTCGCGGCCACCGCCCTGACGCCCGCCCTGCTGCTCACCACCCCGGCCTTCGCCGCGTCCGGTGCCACGACCGTGGCGACCGCGTCCGACGCGACCGGCTCGGGCGTCGGCGAGATGTCCGGCGACGACGTCCGGGTCGCGATCATGCGCATCATCGCCGACCCGAACACCGGCAAGGCCGTCTACGCCGCCGCGCAGGCAGCCATGGACGGCACCATCGAGGACCAGCGGTACTTCCTGGAGACGGGCCGCTGGATAGCCCAGGCCGAGGACGACCGCGTCGCGATTGCCCGCATCCTCGCCCCCGCCGACCCGAAGACCGACAAGGCGGTCATCAGGGAGGCCAACGAGGCCCTCGACACCAACACCCCCGAAGCCCTGCGCGCCTTCCTGGAGACCGGCCACCGCCTCGCCGTGGCCGAGGACGACCGCGTCCGCATCGCCCGCATCCTCGCCGACCCGGCCATCAGCGACGCCCTGCGCGCGGCGGCCAACCAGGCCATCGAGGGTACGCCGGAGGAGATGCGGTACTTCCTGGAGGTCGGGCAGTACGAGTACCGCTAGAGGGAGCTGACGAAGAGGGCCCAGGCTCGGGTGGGGAACACCAGGGCGGGGCCCTCTGGGGTTTTGGAGTCGCGGACGGGGATGACGCCGGGGAGGTTGTCGGCTACCTCTACGCACTCACCGCCGGTTCCGCTGCTGCATCACAGAGCGCACACGGAGGCGTACCCCATGCACCCCCACCCCCACCACGAAACCGACACCTGCGTCGATGACCTCCGCGCAGCCCTGGAGGCGAACGGCATCACCCTCCCTTCCCTTGGCGTGGACCTGCCGACCTTCGCGAGCGCGCTCCCCGCACGGCCGCTCATCGCCCTCGGCAACTGCAACGAGGTCACCGCCCGCGCCCTGACCGCCGCCCTGCGCAAGGCGGCCGACCAGTGACCGAACCCCTCACCCTCGAACTGCTCGCGCTCCCCAAGGCCGTCCCCGAGGCCCGCCGTGCCGTACGCGAGCACCTGGGCGTGCCCTGCCCCGAAGTGCAACTCCGCGTCAGTGAGTTGCTGGCCAACGTGATCAACCACGTGGGCGAGGAAACCCCGGTGACGCTACGGCTGATCTCCACCCCCGACGACGGCACCCGCGTGGAGGTCACCGACCCCGACCCGTACACCTGGGTCGTCCTGCGCCGCCCCGGCGCTCAGGACGAGGCCGGACGCGGCCTGATGCTGCTGGACGCGATGGCCACGCGCTGGGGTGTGACCGAGGACGTTCGCGGCAAGACCGTGTGGTGCGAGGTGCCCGGCCGTCCGTGCGGGGCTCAGGGCTCGCTCTCCCACCGGAAGCCCGCGAGGCCCGCTGTCCCCTCCCCGCCGTCCTCTCCCGACACGTCGTCGGCGTCGTCGTAGCCCCGCAGCCGGCGGACGAGATGCCCCGCCGCGACCATCGCGCCCAGCATGAGCCCGGCCAGACAGAGGAGGCCGATCAGAAGACCGACGACACCCACAAGGCCGTATCCGCTCCAGGTCACCACGATCTTGTACGGGTCCATGCATCCGCAGGCCAGCATGCCGCCACCCCCTCCTGGCCGACAGTACTCGTCTTACGCGCGCCGCGGCCGGGAGAAGGGACGCCCCCCGCCGCAGTCTGGAGCACACCCACCTCCTGCCGTACCTACAACTTTGCAGGTTCCCCCGGACACCGGCCTCGCCCACCATGGCCACGCCACAACGGCACGGAAAGAAACGGGGGAAGACATGAAGCACTTCCGCGGATCCCGCACGGCCGCGGGTGCCGTCGCCGGTCTGACGCTGCTGTCCGGTCTCGGCATCGGCGTCGCCACCGCGGCACCGGCCGCCGCGTACGCGGGCTACTGCAACGACGGCTACGCGACGGTGTTCAGGAAGCTCGCCGGCGGCAACACCTACACGGCGTACCTGCCCGGCTACAAGGCCGACATGGTCTGCACGATGGGTAGCGGAGCGCAGAGCAAATCCGTTGCCATGCTCCAGCGGTCGCTGAACGTGTGCTACGGCAAGGACCTGGACTTCAGCCTGAAGGTCGACGGGATCTTCGGGCCGAACACCAAGAAGGCCCTCGCAGCCGCTCAGCGCGATGAGGGCATCGCGGGCGACGGCATCTACGGCAAGGACAGCCGCACCCACCTGAAGTGGGAGTTCACCCACCACACCACGACTACGTGCGCCCGGATCTGACATGAAGGAGTCCCTCATGCTGCGTACAAAGGCCGGCATCGCAGCCGGCGCGATACTGCTGTCCGGTCTCGGACTGGCCGCTACGACCGCCACTCCGGCCAACGCCGCCACCTACTGGTGCAACAAGACGAACGGCAATTTCATCGGCGGCGGCAACGGCCACGAGCTGGCCCAGATCCCCGCCTACAACAACACCTTCGACTGCATCACCGCCGAGGGGGCTTCCGGCCCCCACGTGACGGCGATCCAGAACGCACTGCGGCACTGCCACGGGCGGACCAGGGTGGCGGTCGACGGCCACTTCGGGCCGATCACCGAGGCGGAGCTGATGAAGGTACAGGCCGCCCTGCGCCTGGACGACGACGGCGTGTACGGCCCGAAGACCCGAGACAAGCTGAAGTGGCGCAGCAGCAACGGCCACTGCGCCACCCTCCCGTAGCCGAGAATCCGAAGGAAGCCATGCTGAAGAGACTCGCCGCCGCCGTGTCGACCGCCGCCCTCACGGCAACCGGCCTCGCCGTCACGGCCTCCTCCGCCGAGGCCGCCTCGTACCCGACGTGCGACTCCAAGAGGGTGGTGTACGCGTCCGGGTCGTCGCTGTTCACCTACCAGCCCTACTACACCGGTACGGGTTCACGGAACTGTGTGATGTCGCAAGGCGCCCAGTCGGACGCCGTCTACGGCCTGCAGATCGCCATCGACACCTGCTATCAGGACATCTCGCGGGACGGTATCTACGGCCCTCAGACCAAGGAGGCGGTGAAGGACGTGCAGCGAGCCGAAGACGCGGGGGTGGACGGCGTGTACGGACCGGAGACCCGCAAGGCCATGAAGTGGCCCCTCTACAAGGGAGGCAGCGGCTCGGTCCACGGCTGCTCGCGGCTGGGCGTCTGATGCGCGGCCGCGGTGAGGGT
This sequence comes from Streptomyces azureus, assembly GCF_001270025.1. Classification (NCBI taxonomy): domain Bacteria; kingdom Bacillati; phylum Actinomycetota; class Actinomycetes; order Kitasatosporales; family Streptomycetaceae; genus Streptomyces; species Streptomyces azureus. Next base: position 425,628 of record NZ_DF968533.1, on the reverse strand, counting down.
CACGTTTCCCCCGCTTACCGCGGCCGTCCGGCATGGCCCGGCGCCCCGTTCCCGGCTCCTTGGGGCCACTCCCCGACCCTCACGCGATAGCCTCACGTCAATTGACGGGGCTCAGCAGCGTGTTGGGAAGAAGCAGCACTCGGGGGATCGATGACAGACCAGCGGCAGCACATGCCGTCACACACCCCGGCGTCCGGTGACGCCGCTCTGAGGCAGGCTGGGGCGACACCGCTCCAGCCGCCGGATCCGGGGCGCATCGGACCGTACGTACCGCTCGGACGGCTCGGCACGGGCGGCATGGGCCGCGTCTACCTCGGTCGCCCCGCCGACAACACCCCCGGCCTCGCCGCCGTCAAGGTGATCCGCCCCGAGTACGCCGAGGACTCCCGTTTCCGGCGGCGTTTCGAGCGGGAAGCCGCCCTGCACGTCCGAGTGCGCACAGCGCGGGCGCCGCAGCTGCTCGGCACCGGATTTGACGACTCCATGCTGTGGATGGCGACGCAGTATCTGCCCGGCCTCAACCTCGCCGATGCCGTCCGCGAGTGCGGCCCGCTCGACGTCACCGGGCTGTGGCGGCTGGTCGGCGATCTCGGGCAGGCTCTGGCGGCGCTGGCCGTCGCCGGTGTCGTGCACCGGGATCTCAAGCCGTCCAACGTGATCCTTTCCCAGCAGGGCGCGCACATCATCGACTTCGGCATCGCGCGGGCCACCGACAGCAGCGCGATCACCTCGACCGGGAACCGGGTCGGCACGCCCGCGTTCATGGCGCCCGAGTATCTGCGCGAGGGCCACTGCGACACCGCCTCCGACGTCTTCTCCCTCGCGGGAAGCCTGATCTACGCGGCCACGGGGCGCGCTCCTTTCGGTGACGGGACGGGCGTCGACGTGATGCACCGTGTCGCGTTCGAGGAGCCCAAGGCCGAGATCATGGCCGGACTGGCGGCCCGGGACGCCGGACTGGCCGCAGTGCTTGCCGCCTGCCTCTCCAAGGATCCCGCCGGCCGCCCCACGCCTCGGCAACTGACCGAGGCCGCCGAGGCCGCCGGGGACTCCCACGCCGCCTCCTGGCACGAGCCGCTGCGCGACCGGCTGCTCGCCCGACGGCAGGCCTGCGACATACTGGAACGTTTCGCCGCACCGAAGGCCGCTCACGAGACCGTCCAGTTACGTACGCCGGCGCAGGGCACGGCGGTTCCTGCCCCCAGCCCCGGCCCCGACCCTGAGCAGAGTCCCACGCGGGACAGCGGCGGTGGGCGGACGAAGCAGAAGGTGTACCTCGCCGTCGCGGCCGGTCTCGCCGTGTGCGCCGCCGTTGCAGGAACCTTCTTCCTCTCCCGTCCGTCCGTCGGCGACACCGCCTCGGCCGCACCGACAGCGGTCGCTACCAGCGGCCGCGACGACGCTCGGACCTCCCCTCTGCCCGGGTCCTCCACATCACCCTCCGGCGCCAAGGACAAGGAGAAGGAAGAGGGCGGGGAGGAGAATCGAGGCGCATCGGGGGCGCGAGCGGACGAGGCGTCAACCGACCCGAGGGCAGACGGAGACGAAGCCCGAGCCGAACCCACCGCCGAAACCTCCGGCGCCTCGGACGGTGGCGAAGGCGGCGGCAGTGGTGGAGGCGACCCGACCGCCGCACCCACCAAGACGGCGACCGCGCCCGCCGACCCTCCCTGGATCTCCCGGTGCACGTACTACTCCGGCACCGAGCTCACCGTCCGCGGCGACAAGGGGCAGCGCGTGGTCCAGGTGCAGTGCATGCTCACCCAGCGCGGCTTCAAGGTCGGCGACGCGGGCGTGGACGGGCAGTTCGGCGGCGCCACGCTGGCCGCCGTCAAGAAGTTCCAGAGGGCCAAGGGCCTCTCCGCGGACGGCGACGTGGGACCCGACACCTGGGCGGCGCTGCGCAGTTCGACGTAGCTGCCGATCCGGCGCGGCGCCGCCCGGGTGGGGTGGAAACCGTCAGTGGAAGAAGTGCCGCGTCCCCGTGAAGTACATCGTGACGCCGGCCTTCTGCGCGGCCTCCACGACCAGTTCGTCACGGACGGAACCGCCGGGCTGCACGATGGCCTTGACGCCGGCGGCACCCAGGACGTCGATGTTGTCGGGGAACGGGAAGAACGCGTCCGACGCGACGTACGAGCCCCGGGCCCGCTCGGCCCCGGCCCGCTCCACCGCCAGCTTGCAGGAGTCGACCCGGTTGACCTGCCCCATGCCGACGCCGACCGAGGCACCGTCCTTGGCCAGCAGGATCGCGTTGGACTTCACCGCGCGGCAGGCCCTCCAGGCGAAGGCGAGCTGCTGGAGCTCGTCGGCGTCCAGCGCCTCGCCGGTCGCCAGCGTCCAGTTGGCCGGGTCGTCGCCGTCGGCCTGGAGCCGGTCGGTCACCTGGAGCAGCGCGCCGCCGTCGATGGGCTTGACCTCGACCGGGGCGGAGGGCCCGTCGGGGCAGCGCAGCACACGGATGTTCTTCTTCTTGGTGAGGGCTTCCAGGGCGCCGTCCTCGTAGTCCGGCGCGACGATGACCTCGGTGAAGATCTCCGCGACCTGCTCGGCCATCTCCTTGCTGACCGGGCGGTTGACCGCGATCACGCCGCCGAAGGCCGACAGCGGGTCACAGGCGTGCGCCTTGCGGTGCGCCTCGGCGACGTCCGCGCCCACCGCGATGCCGCAGGGGTTGGCGTGCTTGATGATCGCGACACAGGGCTCGGCGTGGTCGTACGCGGCACGGCGGGCGGCGTCCGTGTCCGTGTAGTTGTTGTACGACATCTCCTTGCCGTGCAGCTGCTCGGCCTCGGCGAGGCCGCCGCTGCCGGAGACGTACAGGGCGGCCGGCTGGTGCGGGTTCTCGCCGTAGCGCAGGGTGTGCTCGCGCTCCCAGGTGGCGCCGAGGAAGTCGGGGAACTGCGACTCGTCGACGGGCGCGTAGGAGGAGGCGAACCAGGAGGCCACGGCGACGTCGTACGCGGCCGTGTGCTGGAAGGCCTCGGCGGCCAGGCGCTTGCGGGTGGCGAGGTCGAAGCCGCCGTTCTGCACGGCGGACAGGACGTCGGCGTAGCGCGCGGGGCTGGTGACGACCGCGACCGAGGGGTGGTTCTTGGCGGCCGCCCGGACCATCGACGGGCCGCCGATGTCGATCTGCTCGACGCACTCGTCGGGGGTGGCCCCGGAGGCGACGGTCTCGCGGAACGGGTAGAGGTTGACGACGACGAGGTCGAACGGCTCGACACCCAGCTCGGCGAGCTGCCGCTGGTGGTCCTCCAGGCGCAGGTCGGCGAGGATGCCGGCGTGCACCCGGGGGTGCAGCGTCTTGACGCGGCCGTCCAGGCACTCGGGGAAGCCGGTGAGCTCCTCGACCTTGGTGACGGGGACGCCGGCAGCGGCGATCTTCGCGGCGGTGGAGCCGGTGGAGACGAGCTCGACCCCGGCCTCGTGGAGCCCGCGCGCGAGGTCCTCGAGCCCGGTCTTGTCGTAGACGCTGACGAGCGCCCGGCGAAGGGGCCGCTTGTTGCTCTCGGCGGTCACTGGATAACTACCTTTCGTCCCTCAATGCGATAGCCGTTGCGGGCGAGCCGCCCCACGACCTCGACGAGCAGCCTTCGCTCGACTTCCTTGATGCGCTCGTGCAGAGCGCTCTCGTCGTCCTCGTCCCGGACCTCGACCACACCCTGGGCGATGATCGGTCCGGTGTCGACGCCGTCGTCGACGAAGTGGACGGTGCAGCCGGTGACCTTGGCGCCGTACGCGAGCGCGTCCCGTACGCCATGGGCCCCCGGGAAACTGGGCAGCAGGGCGGGGTGCGTGTTGACGAACCGCCCGCCGAACCGCGCGAGGAACTCCTTGCCGACGATCTTCATGAACCCGGCGGAGACGACGAGGTCGGGCTCGAAGGCGGCGACGGCCTCGGCGAGCGCGGCGTCCCACTCCTCGCGGCTGCCGTACTCCCTGACCTTGCACACGAAGGTCGGCAGCCCGGCGCGCTCGGCACGGGCCAGCCCCTCGATGCCCTCGCGGTCGGCACCCACGGCCACGACCTCGGCCCCGTAGGCCTGCGCACCGGCGGCGTCGATCTCGTCGAGGAGCGCCTGAAGGTTGGTGCCGGATCCGGAGACCAGCACGACGAGGCGCTTGGCGCGCTGGGCCACGGGCTTGGCGGCCACGGTGGGGGCCTTTCTCGGGGGAGCGTCTGTCCAGGCGGCCGGCCTCGGCGTTTGTGCATTCATACGAATGCTTCGCGCCCCCGGATACGGGGAAGCCTACGAACCGGCCGACCGTCAGCAACGATACCGGCACACCGGGCAGCCCCCACGGGACGGGGGCATGGCCGGAAGGTAGCGTCTGGGCGGAGCCGGTTCGGGAACGCCGTCCGGACGTGATGCGTTCAAGAGGTGGCGGACCCGGGTCCGACACCGTTCAGTTCTGTCCACTCATCCCTGCTCTTCGATTCATTCCTACTCATCAACGGGAAGACGCTCACTTGATGCCGGACCGCAGCATGCGACTCCTCACGTTCCCCCAGCTCTCGGCGCAGGGAGGGGAGCGCGGCAGCGTGCTGCTGCGGGAGCGCCCCAGCTCACCACCCGACGCGCCTTCGGACGGCGACCGCGGCGACGAGCGAGGGCGCGGGTCCCAGGAGGACAATCCGTTCGCGCCGCCGCCCGAGGGCACCCCGGACCGGCCCTGGCAGCCGCGGCGCCCGTCGGGCGACGACTCCCAGGACGGCGGCGAGGGCGACCGCGGGCCGTGGGGCCGGCAGTGGAGCGACCGGCAGCCCGGCCGCTCGTCCGGCGGCTTCGGCGACCGCCCCCGCGGCGGCCCCGAGGGCCAGGGCGGTCCCCAGGGTGGTCAGAACCCGCGCTGGGACCCGACGGACCCCGCCCAGCGCCATGCGCGCTACGCCCTGCTCTCGGGCATGTGGGCCTTCTTCTTCGCCCTCTTCAGCTGGCCCTACGTGGCACTGCTGCTCGGCGCGCTCTCCCTCTACTGGGGCATCAGCGCCCTGCGCGCCAAGCCCCGCAGGGCCGACCCGGACAGCCCGGTCCCCGAGCAGACGGGCCGCCCCCAGACGACGGCAGCGGTGAGCGGCCTGGTGACGGCGTCCCTGGCCATCGCCCTGGTCGCCGCGTCCTTCACGGCCCAGTTGGTCTACCGCGACTACTACACCTGCACGAACGACGCCCTCACGAACGAGGCCAGGCAGTCCTGCACGGAACTTCTGCCGAAGGAGCTGCGGGGGTTGCTGGGGGCAAACGACTGACGGGCGGCCCGCTGCCTCACGGGGTGTCCGGCTCGGGAGCGGAGTCAGGCGGAGGCAGGACGTCGTAGGGCTCGGGGGCCGGGTCGGCCGGCAGGAAGTCGTACGGTTCGAATGCGGTGTCGTCCCGCTGGTCCTGGAGGCCGAACAGGGCGCCGTGGTCGAAAGCGGCGTAGGGGGCGTCCGGTGTGGGGGGCGAGGTGTCCGGCTTCGCGTCCCCGTCGGTCGGGGAGGCGTCGCCCCCTGCGACTCCGGCGATCCCGGCGATCCCGGCGACTCCGGCGATCCCGGCGACTCTGGCGATCCCGGTGATCCCGGCGACTCTGGCGATCCCGGCGACTCCTGTGCGTGTGAACCAACCCCGGCCGGGGCGCATGCCCTTCCGCGGTCGCCTGCCCTTTCGGGTGCCCTCGGCCGGTTTCTCCCGCTGCTTGCCGATTCTCGGGCCGTCCGCCTGGGGCGCCCGGCATCGCCAGGCCCGTACGGTCAACGCCGTCGGGACGGCCACCAGCACCAGCCACGCCAGTGTCGCCGCACCCACCTGCCACCACACCGGACCGAACCGGGCCAGGACGGTGACCCCGAGCGGCCCGCCCGCCAGCGCGGCGAGACCCGCGAGTACGGCCGCGCACAGCCCGGCCGCGAGGGCGGCGGCACGGGCGGTGCGCCCCGGCGGCCAGACGGCACCACACCCGCAGCCCGGCCGCGTCCCGCCGCGCTCTCCGGAGGCAGCCCCCCGCGCCACGACCCAGCCGACGACCACCCCGGCGGCCACCGGCACGACACCGGCCGCCGCCCAGTGCACCAGCCGCCCCTCCCCCGCCTCAGGCACCGCCGCCAGCAGCGGAAACGGCGGCAGGAACGCAGCCGGCGCGGAGGACAGCGGGTTGACGACATGGCCGGCGCCGAGGGCGAAACCGGGGCCGAGGGCGTAGGCGGCACCCCACACCGCCGCGTTCGGCACCAGGGCCGCACACAGCAACAGCACCGTGAACCGCCCCGACCACCCCTCCGTCAGCCGCAGCAGCGCCGCCTGGGCCGCCATGCCGTGCCCCACCAGCGACACCGCCACCAGCAGCGCACCGCCTCCGAGGAGCACCGCCACCCCGGCCGCCGCGGCCCGGGCGGCGACACCCGGGCGCCCCTCCGGCCCGAGGAGCAGCGGCCGTACGCCCACCGGCAGCACGCCCAGCAGCCGCCGCAGCGGCCCGCCCGGACGGCCGTACGCCGACCACACGCCCACCCCCGCCGCCACGACGGCGACCAGCGGCACGCACACTCCCGTCCACACCCACGACGGCCGCAGCGCACCGCCCGCGGCGTACAGGGCGGCGGGCGCGGCGACGGCGAGGTAGCCGAGGGCGACCCCCGCCCACGCGGTACGGGCCGAGACCAGCGGCGGCCCCGCGACCACCGCGATGTCCACGACCCCCTGGATGCCGTCGTCGAAGCCGTCACCCCCGTCCACCGCTCCGCCGTCCGTGGCATCCCGCGCCGCCCGGTGCAGCAGCCACACCGGCAGCGCGAGCAGCAGCAGCGGCGGGACACCCACGGGAGCCGGGACGCCGGCGAGCGTGTCGGTGCGGACCAGTTCGGCTCCGTGGGCCAGCAGCCACAGCGCCGCCGCCACGTGCAGCGCGCCGCCGGGCCCGCTGTCGGGATACGGCGAGGTGATCCACAGCATCATCACCAGCACGGCGAACGACACGAGTCCGAGTCCTGCCGCGACCGCGCCACCCACGAGGGCGCCGACCAGTCCGGGCGAGCGGTCGCGCATCCGGGTGAGCAGGGGAGACAGCTGACGTCGGCGAGCGGTCATCTCGATCACGCCGCCATGCTCCCAACGACACGCCCTTCCCTGTCGTAACAGGCGAACCATCGCTGTGTCGCTCAATATGCGTTTATGTACTTTTCCGTACGCAGGGGCGCCCTGTGACACAGAGCCCTGCCATCCCTCTCCCCCCGCCCAAGGAACGCCGACACCTGCGCGAGGCCGCCTCGCTGACGCGGGCTCAGCTGGCCTCCCGGGTGGGCGTCACCAGCGAGACGGTGCGCGGGTGGGAGACCGGCCGCTCGACGCCGCGCGGCCGAAAAGGGGAGAAGTACGCGAAGCTGCTGAACTCACTGGGTACGGAGGCGGACGCGACACCGCCTCGTACGGAGCGTAAAACCGCCGCCGCGAGCGATCGGAGCCGCCCCTCGGCCGGGGACCGAGGCCGTGCCTCCGGCCGGTACCGGGGCGGCCGCACCGCCGTCGCGCAGCAGGACCGCACCGCCGTCGGCCGCCGCAGCCGTGCCTCGGCCACCGAACGCAGCCGCGTCGCCGACCGGAACCACGCCATCGGCACCGATCGCGGCCACACCGCCGTCACCGATCACCACCACACCGCCGCCGCCGACCACGGCCGCACCACCGTCACCGGGCGGCGCCCCGTCCCGTCCCGCGCTGCGGCCCCGCGGCGGCCGGATGACGCGGCCGCCGCCCTGACCCCCGATCAGGCCTTCGACGCGCTGTACGCGTTCTGTGCGCCCGCGCTCGTCCGGCAGGCCTACCTGCTGACCGGCCGCCGCGAGCTGGCGCGGGAGGCGGTCGAGCGGGCCTTTCACATCGTCTGGCAGCGCTGGCCCGAGGTGGCCCGCGACCGCGACCCGGCGGGCTGGGTGCGGGCGGTGGCGTACGACTGTGCCCTCTCCCCGTGGCACCGGTTCCGCCTCCGCTACCGGCATCCCGAGCCACCGCCCTCCGACGCGTTCGACCGCGCGCTGCTGGACACCCTGCTGAAGCTGCCGCCCTCGTACCGCCGCACGCTGCTGCTGTACGACGGTGTCGGTCTCGGCCTGCCGGAGACGGCGGCGGAGACGGAGGCGAGCAGCCGCGCGGCCGCGAACCGGCTGATGCACGCGCGGGAGGCGGTCGCCGAGCGGCTGCCGGAGCTGGCGGACCCGGAGGTGCTCCACTGGCGGCTGGTCGAACTGGCCTCCATCGAGCGGCTGCGGGCCGCCAAACCGCTCGTCGTGCGCCGCACCGGGGAACGCCGGGCCCGTTTCTGGACCCGGGCCGCCATCGCCTTCACGATCTTCCTGATCGGGGCCACGGCCCTCACCGCCCGCACGGCCCCCACGCACTACGAGCCACCGGTGCCGCAGGGCGAGACCGTCCGGGACGTGCCGCCACCGATCGCGCCCGGACCGCTGTCGGAGTCGGAGCGGGAGCTGCGGGCGAAGCTGCGCGAAGAGGAGCTGCGGGGGCCGGTCCGGCTGATGCCGCAGCCACGCTGACGCCTGCTTGTGCTTGCTTCCGCTTCCGCGAAACGGCGGTGGGCCCGCCCCCGTGCAGGGAGCGGGCCCACCTATGAGCTGTACGACTGAGCGCAGGGCGCTGCCCCTGCTCAGCCGGCGAGGATCGCGCGAGCCAGCTTCGCCGTCTCGGTCGGCGTCTTGCCGACCTTGACGCCGGCGGCCTCGAGGGCCTCCTTCTTCGCGGCGGCCGTGCCGGAGGAGCCGGAGACGATGGCGCCGGCGTGGCCCATGGTCTTGCCCTCGGGCGCGGTGAAGCCCGCGACGTAGCCGACGACCGGCTTCTTCACGTTCTCCTTGATGAAGGCCGCGGCCCGCTCCTCGGCGTCGCCGCCGATCTCACCGATCATGACGATCAGGTCGGTGTCGGGGTCGGCCTCGAACGCGGCGAGGGCGTCGATGTGGGTCGTCCCGATGACCGGGTCGCCACCGATGCCGACGGCGGAGGAGAAGCCGATGTCCCGCAGCTCGTACATCATCTGGTACGTCAGCGTGCCGGACTTCGACACCAGGCCGATGCGGCCCGGCTTGGTGATGTCGCCCGGGATGATGCCGGCGTTCGACTGGCCCGGCGTGATGAGACCGGGGCAGTTCGGGCCGATGATGCGGGTCTTGTTGCCCTTGGACACGGCGTAGGCGTAGAACGCGGCCGAGTCGTGGACCGCGATGCCCTCGGTGATGACGACCGCGAGGGGGATCTCGGCGTCGATGGCCTCGACGACGGCGGCCTTGGCGAAGGCCGGCGGGACGAAGAGGACGGATACGTTCGCGCCCGTCTTCTCGATCGCCTCGGCGACCGTGCCGAAGACCGGGATCTCGTTGCCGTCGATGTCGACCGACGTGCCCGCCTTGCGGGGGTTCACGCCACCGACGATGTTGGTGCCGTCGGCCAGCATGAGCTTGGTGTGCTTCATGCCCGTGGCACCGGTCATGCCCTGGACGATGACCTTGGAGTCCTTGTTGAGGAAGATAGCCATGGCTGTTTAGTCCCTCGTCCCTTACTTCGCAGCCGCGAGCTCGGCGGCCTTGTCGGCCGCGCCGTCCATGGTGTCCACACGCTGCACCAGCGGGTGGTTGGCGTCGGAGAGGATCTTGCGACCCAGCTCGGCGTTGTTGCCGTCGAGACGGACGACGAGGGGCTTGGTGACTTCCTCGCCCTTGTCCTTCAGCAGCTGCAGCGCCTGCACGATGCCGTTGGCGACCTCGTCACAGGCGGTGATGCCGCCGAAGACGTTGACGAACACGGACTTGACGTCCGGGTCGCCGAGGATGATCTCCAGGCCGTTCGCCATGACGGCGGCGGAGGCGCCACCGCCGATGTCGAGGAAGTTGGCGGGCTTGACGCCACCGTGCGCCTCACCGGCGTACGCGACGACGTCCAGGGTGCTCATGACGAGACCCGCGCCGTTGCCGATGATGCCGACCTCGCCGTCGAGCTTGACGTAGTTGAGGTTCTTCTCCTTGGCGGCGGCCTCGAGCGGGTTGGCCGCGGCCTTGTCCTGGAGGGCCTCGTGCTCCGGCTGACGGAACTCGGCGTTCTCGTCCAGGGAGACCTTGCCGTCCAGGGCGATGACGTCACCGGAGGCGACCTTCGCCAGCGGGTTGACCTCGACCAGGAGGGCGTCCTCCTTGATGAAGGTGTCCCACAGCTTGACGAGGACGTTCACGACCTTGTCGGCGACCTCGGCCGGGAACTTCGCGGCCGCGACGATCTCGCGGGCCTTCGCCTCGGTGACACCCTCGTTGGCGTCGATCGGCGTCTTGGCGACGGCCTCGGGGCGGGTGGCCGCCACCTCCTCGATCTCCATGCCGCCCTCGACGGACGCGATGGAGAGGAAGGTGCGGTTGGCACGGTCCAGGAGGAAGGAGACGTAGTACTCCTCCACGATCTCCGGGGCCGTCTCGGCGATCATCACCTTGTGGACCGTGTGGCCCTTGATGTCCATGCCGAGGATGTTGGTCGCGTGCTCGACCGCCTCGTCGGGGGTGGCGGCGAGCTTGACGCCGCCGGCCTTGCCACGGCCGCCGACCTTCACCTGGGCCTTGACGACGGACTTGCCACCGAGGCGCTCGGTGGCTGCGCGGGCCGCCTCAGGCGTGTCGATGACTTCACCGGCCAGCACCGGTACATCGTGCTTGGCGAAGAGGTCCCTCGCCTGGTACTCGAACAGGTCCACGCGCTTCCGTCCCTATCAGTGATCTCGCGGTTCGTTGTCTGCGTGGGCGTGCCGCGAGGGCAACGTGACGTCCGCTGTCTGTCACAAGGGAGGCGCACACGGTGTCCGAGCGCGCGGCATGTCCGTCTCGCAGGTTATCGCTGCTTGCGGGGGGCCTCTAAATCGAGGGTCACACCTGAGCGGTGATACCTGTCACATGATGCCGCGCTCTCTGGCACGGCGTGCCTGGGGTGAGGGGCCTCACCGGGCTGGGGTTGACCCGGTGAGGCCCGGCTGACGCTCCCGAAGGACCACAAAGGCCCTGTTCAGGGCCCGGCTCTCCGGGGCGCGGGGTGGTTGGTCCCCACCCCAATGGGGACCACCCGACCCCATCCACGAGGTTTCGGCCTCGGACGACCGATGGTTTTCGCCCGTCCTGAGGCGATGCCTCGTGAAGTCGGTGGGGTGAGGGCACGGGGTGCGGGTGCGGGGTGCGCTCTCGTCGGTGAGTCAGGGAGTGGGTTGCACCGGCCCTGGTACTCCCGCCCTGGGCGATGGGATGCCGAGTGCTGTGTCCATCGAGCGGCACCGGAGGGTGGCGGTCTCCCCGTGCTAGTGCCCCGGCAGGCAACGTTTGCCCGGCAAGGAGCGGCGTCCGGTGCGTGCTCTGGGGGTACCCCCTGCTCGAAGAGCTTGGGGGAGTGCCGGCCGGAAGCCCTCGTACGGGGGATGTACTCGGGCTTTCGGCCGGTGCGGCGAGAGGGCGTACCGGGCGTCGCGACGGGGCGAACGTTGCCTGCCGGGGCACTAGCCGGGGAAGACGGGAATGTCCCGGTGACCGTCCCGGGTGCCGGCCGCGCAGGAGCGGGCCACGACACCGGGCAGGAGCCTCAGCGGCTCCCGGTCGCTCAGGGTGACGGCGTGCGGGTCGCCGTGGCGCGACGTGCCGTTGTCGGCCGCGGACCGGTTGCCGAGCGTGCCGTCAGGCCGACCTGCGGGCGCGTGCCCGCCGTGGCCGTGTCCGACGTGGACGGACGGGCCGGCGTGGTCTGCGGCTCTGGGGTGGCCCGCGTGCTCTGTCCAGCCGGCGGCGCGGTGCTCGGCGCCGCGCACGACGGTGTCCGCCCCGGAGGCGGCGAACTCCGCCCCACCGCTCCGTCCGACGGAGACAGGCCTGCCGGCCGGGGACGGCGCCGTTCTGCCCGGCTGTGGGTCGGCTGTGACCGGGGCGGGGAGGGGGTGGCCCGGGAGTGCGGGGTAACTGGGGAGGCCGGGAAGCCCGGGCGCTTCTGGGAACGTGCCTTCACCGGTGGGGGGTACGGGCGGGGGCGGGAGGAGATCCGACGGCCCCGGGAGGTCCGGGAAGTCTGGCGGGTTCGGGAGGTCCGGGAGGTCCGGGAGGTCTGGTAGGTCCGGCAGGTCCGGGAGCACTGGCAGTTTGGGCAGTGCGGGCAGGTTCGACAGGTCCGGCAGCGTCGGCGGCTTCGGAGCCGTCGGTGGGTCGGACGGCGCGGGCAGCTCGGACAGCACCGGCAGCTTGGGCAACGGCGACGACGGGGACGGCTCCATCGCCTGTGCCTCTCCCAGCCCCTTGCGCACCGCCTCGCCGGCATCACCGGCCACCCGTACGCCCCGCTCCCCCACGGCTCCCGCGTCGGACCCCGTGAGGGGAACACCGCCGACTCCGGACACGGAGCGAGGGCCCCGCGAGTCGATCCGCCCGGCCGGGGCGTGCGCGGTGGGCCGCTGCCGGGGCTCCGGGGCGTGCGCGTCCGGCCGGACCCTCCCTGCCGGGACGTACACGTCAGGTCGGGCCAAGGGCCTCTGCTCGTCGGCGACCCACGCCGCCGTGCGGTCCGTCAGCGCCCGCACGCCGTCCGCCGCATACGCCCGCTCCCCGCACAGCAGCCCGATGACGAGCACCCCGCCCACCAGCAGCGCCACTCGGAGCGCACGCCACCCGGCCGCCGTGCGCGGCATGCGCACAGCGGCACGGGGCAGGACTGCTGACCAGGTCAAGAGAGGGAACTTCCTCCCGTGCTACGGAACAAGTGCGGAACGCATCACGCGTTACGAGCAACGAGTCGGCACAACGTGGTGCTGCCCGGCGCGGCGCGACGCACCGCCGAGCAGGCGCAGATCCTCGCACGGGAGTGCGGAGGTTGCGCAAGCCCTTTCCCACTGATGGCCAGTCATATCCGTTTTACCGGCCGGAGTCGGACGACGATGCATCGACAAGTCGCCATCTGACATCCGACCACCCCTCACCCCCGCGATCCTCGGCACCTCACGCCGCATCCGGTATCGGCAGCGGACGCTTCTCGATCGCCGCCGCCATCACCTCCGGGAACAGATCGGGCGTGCAGGCGAACGCCGGTGCCCCCAGCGCGGCCAGCGCGGCCGCGTGCTCCCGGTCGTATGCCGGCGCGCCCTCGTCCGAGAGCGCCAGCAGCGTCACGAACTGCACCCCCGAAGCCTTCATCGCCGCGACCCGCTTGAGCATCTCGTCCCGTATGCCTCCCTCGTAGAGGTCGCTGATCAGCACGACCACCGTCTCCGCGGGCCGGGTGATCTGCGACTGGCAGTAGGCGAGTGCCCGGTTGATGTCCGTGCCGCCGCCCAACTGCGTCCCGAACAGGACGTCGACGGGGTCGTCGAGCTGGTCCGTGAGGTCGACGACCGCCGTGTCGAAGACGACGAGTCGCGTGGAGATCGTCCGCATCGAGGCGAGCACCGCTCCGAACACCGATGCGTACACGACCGATGCCGCCATGGATCCCGACTGGTCGATACAGAGGATGACCTCCTTCTTCATGGACTGGGACGCTCGCCCGTACCCGATGAGCCGCTCCGGCACGATCGTTCGGTACTCGGGCAGGTAGTGCTTGAGGTTGGCCGCGATCGTGCGGTTCCAGTCGATGTCGTGATGGCGGGGCCGGCTGATCCGGGCGCTGCGGTCGAGGGCCCCGGTGAGGGTGGCCCGGGTGCGGGTGGCGAGCCGCTTCTCCAGGTCCTCGACGACCTTGCGTACGACGGCCCGTGCCGTCTCCTTCGTCGTCTCGGGCATGGCCTTGTTGAGCGACAGCAGCGTGCCGACGAGGTGCACGTCGGCCTCCACCGCCTCCAGCATCTCCGGCTCCAGCAGGAGCATGGCGAGACCGAGCCGGTCGATGGCGTCGCGCTGCATGACCTGTACGACGGAGGAGGGGAAGTACGTCCGGACGTCCCCGAGCCAGCGCGCCACGGACGGCGCCGACGCCCCGAGTCCCGCCGAACGGTCCCGGCCTCCCTGCGGCTTCTCCCCCTTGCCGTAGAGCGCGGTGAGCGCTCCGTCCATCGCAGCGTCCCGCCCGGACAGTTCGCACCCGGTGCCGTCCGCCGCGTCGCCCCCGAGCACGAGCCGCCACCGCCGCAACCGCTCCCGCGCCGGGTCCGTCACCTCGGCCGTCATCCGCGTCCTCCCTCGCGAGGCCGTTCCCACAGCGGGATCACCGGCACGGCCCTCGTCGGCCGGCCTTCCGCCGGCGAACCGTCCCCCGCGCTGTCTCCCGTCTCCGCGCTCGGAGTCGATCGCCTCAGTCCGTCGGTCGTCATCCCGTCACCCCCACCAGGTTGTTGCCGATGCGCTCTTCCCCTTCGTCCAGCCCGAGCAGCAGCCGCACGACCGGCAGCACGGCGTCCGCGCGCACCGTGTCGAGCTCGGTCGCGAAGCCGGGTGTGCCGGAGCCTGTTCCTGCCGCGCTGCTCCCGGCCCCCGGTCCGCGCCGGACCAGTTCGCCGAGGGTCCGCCGCACCCCGGGCTCGTACGCCGAGAACGTCCGCCGCAACAGGGGCAGCACGTCCGTGAACGCCTCCGCCGGCACCTCGGTCAGCCACGCGTCGACCAGCCCGAGCAGCCGCTCGTCGTGCACCAGGAGCATCCCGCCCCCGGAGCCTCCTCCGACGAAGCCCTCGATCCACGCGGCCGCGTCCGCCGGTGGCGTGCCCGGGGACAGGACGAGCCCCATGAGGCGCGCCGCCTCGTCCTGCGCCAGCTCCCCGTCGTCCAGCAGGAGCCGCACGGCACGCCCCCTGATCACCCCGGGTACGGTGTCCCGCCCGCACAGCACACGCAGCACCGACTGCCAACGGGCTCGCAAGTGGCCTTGTCCCGCTGCGGGGGCCTCCCCCAGGAGACCCACCGCCCCGTGCACCGCGTCGACATGACGCCGCATCTCCTCGGCGCCGTCCGCGTCGAGCGCGGCGCAGGCCGGGGGCAGGCCGACGAAGACCCGCTCGGCCAGACCCGCCGCGACCTCTCCCAGGGCCCCGGTGTCCGTGCCGCGCACATCGCCGTAGCGCAGGGTGCGGACGAGGGCCGGCAGCGCCTGGGCGAGCTGGCCGACATCACTGTCGAGGGCCGCCCGGTCGGCGAGGATCCGCATCACCGTCGGCAGTACGTAGGGCAGTTCGGCCAGCAGGCAGCGCTCAGCGAGCGCGGTGACGTCGGTGAGCCCCTGCGCGGCGACGGCGTCCGCCTCGGCCTTGGCGGTCGCGGCGGACAGGACGGTCGTCCCCCACACCCCGGCCTCGGCGACCCGCACGGACAGCTCGGGCTCCCAGCGCAGCCGCCACGTCTCCCGGAACGTGCCCGTGCTCCCCCGCGAGGCGGCCGGTCCGCCCCACGCGACGCCGAGCAACCTCAGCCGGTGCAGCAGTCTGCTGCGGGCGGCGTCGGTCTCCTTGCGCAGGTCGAGCTCCAACTCCCGCTCCAGCGCCTCCGGCTTCAGCCGCAGCCGGCGCTGGAGCCGGGCGAGGTCCCGCTGCAACGGAACCGCCGGCGCCGTCGCAGGCACCTCCCCCAGCACGTCCCCCACGATCAGCCGGTCCTGCACCAGCGCCAGCGGCACGTCCGAGCCCTCGCACATCACCGCCCGCACCGCGTCGGTCGTCTCGCTCAGGCCGGGCAGCGGACGGCCGCGCATCGCGGCGAGCGTCTCGGCCAGCCGCACGGCCTCGATGACGTGCGCGGAGGAGACGAGCCGGTCCTCGGCGCGCAACAGCCCCGCCACCTTGGTCATCCACCGCTCGACCGGCCGGTCCGGGGCGCTGAACAAGTGCCCGTACCAGCCCGGCGAGTCGATGCCGGCGCCGTACCCGCTGATCCGGGACAGCCGGCGGTGGGTCCACGGCACCCAGGTCATGTCCGCCTTGACCTTGGGCAGCCCTTTCAGCAGCGCCTTGTCGGCGGCGACGGTGGTCTTCCGCCGCAGGGCGGGCACATGCCACGCCCCGCACACGACGGCCACGCTGTCCTCGAACTCCCGCTGCGCGGCCCGCACCTGGAGCCGCATGTACGCCTCGCGCACCAGGTCACGGTCATGTCCCCCGCTGCCGTAGGTCTCCCGCAGCGCCCCCATCGCCTCCTCGAGCACGGTGAACGGCGCGAGCGCGTCCCCCTTCCCCGCGCCCCGGTGCTCCACGACGTCCTCCCACCACCGCTCCGGGTCGTCGTAGCCGGCGGTCGCGGCGAGCACGCCGAGCGGATCGATCCGCAGGTCGGCGGGGCCGGGGCAGAGGCCGGGGCCGGGGTGGGGGCCGGAGTCGCCCTCGCGGTCCGCCGTCTCGGCGTCCAGAGGAGAGTCACCCTCCACTGCGGCCTCGTCCTCCTGCCTCGCCCAGGCCAGCGTGTGCGTGGCCGGCAGGTCGATGAAGCGGGCCGGGACGTCGTGTTCCAGGGCCCAGCGGATGGCGACCCACTCCGGGGAGAACTCGGCCAGCGGCCAGAAGGCCGAACGGCCGGGCTCGTCCACGGCATGGGCGAGCAGGGCGACCGGCGGCCGCATCTCCTCGTCGGCGGCGAGCGGAATCAGGGCATCGGCCTCGGGCGGCCCCTCGATCAGCACGACCCGCGGCCGGGCCTCCTCCAGCGCCGCCCGCACCGCCCGCGCCGACCCCGGCCCGTGATGCCGCACCCCGAGCAGCAGCGGCCCCGATCCGGCCGCCCGGCCTACAGCCTCTTCCCAGCCCGTCACTTGTTCCCCTCCCATCGCATACCCGGCCCCGCAACCGGCCCCCGCCCCGCGTCGCTCACACGCTCACCTCCCGGCAGGCGCGGTAGAAGTCCTTCCAGCCGTCCCGCTCGCGGACCACTGTCTCCAGGTACTCCTGCCAGATGACGCGGTCGGCCGCCGGGTCGCGGACCACCGCGCCGAGGATGCCCGCGGCCACGTCGCCCGGCCGCAGCACGCCGTCGCCGAAGTGGGCCGCCAAGGCGAGTCCGTTGGTGACGACCGAGATCGCCTCGGCCGTGGACAGCGTGCCGCTCGGCGACTTCAGCTTCGTCCGTCCGTCGGCCGTGACCCCGTCGCGCAGCTCGCGGAAGACCGTGACGACCCGGCGGATCTCGTCGAGGCCGTCGGGCGCGGCCGGCAGGTCGAGGGAGCGGCCGATCTGGTCGACGCGGCGCGAGACGATGTCGACCTCGGCCTCGGGGCTCTCCGGCAACGGCAGCACCACCGTGTTGAACCGGCGACGCAGGGCGCTGGACAGGTCGTTGACCCCGCGGTCGCGGTCGTTGGCCGTGGCGATCAGGTTGAAGCCGCGGACCGCCTGCACCTCCTGGCCCAGCTCCGGTATCGGCAGCGTCTTCTCCGACAGGATCGTGATGAGCGTGTCCTGCACGTCGGCCGGGATACGCGTCAGCTCCTCGACGCGGGCGGTCATGCCCTCGGCCATGGCCCGCATGACAGGGCTGGGCACGAGGGCGTCGCGGCTCGGGCCGTGGGCGAGCAACTGCGCGTAGTTCCAGCCGTACCGGATCGCCTCCTCCGGTGTGCCGGCGGTGCCCTGCACCAGCAGCGTGGAGTCGCCGCTGACCGCCGCGGCCAGATGCTCGGAGACCCAGGTCTTCGCCGTGCCGGGCACGCCGAGCAGGAGCAGGGCGCGGTCGGTGGCGAGCGTGGTGACGGCGACCTCGACGATGCGGCGCGGGCCGACGTACTTCGGTGTGATCACCGTGCCGTCCGGCAGCGTCCCGCCGAGCAGGTACGTCGCGACGGCCCACGGCGACAGCTTCCAGCGGGCCGGACGCGGACGGTCGTCCTGCGCGGCCAGCGCGGCGAGTTCGCCGGCGAAGGCGTCCTCTGCGTGCGGCCGCAGCGCTTCCGCCCCAGTCACGTCCGCGGGTGCGCCCACCCCCGCGTTCGCGGGCGCGGACCCGTTCTGGCTCGGGTCGACGGACGTCGGTTCTACGGACACAGGCATGGCTGAGTCCCCCTCCAGCTCGGCCGGTTCGGATCTGGCATCCACGTTGCACCACGCCACTGACAATGCGTTCCGACCTGCGCAAACGCCCAGCCTGAGCCGCTCGTGGACCCGATTGTCAGTGGTGGGATCTACCTTCGGTGGCATGACTCAGCAGGGGGTGCGCTGGACCGCGGACCAGGTGCTGGCACTGGCGCCTGACGCGGCATCACGCAAAGCGGGGAGCAAACTCGGCGCGGCGGGGCCGTGGTCCGAGGTGGGGAGTTCCGACGACGGGACGGTGTGGGGGCTGTGCAAGGGCAGCGGAAGCAAGCCGTATCAGACGGTCGTCGACATCGCGGACGCCTCCGGGCCCGCGTACAAGTGCAGTTGTCCGAGCCGCAAGTTCCCGTGCAAGCACGCGCTCGGGCTGCTGCTGCTCTGGGCGGGCGGCGACGCCGCGGTGCCGACGGGAGAGGCGCCGGCGTGGGCCGGGCAGTGGCTAGCCGGGCGGCGTAAGCGCGCGGAGGAGAAGAAGGCCGGGGACATCTCCGGTTCACCGTCCGGGGCCGCTGATCCGGAGGCGGCGCGCCGCCGGGCGGAGCGGCGGGCAGAGCGGGTCACGGCGGGCGCGGTGGAGCTGGAGCAGCGCCTGGCGGATCTGTTGCGCGCCGGCCTGGCGACGGCGGAGCAGTCGGGTTACGGCCTGTGGGAGGAGACGGCGGCCCGCATGGTCGACGCCCAGGCGCAGGGCCTGGCCGGCCGGGTCCGGGAGTTGGGGGCGATCCCGTCCACCGGGCCGGGCTGGCCGGTGCGTCTGCTGGAGGAGTGCGCGTTGCTGCATCTTCTCGGTCAGGGCTGGCTGCGCCGCGAGCGGCTGCCCGATGCCCTCGCCGCCACGGTCCGCTCCCGCATCGGCCTGCCGGCCTCGGCGGACGGCCCGCCGGTGCGGGACCGCTGGCTGGTGCTCGCCCAGTACGACACGGCGGACACGCGCCTGACGACCCGCCGGATCTGGCTGTACGGCACCGACTCGCACCGCACCGTGCTGCTCCTCTCCTACGGCGCCGCGGGCCGCGCCCCGGAGCTGGCACTGCCGGTGGGACTGGCCCTGGAGGCCGAGGTGTCCGCCTACCCGGGCGCCGGGCAGCTGCGGGTGGCCCTGGGCGAACAGTTCGCACCGCCCGCGCCGACGGCGATACGCCCGCGGGGGGTGACGACGTCCCAGGCGGCCGCCCGTTACGGCGACGCCCTGCGAGACGATCCCTGGCTGGAGTCCGTCCCGGTGACGCTGGGCCGGGTCGTCCCCACCCCGGACGGCGACTCCTGGCAGTTGGCGGACGCGGACGAGGACGCGGCATTGCCGCTCACTCCCGCCGCGCGCTCCCGGCCGGGTCTTTGGCGGCTCGTCGCGCTGTCCGGAGGCGCCCCGGTCATGGTCTTCGGCGAATGCGGCCACCAGGGCTTCACGCCGCTGACGGCCTGGCCCGAGGGTCCGGGCGGCGGCGCGATAGCCCTGTGCTGAGCCGACGACAATTCCGACACCCACGCGAATGTCGACGCCGGCGCCGGTGGCCCGGCCTTTCCGACCCGACCCACCCTTCTCTCAAATCCACGAATCTTTCAGGCATCCCGGGACAACCGGTAAGAGTGAGCCTTCAACCACCTCCGGGCGCCCCATGGAAAGGAAGCTCATGAACAGGACCTCCGCTCCTGTGGACGCGCCCGTGACGGGCGCCTGGGAGGGGCTCGTCACCACGGCACTGCTGGGCACGGACCGGCGCACCCCGCCAGGCACCGGGCCGGGCCCGGAGGCACCGGTGGCCCTGCTGGACGCGGCGGCCGCGGAGACCGTACGACGACGGGCCGGTCTGCGTCCGGCGCGGGCGGCGGAGCGTCCGCAGCCGGCCCCGGAGGACCCGCGTCCGCCTCTGCCGCCGGCGGCTGCCCGCAGACTCGCGCTGCTGCTGGCCGACCGCCCCGGCGCGTCCGGCGGCAGCCGCCGGGGCACCGCGCCCGACCTGACGGAGCTGCTGCCCCAGTGGCTCGCGGCGGCCAACGCCCGTGGCTTCGCACCGCCTCCGCAGATGCTTCCCGCGTTGCTGGACGCGGCCCGGGGGCGTACCGACCTGCGTCCGGCGGCGCTGGAGTTCGCGGGGCCGCGGGCCCTGTGGCTGGCGCGGCTGAACCCGGACTGGCGGTTCGCCCTGCGCTCGACACCGGGCGGCGGTGCGGCCCTGCCGCATCTCGAGGACGACGACAGCGTCCGGCAGCTGTGGCAGGAGGGGCTGTTCGCCGAACGGGTCGCCCTGCTGTCCGCCCTGCGCTCCCGCGACCCTGCCGCCGCGCGCGATCTGCTCGCGACGACCTGGTCGACGGAACGGGCCGAGGACCGGCTGATGTTCCTCGACTCCCTGCGCACGGGCCTGGGCCCGGACGACGAGCCGTTCCTGGAGCAGGCCCTGGCCGACCGCAGTCGCAACGTCCGGGCGACGGCGGCGGAACTGCTGTCGGCGCTGCCCGGTTCGGCGCTCGCCGCGCGGATGGCGGTCAGGGCGGAGGCGTGCGTGGCCATCGACCACACCCAGACCGTCCAGGCAGCAGGGATCGCTGCGGCTTCGGGAGCCACTGCGGCCACGCCGACGATCGCCGTCGAAGCGCCGCAGCAGTGCGATCCGGACATGGAGCGCGACGGCGTCGTGGCGAAGGCGCCCGCCGGGCGCGGGGAACGGTCGTGGTGGTTCGGCCAGCTGGCGGAGGCCGCCCCGCTCGGGACCTGGTCGCGGCGGCTGGGCGTACGGACACCCCGGGAGATCGTGGCCCTGCCGGTCGCGGACGGCTGGCAGGGCGAACTGCACGCGGCGTGGTGCCGGGCCGCCGTGCGTCAGCGGGACGCCGAGTGGTCGCGCGCGCTGCTCGGGGAGCCCTCGGCACCGGAGGCGGGCGGCCCGGGCGCGGTGTCCCTGGCCGAACGCGCCAAGCTGCTCGGCACGCTGGACGCCGCCGAGCGGGCCGACTGGGTGGCCGGCTTCATCGCGACGCACGGCCTGTCCGAAGCGTTTCAGCTGCTCGGGGTGTGCGCGGTGCCGTGGGCGCCGCCGCTCGGCCGGGCGGTGGTGGACGCACTCAACATCGCGCGGGACGCGGGGAGTTATCCATGGAGTTTCAGCGGAGTCATGGGCTTGGCCGAGCGCTGCCTGGACCCGTCCGAGGCCGGCCGCCTGGACGCCCTGCTGGCCGTACCGGACGAGCCGGAGAACGCGTCACCCGGCGCCGGAGGCTACTGGGCGGAGGCCTTTCAGCGCCTGGTCACGACGCTGCGCCTGCGCGCGGCGATGGCCGAGGAGCTGAACACTCCCTGACCCCGGCCCGCATCACGGAGCCGGCAGGAGCCGCAGCGGCCGAGCGTGTTGCCGTCACGCCAGAGGGCGACCACCCATCGACGACACCCCGGACCACCGGCCCGGAACCCGGCGCCACCGCCGGAGGCCTAGGCCCCGGCCGGCTGGCGTACGTTCGCCCGGACCCAGTCGACGATCGACGCCGTCGTCGCGCCGGGCGTGAAGATCTCCGCGACGCCCTTCTCCTTCAGCAGGGGAATGTCCGCCTCGGGGATGATCCCGCCGCCGAAGACCAGGATGTCCTCCGCGTCCCGCTCCTTGAGCAGGTCGATCACCGCCGCGAAGAGCGTGTTGTGCGCGCCGGAGAGGATGGACAGCCCGATCGCGTCGGCGTCCTCCTGGAGCGCCGTGTCGACGATCTGCTCGGGAGTCTGGTGGAGCCCGGTGTAGATGACCTCCATACCGGCGTCGCGCAGGGCCCGCGCGATCACCTTGGCCCCGCGATCGTGGCCGTCGAGCCCCGGCTTGGCCACCACCACGCGGATCGGACCGGCTGCCACACCCATCACTGCCTCCATGAAGCGACTACATCCATCCGTACCGACAAGTACCGCACAGATCGCGCACGCCGTACAGCACGGACACCCCGCCCCGAACCGTCCGGGCAAGTGAACGAACGTTATCTCCAGGATCCCGCAACCGGCAGTTTCGCGGTGCGGACCGAGGGGGAAATCACACGATGGGACAAGCGCAAGGGGAGCCGCGACGAAGTCGCCGTACCGCCGCCCCACCCACCACGCACAGCGGCGGTACGGCACTTCGGCGAAGGCACGCGGGACACGCAGGGCACGCACAGCACGCAGGGCAGACACGGCGCAACAGCGGGGAGCCTCGTCGCCACACCGACAGGGGACCTCGTCGCACCACGGGCGTCACATGCGCCACAAGCCGCGCTCCGTCCCCGCGGCTCACGCCGCTCACACAGTCGCCTGCCGTCTTCGCCGCTGCTTTCCACGAGGGCACACGGGGGGCGGCTGTCCTCCCGCGTGCCGACAGGAGGTCGGCCATGAAGGTCACCGGGGCTGTTCTGCCCTTTCTTCCGTTCTGCCAGCGTCTGCTGCCGAGCCGGCTGGCGGGACTCTCCCTGGCGCTCCTGAAGGCCACGGCCCTGGAGATCGCGATTCTGGCCGGGCATCTCCTCCTCTATCCCTCCGGCATCACGCAGGAGCGGCGGACCCCCGCCCCGGCCCTGCCCGCAGCCGGCGCCGCCCAACTGCCCACGGAGGCCAAGCCCCCGGTCGTCCTGCTGCACGGCTTCATCGACAACCGCTCGGTCTTCGTCCTGCTGCGCCGCAGCCTCGCCCAGCACGGCAGGCAGCAGATCGAGTCCCTCAACTACTCGCCGCTGACCTGCGACATACGCGCCGCGGCCGAGCTGCTCGGCCGTCATATAGAGGAGGTCTGCGAGCGCACCGGCGCGCCCCAGGTCGACGTCGTCGGGCACAGCCTCGGCGGCCTGATAGCGCGTTACTACGTGCAGCGGCTCGGCGGCGACACGCGCGTGCGGACCCTCGTGACACTCGGCACACCGCACTCGGGCACCCGAGTGGTGCCCCTGGCCAACGCGCACCCCATCGTGCGCCAGATGCGCCCCGGCTCACCGGTGCTCGAGGAGCTCACTCGGCCGGCCCCGGGCTGCCGTACGCACTTCGTCAGCTTCTGGAGCGACCTGGACCACGTGATGGATCCGCTGGAGACGGCCTGTATCGACCATCCCGATCTGACGGCTGAGAACGTGCGGGTGACCGGCATCGGCCATCTCGCCCTGCCTGTGCACCCCGCCGTCGCCAACGGAGTACGGCAGGTTCTCGACACGGCCCGCCCGGGTGAACCGTCCGCCGGCCGGACCGGCGGTCTGACGGTGGCCTGAGACTCGTCATACAGCCGACACGTAGCGTCGAAGCACCGACCAGCCTCGAACAGACTTCGAACACAGGGCCAAACCCGTGCCCGCAGTCCGCCAAAACACGGCCGAATGCCCGTTTCCTGCGCGCACGAAACCTGCCGAAGATTGTCGTGCCCGCGTACCGCCGGGTACAGTCGCCGCACTGCTCTGGCAGCCCCTGTTGTCGAGGCGAAAGAGAAGTTGGTGAACGACCGTCACCCGTCGGGGACCATGACCCCGGCTCCGGCTTCCGACGCCGACCCGGCGCACTACGCGTCGTACGGCACCCAGGAAGCCCAGTACGGCGACTTCACCACGTACGGCGACTACGCCGCCACCGGATTTGACACCACCGGTACGGACGGCACCGGTTTCGCCGCCACCGGCCACACCACCGCGACCTTCGCCAACGATCCCCTCTTCGGCGACATGCCGGGCAGCGGCCACGACACGGGCACGTACGACACCGGCCACTGGCCCACCGGCACGCATGAGAACCCGCACTACGACGCGTACGCGGCCCAGCACCACGCCGCCTACGACACCGGCGTCTACGACACGACGACCTGGACGGGCGAGCAGCAGCCGCTCTCGGTCATCCCGCCGCAGGCCACCTCCCCGGACGCCACCGGGCAGTGGGACGCCGGCACCTGGCTCCAGCCCGACCAGTCCGGCAATCCGGCCGACCCAACCCAGCAATGGGAATGGGGCACGCAGGCCTTCGACACCGGTGCCTACGACGCCACGCAGTGGAACACCGACGGCGCCGCCACACCGGCCCCCGACGCGTACGAGCAGCACGGCGAAACCTTCGAGCAGCACGAGACCGCGACGTTCGAGCAGGTCGCCTACGACGAAGCCGCCGGGGCGGCCTCTCACGACCCCGCCGCGGGCGACGGCGAGCCGGCCGCCACCGGCGAACTGCCCACCGTCGCCCCGCTCCTGGACGACCAGGAAGAGGCCGGCCCGCGCGCCGCCTCACGGGCGGCCTCGCGCGCCGGGTCCCGTTCCCGCCGCCGTACGCCCGCCAAGCGCTCGGCACTGATGACCATCGCGGTGCCCTCGGCGTGTGTGATGGGCGTCGCGGGGATCGCCGCCGCTTCCGTCGGCAGCCTCACCGACGACGGCGCCGTGGAGGCGCAGACGACCGCGGCGGACGCGCAGCCGGTGAAACCGGCCGCCGCCAACAACAAGCTGGACACACAGCTCCAGAGCCTCGCGGCCGGCGCCGACGACTTCGCCGACCGGGCCAGCCGTACGCAGGAGCGCATCGACCTCAAGGCCCAGCAGGCGGCCGAGCGGAAGCGGGCGGCAGAGGAGGCGGCCCGCAAGGAGCGGCTGCGCCCGAAGTTCGCCCTGCCGGTGGCCCGGCACGGACTCAGCGCCTACTACGGCCAGTCCGGCATCAACTGGATGTCTCTGCACTCCGGCATCGACTTCCCCGTCTCGTACGGCACGACGGTGATGGCCGCCACCGACGGCACCGTACGCACGCAGTGGAACAGCGCGTACGGCAACATGATGATCGTGACCGCGAAGGACGGCACGGAGACGTGGTACTGCCACCTCTCCACCTACACGGTCCCCTCCGGTACGACGGTGAAGGCCGGCGATCCGATCGCGCGATCCGGCAACTCCGGCAACTCGACCGGCCCTCATCTGCACTTCGAGGTGCGTCCGGCCGGCGGCTCGGCGATCGACCCGCTCCCGTGGCTGCGCAGTCACGGCATCGACCCGGCGTAACGTCCCGGCAGCCCCCGCCGGTCGCCCGGCAGGGGCTGGTCTCTCTGGCCTACAGCTTCTCCACCGGCGCGTACCGCAGCAGCAGGCGCTTCGGCTTGGTGTCCCCGAAGTCGATGGTCGCCTCGGCGTTCGCGCCCGTTCCCTTGACCGCGACGACGGTCCCGAGCCCGAACTGGTCGTGCGTGACCCGGTCCCCGACCGCCAGCCCCACGACCGGCTTCTCGGAGGTGCGGCGCGTGGCGAAACCGGACGCGCCCGACGCCGACGAACGCGAACGGGAAGAGGACAGCGAGGCCGCCACCCCGGAGACCGGCCCGGAGGACGCGGGCGCGGTCGCTCCCGTCCGCTTCCACTCCACGTAGGCCGGCGGGATCTCCTCCAGGAAGCGGGAGGGCGGGTTGTACGACGGCTGGCCCCAGGCGCTGCGCAGGGTGGACCGCGTCAGGTACAGCCGTTCCCGCGCGCGGGTGATGCCGACGTACGCCAGGCGCCGCTCCTCCTCCAGTTCCTTGGTCTGGCCGAGGGCGCGCATGTGCGGGAAGACGCCGTCCTCCATGCCGGTCAGGAAGACGACCGGGAACTCCAGGCCCTTGGCGGTGTGCAGGGTCATCAGCGTGATGACGCCGTCGCCGTCCTCCTCGTCGGGAATCTGGTCGGAGTCGGCGACCAGCGCGACCTGCTCGAGGAAGTCGGACAGCGTGCCCCCCGGGGCGGCAGCCCCTGGGGTCACCGTGTCCTCGCCGCGCTCCTGCTCGAACTCCATGGCGACGGCGGCGAGTTCCTGGAGGTTCTCGATCCGGGTCTCGTCCTGCGGGTCGGTGGAGGCCTGCAACTCGGCGAGGTACCCGGTGCGTTCCAGGACGGCCTCCAGCACCGTGGCCGGTCCGGCGCCGGACTCGACGATCGTACGAAGGTCCTCCATCAGCGTGTTGAACCGCTTGACGGCGTTGGTGGAGCGCGCGGCCATGCCGTACGCCTCGTCGACGCGCTTCAGCGCCTGCGGGAAGCTGATCTTCTCGCGCTGGGCCAGGGCGTCGATCATCGCCTCGGCGCGGTCGCCGATGCCCCGCTTGGGAACGTTGAGGATCCGGCGCAGCGGCACCGAGTCCTCCGGGTTGGCCAGCACACGCAGGTAGGCCAGGACGTCCCGGACCTCCTTGCGTTCGTAGAAGCGGACTCCGCCGACGACCTTGTAGGGCAGGCCGACGCGGATGAAGATCTCTTCGAAGACACGGGACTGGGCGTTGGTGCGGTAGAAGACGGCGACGTCGCCGGCCTTCGCCTCGCCGGCGTCCGTGAGGCGGTCTATCTCGTCGGCGACGAACTGCGCCTCGTCGTGCTCGGTGTCGGCGACGTAGCCGGTGATCTGCGCGCCCGTGCCCGCGTTGGTCCACAGGTTCTTGGGGCGGCGGGACTCGTTGCGCTCGATGACCGCGTTGGCCGCGCTGAGGATTGTCTGGGTGGAACGGTAGTTCTGCTCCAGCAGGATCGTCGTCGCGTCCGGGTAGTCCTCCTCGAACTGGAGGATGTTGCGGATCGTCGCGCCGCGGAAGGCGTAGATCGACTGGTCGGCGTCACCCACCACGCACAGCTCGGCGGGCGGGACGTCGTCCGGGCCCGGCGGTACGTCGACGGAGTGCTCGGAGGTGCCGACGAGCTCCCGGACGAGGGCGTACTGGGCGTGGTTGGTGTCCTGGTACTCGTCCACCAGCACATGGCGGAAGCGGCGGCGGTAGTGCTCGGCGACGTCCGGGAAGGCGCGGAGCAGGTTGACCGTCGTCATGATCAGGTCGTCGAAGTCGAGGGCGTTCGCCTCGCGCAGCCGCGACTGGTACATCGCGTAGGCCTGGGCGAGGGTCTTCTCGAAGCCGTCGGCGGCCTGGGCGGCGAAGTCCTCCTCGTCGATCAGCTCGTTCTTCAGGTTGCTGATCTTGGCGCTGAAGGACTTCGGCGGGAAGCGCTTGGGGTCGAGGTCCAGGTCGCGGCAGACCAGGGCCATCAGGCGCTTGGAGTCGGCGGCGTCGTAGATCGAGAAGGAGGACGTGAAGCCGAGCTTCTTGCTCTCGCGTCGCAGGATGCGCACGCACGCGCTGTGGAAGGTCATCACCCACATCGCGTTCGCCCGCGGGCCGACGAGGTGCTCGACGCGCTCCTTCATCTCCCCGGCGGCCTTGTTGGTGAAGGTGATCGCGAGGATCTGGCCCGGGTGCACCCCCCGCTCGGCGAGCAGGTGGGCGATGCGGTGCGTGAGCACGCGGGTCTTGCCGGAGCCGGCGCCGGCCACGATGAGCAGCGGGGAGCCGGAGTGGACGACGGCCGCGCGCTGGTTGTCGTTCAGCCCCTCCAGGAGGGCGGCGGTGTCCACCACCGGGCGCGGGGCGCCGTCGCGGTAGTAGGCGTCCCGGTCCGGGGGCACGTCGAACTTCCCGCCGAACAGATCGTCCGGAACCTGCTCCGGTACGTGATCGTCCTCGGGTGGCGGCGGGGGCTCGTCCGCGGGGCCCCGCTGGGCCTGGAGGTCCGCCAGGAAGCTGTCGTCAAAGAGGCTGCTCATCGCTCTCCGAGTCTAGGGCGCCCCACTGACAGCCCGCCGCCGCCCTGAGAACATCACCGAAAGACCCCCCTCGTCACCCTGTATCGCCGCATGATCACGGTGCGCTATGACCGTCACATTCATGGACGACTCGTGACCAACCCCCCGCGATCGATCACTCTCGGCGACGCTCCGGGATAAGGTCACAGAAATGTATCGGGCATATCACCCATCAACCTTCACAAGGGCCACACGAGTTGGCTACCGTGCGGGCAGGCCGCACGACCCCCTCCGGCGAACGTCGCCGGGCCGCGCGGCCACCGCCGAGTCCGGTGTGCCGCAGCGGCAGCCGGAGCCGGGGACCCAACCGAGAACTCTGGGGTGAATCGGCCCCACTCCCTTCGCGGAGACGGCCGTAGGGCAACCCTTCCGATGTACCCGCCCGAACCCGACAGCTAACCCGGTAGGCGGAGCATGGAAGGAGTCGCCTCCCTTGGCGTCGCACCGCAAGTCGCGTCCCGCGGGTACGCGCGTCGCAGGCATACGGACCCCCGCCCTCGCAACGGCGGCCCTCACGTCCGTGGCCCTGCTGTCCCAGTCGGCCAACGCCGCCCCCGAGGCCGACGACAAGCCGAGCCTGGAGGAAGTCGAGAAGAAGGTCGACGACCTCTACCGCCAGGCCGAGTCGGCCACCGACAAGTACAACGCGGCCAAGGAGAAGACCGCGAAGCAGCGCAAGCGGGTCGACACCCTCCTCGACGGCGTCGCGCAGCGAACCCAGAAGCTCAACGAGGCGCGGGAGAAGCTGGGTTCCTTCGCCGCCGCCCAGTACCGCACCGGCGCCTCCGCCCCGGACACGGCGACGTTCCTGCTCGCGGACACCCCGCAGGACTACTTCGACCGGACCCAGCTGATGGACCGGATGACCGGCCGTCAGAAGGTCGCGGTCGACGACTACGTCACCCAGCAGTCCGAGACGATGAAGAAGCGCCAGGAGGCCACCGAGAGCCTCGAGACGCTCAACGAGACGCAGGGCGAACTGAAGACGGCCAAGGCGACCGTCCAGCGGAAGCTCGCCGACGCGCGCGAACTGCTGTCGAAGCTGACCGCCGAGGAGAAGGCGCGGCTCGCGGCGATCGAGAGGGCGAAGCAGCAGGAGGCCGCCCGCAAGGCCGCCGAGCTGGCCCGGCAGCAGGCCGCACAGCAGCAGGCGCAGGAGGATGCCGCCCAGCAGCAGGAGAGCGGTTCGTCCTCGTCGTCGGGCTCGGCCTCGTCCTCCTCCTCGACGGCCCCGGCCGACTCCTCGTACGCCACCAAGGCCGAGAAGGCGCTCGCCTTCGCCCGCGCCCAGATCGGCAAGCCGTACGTCTGGGGCGCCGTCGGCCCCGGCTCGTACGACTGCTCCGGCCTCACCCAGGCCGCGTGGAAGGCCGCCGGTGTGACCCTGCCGCGCACGACCTACGACCAGGTCAACGCCGGCACCACGGTCTCCCTGGCCGACGCCCGGCCCGGTGACCTGGTCTTCTTCTACGACGACATCACCCACGTCGGTATCTACATCGGCAACGGGATGATGATCCACGCCCCGAAGCCCGGCACCTATGTGCGCGAGGAGTCGATCTACTACGACGGCGAGTCGTCGATCCACAGCGTGGTGCGGCCGGCCTGAGGGCCCGTACGTCACCGAGGACACGCGCGCGTGAGGGCGCTCACGCGTTTTTGAGGAGCACGCGCGCGTGCCCCGCAGGGAACGGACGCGGCGCCTCCTAGCATCGGCTCCATGCCCGGCCCCTCCCCCTCCGCCGCCTGGTGGGCGCAGCGAGCGCCGTCCGCGAGCGCCGCCGTGCTGGCGACCGGCACCCTGGCGGTCGGTCTGGGTCTGGCGGGGTACGGCGTCCTCTCCCGGATCACCCTCGGCCTGGCCTGCGCGGCCTGGCTGATGCTCGCCGCGGACTTCACCCTGCGGCTGCTGCTCGCCGGCACGAGATGGCGGGCGTACGCGGCGGTGCCGGGCCTCCTGGACACCGTGGCGACGGCCGCCCTCACCACCGTGGCGGCGACGGCCGTCCTGGGCACCGGCTTCTCGGCGGCCGGCTCGCAGTCCCTGGCGGCGGCCCTGCTGGTGCTGGCCGTGCTGCTCTGGCCCGTGCCGCCGGCCCTCCCCGCGCAGGACGGGGAGCGGCGCCGGCCCGGGACGGTGTTCGCGCGCTGCATGGCCACGCAGGGACTCGCCGTGCTCGGCGCCACGCTCGCCGCGGCGGAGTCGGCGGCCTGGCTCGCGCACGCGGCGCTGGTGCTGTTCTGGCTGGGGCTCGTGCTGTACGTCCTCGCCCTGGCCCGTTTCGATGTGCGGCAGGTGGCCGAGGGGCGCGGCGATCACTGGCTCGCGGGCGGGGCGCTCGCCATCTCGGCGCTGGCCGGGGCGCGGCTGATCAGCTCCGACAGCGCACGCATGTACCTGTGGAACGACGACGACCGCGGCGTCCTGCGCCATGTGACGGTCGTGCTGCTCGTGCTCGCACTGGCCGGCTGCGCCGTCCTGCTCGCCGCCGAGTTCCTACGGCCCCGGCCCCGTAACGACATCCGCCGCTGGGCGACCGTGTTCACCTGGGCCGAGACGGCGGCGGCGGCACTGGCCGTCGCCGCCGCCCTCGACGTCTCCTGGCTCGACGGCCTCGGGGAGGTCCTGCTGTGGGTCGCGGTGGCCGCGTGGCTCGGGGCCACCGCATGGGCGGTCGCCTCGGCCCGGACCTACGTCCTGCCCGGCCGGATCAGGTCCAGAGGACGGCGATGAAGATGTTCGCCGTGGTCAGCGCCCCGACCAGGCCGAACAGGCCCTTGTCCACCTGCTCGTCGTCCCGTTTCACGTAGACCAGGCCGAGGATCACGATCAGCAGGGCCAGCTTGACGCCGATCTTGATGTTGTTCACGGTCTGGTCGTCGGCCTGGTTGAGGCCGACCAGGATCACACCGGTGACCAGCATCGTCAGCGCGCCGTGCAGCATCGCGGGGGTGTAGCGGGCGGTGCCCGCGCCCATCGCCTTCATCTGGGTGAGGAAACCGCCCAGGAGGGCTGCGATGCCGATGATGTGGAGGCCGACGAAGAGGTGGATGAGTACGTCCATGAGGCCGGAGCCTAATCAGGGGCTCCACAGCCGCCCGACACCGGCCCGTCGGACGCATATATGCGCCCTATAGCACTCGCCCGCCGTCCCGCGCCCATGATTCGGCGCATCGGTCATCACGCTGAGTTAAGCCGACGGCGGCGAGACCAGGTCACGGTCGCATACGGTCACCGCCGGTCCTCTCGGGACACTTCCGCGCACCCGCCACCGGGCCGCCGCGACAAGCTTTAGCGTCCTCCCCCAGGTGCCCGGCTCCCCACCGCCGCCCGGGCCAGGGGCGGCAGTCGGACACCACCGCCGAGAAGGTCCGGCGGCGGTCCGCTTCCCCTGTGCGGGCCGTCGCCGGACGCGCACGCCGCCCGTCCGCTCCCCCTGGCGGCCGTACGCACCCGTCGGCGGTCGCAGGAAAGGACGTGGCCCCCAGGTGGCAGCGCATCGCAAGCCCCGCCAACGCTCCGCGAACGGCAACAAGGCCCGTACGGCCGCCACGATCGCCCTCGCGGGCGCGGCGACCGCGACGGGCTTCGACGGCACCGGACACGCCGAACCCGAGCTCACCCCCGGTCAGGTCAAGGCCAAGGTGCACGAGCTGTACCAGGAGGCGGAGGTCGCCACCGAGAAGTACAACGGCGCGAAGGAGAAGGCAGAGGCGGCCGGCCAGCGGCTGAAGGACCTCCAGGACCAGGCGGCACGCAAGGAGGCGCGGCTCAACTCCGCCCGCGATGCACTGGGTTCGGTCGCCGCCGCCCAGTACCGCGGGGGCGGCATCGACCCCGCGGCCCAGCTCGCCCTGTCCGACGATCCCGACCGGTACCTCCAGAACGCCGAGTTCGTCGAGCGGGCCGCCAACCGGCAGCACGCCGACGTCGCGCGCGTACGCCGGCAGCTCCGGGAGATCGAGCAGCTGCGCGGGGCCGCCCGCATCGAGCTGACCTCCCTGAAATCACGGCAGACGGAGCTGAGACGGCACAAGAAGACGATCACCGGCAAGCTGGGCTCCGCGCGTCAGCTGCTGTCCCGGCTCAGCGCGCAGGAACGTGCCCGCATCAGCGACGCGAGGGGCACGGACCGCGCCTCACGCTCCTCGACGGGCGCCCGTGACAGCCTCGCCGCCCCCGGGCCCGTCGACACGCAGGCGCCCAACGCCCGCGCGGCCGCCGCCGTCTCGTACGCCTACCAGAAGCTCGGCAGCCCCTACGTCTGGGGCGCCACCGGCCCGAACGCCTTCGACTGCTCGGGGCTCGTCCAGGCCGCGTACCGCTCCGCGGGCGTCTCCCTGCCCCGCACGACGTACTCCCAGATCGACGCGGGCCGCCGCGTCTCCCGCTCCGAACTCCTCCCCGGCGACCTGGTGTTCTTCTACGCCGGCATCAGTCACGTCGGCATCTATGTGGGCAACGGCCGGATGATCCACGCCCCGAACCCCTCCGCCCCGGTCCGGGTCGCCCCGCTCGACGAGATGCCGTTCACGGGCGCCACCCGGGTGGTGTGACCGGGCGTGGCCACAGCACCTTCGCCGATTCGGCCGCTCCCACCGTCGTCAGGCGACCCGGACTTCCCGCGTCACACCAGCCGCCGTGCCGTCGCCCACCGCGTCAGCTCGTGCCGGTTGGAGAGCTGGAGCTTGCGCAGGACCGCCGAGACATGCGACTCGACTGTCTTCACGGAGATGAACAGCTGCTTGGCGATCTCCTTGTACGCGTATCCCCGGGCGATGAGCCGCAGCACCTCGCGCTCGCGCTGGGTGAGGCGGTCCAGGTCCTCGTCGACCGGCGGCGCGTCCGTGGAGGCGAAGGCGTCGAGGACGAACCCGGCCAGCCGCGGGGAGAAGACCGCGTCGCCCTCCTGGACACGGAAGATGGAGTCGACGAGGTCCGTGCCGGTGATCGTCTTGGTGACGTATCCGCGGGCCCCGCCGCGGATCACGCCGATCACGTCCTCGGCGGCGTCCGACACGGACAGCGCGAGGAAACGGACGGGCTGCTCGGCGTCGGCCATCAACGGGGCGCAGCGGCGCAGCACTTCGACACCACCGCCACCGGGCAGGTGCACGTCGAGCAGGACCACCTCGGGCCGGGTCGCGGTGATGACCGTGACCGCCTGGTCGACGTCCGCGGCCTCGCCGACGACCTCGACACCGGTCTGCTCGGTCTGGCCGATCTCGGCCTGGACCCCGGTACGGAACATGCGGTGGTCGTCCACGAGGACCACGCGCACACGACGTCCGCCGGTGCCACCGCCCGGCTCCCCGGGCCCGGCCGCCTCCGCCGATCCCGCCGTACTGTTCGCCTCGGTCGGGTCGCTCATGACGTCTTCTCCGCCCTCTCCATCTCCAGCTCGACCTCCGTGCCGCCGTCCGGTACCGCGCGCAGCCGCGCCGTACCGCCGTTGCGCTCCATGCGGCCGATGATCGATTCTCTGACACCCATCCGGTCGGCGGGTATCGAGTCGAGGTCGAAGCCGGGGCCGCGATCCCGTACGGACACGAAGACCGTCTTCCCCTCGACCTCGGCGTAGACCTGTACGGCGCCGCCCTCGCCACCGTACTTGGCGGCGTTCACCATTGCTTCGCGCGCGGCCTGCATCTGTGCGGCGATTCTCTCGTCGAGCGGGCAGTCGCCCACGACCACGACCTCGATGGGCACGCCGTGCTTGTCCTCCACCTCGGCCGCGTTGCGCCGCACGGCGTCGGCGAGCGTGGTGGGTTCGTCGGCCTCGTCCTTGCCGGTGCCCTCGGGCTTGTAGAGCCAGGTGCGCAGGTCGCGCTCCTGGGCGCGGGCGAGGCGGCGCACTTCGTTCGCGTTCTCCGCGCTGCGCTGGATCAGGGTGAGAGTGTGCAGCACCGAGTCGTGCACATGCGCGGCGACCTCCGCGCGCTCCTGGGCGCGGATGCGCATCAGGCGCTCCTCGGAGAGGTCCTGGGTCATGCGCACCAGATACGGCCCGGCGAGCAGCGTTATCCCGACGAGGACCGCGAGCGCCGCCTGAAGGACGGAGCCTAGGTGCGCGGCGGAGCCCTGCAGCACGAAGATGCCGGAGACGCCGGCCGTCACCAGCAGCACCCCGCCCACCGAGCGCAGCAGCGTGACCGTGCGCCGGCGGCGGCCGACCTCGACCCAGCGGGCCCGGCGGGCGTTGTCCGCCTGCCGCCAGACCAGGGCGACGCCCGCGCCGACGAGCACCATCGGCCACAGATACGCCCTGGCCCCACCACTGAGGTTCACGTTGCCCACGAACACCATGGCCACGACGACCATGAGGAGCAGGGCCACGATCTGGCCCTTGTCGGGTCTGCGGGCGACGAGTCTGCGACGGCCGTCGGGCGAGGTCTCCGAGGCGACCGGCGTCGGCGGCTTCTGTGCCTCGACCCCGCCGACGCCGAGCGGGACGAAGAACCAGAACGCGGCGTACAGCAGCGCACCGAGGCCGTCGGCCATGAACAGGCCGACGAAGACGAGCCGTACCCAGATCACGGGCAGCCCGAGGTGCCCGGCGAGCCCTCGCGCCACACCACCCAGCCAGCGTCCGTCACTGCTGCGGTAGAGCTTGCGCGGCGGCCGCGGTTCGGCGAGTGGCGCTGCTGCGGCTTCCGACATGCCATTGATGGTCACACGGCCGCAAGGCCGGAGCATCAGGGTCTGCCCCGGAGACTCCCCTGATCTCCGAACCCGGCCCCTCGAACGCTTCCCGGTCCGTCCCTCAGGGCCGATATCAGGGTCCGGCCAGGGTCGTTCCGACTGCCGCCGCACCGCCGCGCCCGTCACCATGGACCCATGACCGATCACGACCACGCCGCGACGGGTCCGGGACCCGGCTCCGGCCCGCGCCCCGCACCGGGCGCCGGGCCGCAGGGTGCCGCGCCCGCCGCGGGCGCCGCCCCCGCCGGTTCCCCCGCGCCCCCGGGCTCGCACGGGCACGCGGGCGCGGAAGGACAGAGGGGGAGTTCGCCCGGTGCGGCTTCCCCGGCCGGGGAGGCCATCCCGCCCGGACCACCGCACAGATTCCGGCGCGACCGCCGCCACAAGGCCCTGGCCGGCGTCTGCGCCGGGCTCGGGCGGCAGTGCGACATGGATCCGGTGATCTTCCGGATCACCCTCGCGGTGCTCTCCGCCACCGGCGGCATCGGCCTCCTCTTCTACGGCTTCGCCTGGCTCCTCGTCCCGTACGACGACGAGGACGAGAACGAGGTGCGCAAGCTGCTGACCGGCCGCGTCGACGGCCAGGCCCTGACGGCCGTGCTGTTCGCGCTGGTCGGCTGCGGAGTGTTCCTGACCATGCTGAACAACGGCGGGGTGCTGACCTTCGCCGTCGTCCTCTCCCTCCTCCTCGCGGGCGCCGGTTACTGGTCGCGGCAGCGCGGTGCCCCCAGCCCCGACCCGCTGGCCGCCCAGGCCGTCGCCGACGCCCCACCGGAGCCTCAGGCGCCGCCGGTGTTCCTCACGACCCCCTCCTGGTGGCGCGACCCCATCGTCAAGGACGGCACCCACATCGGCGGCACGGGCTACCTCTGGGGCCCTCGCGACTCCCGCGACCTGGACGTGGCGGCAGCCGTCAACATCAGCCTCGGCGTCCAGCCCCGCGACCGCGAGGACACGCCCGCCCCGCACACCCGGCCACCCAAGCCGCGCGGCCCCCGCTGGATCGGCGGCTGGGTCTTCCTGCTGGCCCTGCTCGCGGGTGCCCTGGGCACGACCCTGACCTGGGACCAGCACCCGCTCGGCACGAGTCTCCAGACCGGCCTGTCCTGCGCACTCGCCGTCCTGGGCCTGGGCATAGCGGTCAGCGCCTTCCTGGGGCGGACCGGCGCCGGCTCGATCCTCCTGGCGATCATCACGGCCGGTCTGCTCGCCGCCTCTGCGGCGCTGCCCAAGAACATCGGCACACAGTGGGACCGCACGACCTGGCAGCCCTCCTCGGTGACGGACGTGCGACAGCAGTACGACCTGGGCACGGGCGTCGGCACCCTGGACCTGACCCGGGTGGACATAGGCCGGAACCAGACGGTGACGACACGCGCCGACATCGGCGTGGGCCAGGTGAAGGTGCTCGTGCCCGAGGACGTGACCGTGCGGCTGAGCGTCGACGTGGGGATCGGAGACCTCCAGCTGCCGGGCGACGACAAGAAGGACGTGGACGTGAAACCGGGCCGGCACAAGGAGATAACCCTCTCCCCCGCCGAGGGCGTCAAGAAGTCGGGCACCATCGACCTGGATCTCCAGGTCGGCATGGGACAGGCGGAGGTGGCCCGTGCTGCGTCATGAACTTCACCCCGGAAAGCTGGTCGCCGGCACCGTCCTCACCCTGGCGGGCGTCCTCTACGCCGGTGACGCGGGCGGCACCTGGGAGACCCCCTGGTTCGTGGCGATCCCCCTCGTCACGGGCGGGTTGTGCCTGGCCGGCGCGGTGGGATTCCTGACGGGCCGGATACGCCGACGCCGCACCTCGGGCCGTACCAGCACCGACGAGCCCGGCCCGGACATGGCGGCCTGACGAGAGGCCAGCCCGCCGCCAAGCCCACTGTCCGTCGCTCGCTACCGGTACCCCCCTGACCTCTGCCGTCGCCGCGACCGCAGGGCGGCATCCACGGAGAGCAGGGGAGCACCCGCGAGTACGAGAGGGATCCAGGCCATGAGGTAGGCGAGATCGTTGCCGTAGTAGTACGGGTCGGAGGCCCAGCTCACGGTCAGCCACAGGCTGAGGGAGATCAGCGCGCCGCCGAGTGCGGCCAGGCGGGCGAACAGGCCGAGCAGGGTGCCGATGCCGACGACCAGCTCGCCGAAGGCGATGGCGTACCCGAAGCCGACAGGGTTCTTCAGAGAGAGGTCGACCAGGGCGGGGAGGGCGGAGGAGTCGCGGACGGCACGCATCATGTCGCCGATCGAGCCGGAACCGGCGTCCTTCATGAAGGCACTGTCGGTGAGCTTGTCCAGGCCGGCGTAGATGAAGGTGATACCGAGGAAGATCCGCAGAGGGAGGAGGGAGTAGCGGACGGCGGTGTCCCGCCAGTCTCCTCCGCTGCTGAAGTGGGGGGTGTGCGTGTCCGATCTCATGCCGTGAGTCATCGCTGCTAGCCGCCTCTCGCCCGCCGGTGCCGAGACCCCCTCAACAGACCATACGTACGACGAACCGACCCGGCTCAATCCTGTGCGGCGGCTTTTGTTACCGGGGAGCCCGGCCCCGAGCGGCACGAATGCCCGCAGCCAGGGCAGGACAGCCGGCCCTCACTCCGTCACGTCAACCGCATACCGGTTCGTCTCCACCCCCGCCGCCGTGACCACCTGCACCTCCACCCGCCCCGGCTCCACATCCGCCGGCACCGGCACAGTCAGCAGCGTGTCCGTCGGGTTGCTGAATCCCCCGGGCACCGGCACCAACGGGACGTGCACATGCACGGCACCCACCCGGACGACCATCCGGGCCAGCCGGTCCGCCCCCTGCGCACCCGGCGGCACGAATCCGGCGCCCCGGATCTCGATGTCGTCGCCCGTGCGGATCGGCCCGTCCAGGTCCCCCGCCTCCCGCGACCGCACGACGGAGAGGATGACCGGCCGGCCACCCTCCGCGTACTTGCCGGCCAGGTACGTCGCCGCCGACACCAGGACCACCACCGCCAGCCCCCACGGCAGATCCGGCAGCTGGTCCGGCCGCCTGGCCAGCCGTACCGCCGCGAAGACCAGGGCGACGCCGCTGATCACGACGTACTGGATGTCGGCGAAGGTGCCCCGGCCCGCGTCGTCGGTCAGCAGGTCGGCGGCTCGTGGCCGGTCGGCCGGCACCTTCTGGAGCCGCTGCCCCAGCACCCGCAGCCCGACCACCCGCCGCACGAGCACGGCGATCCCGCACACCACGGCGAGCACGGTCACGACCCCCGCCCCGCGGGCGAGCTCCAGCCCGGACAGCAGAGCGTCCCGGTCGGCGTGCCGGGAAGCGCCCACCAGCCGCCCGGCCAGCACGAGCACCGAGTAGGCCACGAAGAGCACCCACGCCCCGGCGACCGTACGGGAGGTGGACAGCCGGTTGTCCTCACCGATGAGGGGGGCCAGCGCACCGCCCTTCGCCCGGTGGAACCACGACGCCGCCGTCAGCGCCCCGGCGACCACCAGCGCGGCGGCCAGCCCGGCCGTACGGGCCGCCGTCCAGCCCGCGCCGACCGCGGTGAGGGACTGCCCGAGCAGCAACAACACGACGGCCGCCCACACCACACCCGCCGTGCGGCGCCACAGGCCGGCCAGCCAGGCCTTGCCCTCGGCCCGGCCGCGCTCGGCGACGAGTTCCGCGGACTGCGCCAGTTCCTCCGAGACCCACTGGCGGGAAGCCGAGGCGGAGTGGGCCACCGCGGCCGGCAGCCCCTGCCCGGCCGCGAACTCGTCGCGTCTGCGCAGGAACGCGGCGACGGCCCGCCGATGCCCCTCACGCGCCCCGTGCGGACAGTCCCCACAGGCGCACCCACCTCCGTGCACACCGCTGTGCA
This sequence comes from Streptomyces azureus, assembly GCF_001270025.1. NCBI lineage: Bacteria > Bacillati > Actinomycetota > Actinomycetes > Kitasatosporales > Streptomycetaceae > Streptomyces > Streptomyces azureus. Next base: position 387,542 of record NZ_DF968533.1, on the reverse strand, counting down.
TACCTCCGGGCACACTTCCCTGCGCACCACCTCGGCCGCCCGCATACCCACCGGCATACGCACCCGCGGCCCCACCGGTGTACCGCCCCGCATACGCACCCGCGTCCGCATACGCACCCGCGTCCGTATACGCACCCGCGTCCGCGCCGCCCTGTCCCGACTCGCGCACTGTCACGCCCGACGCCCGCCTTCCCGCGACCCAACCACCGTCGGTCTTCCGGACCCCGGAAACACCGCTGAACAACTCCCGTGCGACGACAGCGGATTATCCCTTCACCACCCGGTCCGCGTCCGCCCGGTCAGGTCAGCACGGGTGAACTTCGGTGCGTCGTATTGACTTGGCTGCGAGAATTCCCTTATGGCCGAGATCATCCAGCGTGACGGGGCCTGGGCCTTCGACGGCAGCACGGTCCGGATCACGCCCGGTCTGCACCGCTCCGTGCCGCTGTTCCGGCAGACGTACGGAGAGATCGCTGGCCGCTGGAGGCGGTATCGGAAGGCGCCATCGAACCCGAACGCAAGCGCGCAGGGCTACGCTTGCGGCTGCGGTAGGGCGCCGACCCGCTGCTCCAGGCGACCGGCGGGCGGCTGCCGGACGCGCCGACCCGTACCGGCGGGCGGTGGACGTCGACCGGACGGGAGTCGCCGAGTACGTCGCCGAGGAGATCCGCCGCTCGCTGCTTCTCGACCGGATCCCGAAGGAGCCGGCGAAGGCCTGTCTGCTGCACGGCCCGCCGGTTCCGGTGCCGGTGCGTTCGTCCGACGGGACGGTCTCCTTCGACGGGAGCCGGGTACGGATCGACTGGGCCGACACCTCCGAGCGGGTCAAACGCGCCACCGGCCCGCGCATCATCAACCTTGGTGACCTGGTCCAGGTCGAGTGGCTGCCGAACTCCGGCCACGAGGACGGCTTTCTGCGTTTCGTCACCCGCGAGACGGTGTTCTCGAAACTGCCGCCGGAGAAGGACCCGTACGCCCTGGTCCTGTGGGGCAGTGCCCGCCGGGACCTGCTGACCGCGCTCATCGGGACGGCGGTCACCGCCCGGCTGCCGCACCCGTCCACCCGCACCTCGCCCGGGAACCACGAGGCCGACGCGCACGGCCCCAGCCCGGCACCCGCCGTACCGCCCGCGGCCGACCACCACGACGTAGTGCTGCGCCGCCTGCGCGAGTTGGGCGAGTTGTACCGGGACGGTGTGCTCACCGGCGAGGAGTTCGCCCTGGCCAAGGCGGCAGTGCTCCGCGGCTTCTGACGGGCCGGCCTCTCAGCTCATCAGATCCGGCTCACTCCGGCTGACCTCCTGCCACATCGGCTGGTAGTTGATCCACGCCACCAGGTCGCCCCCCAGCTGCTCCCGCGTCGCCACCGCCATCCGGTGATCGATGCGGACCGGCCGCCCGGCCGCCTGCGCCGTCAGCTGCACCTGGCATGACCGTTCCATCGATACGAACCACCAGGCGGCGGCGTCCACCGAGTCGCCGACGGTCAGCAGCCCGTGGTTGCGCAGCACGAGCGCCTTGCGGGAGCCGAGCGCGGCCGCGATGCGCCGCCCTCCCTCCGCGTCGACGGCGACGCCGGTGTAGGCGTCGTAGAGGGCGTGGTCCTCGTAGAAGGCGCAGCTCTCCTGGGTGATCGGCTCCAGCAGCTCGCCGAGGGCGGCGAGCGCCCGGCCGTGCACCGAGTGGCAGTGGGCGACGGCGACCACGTCGGGGCGGGCGGCGTGGACCTGGGCGTGCACGGTGAAGGCGGCCTGGTTGACGTGGTAGCGGCCGTCGACGACCTGGCCGTCCTGGTTGGCGAGCACCAGGTCGCTCACGGTGACGTGCCGGAAGGGAATCCCGAACGGGTTGACCCAGAAGCAGTCGCTGTACTCGGGGTCGCGGGCGGTGATGTGCCCGGACACGCCGTCCTCGTAGCCGAGCCGCCCGAAGATCCGCAGGGCGCCCGCGAGCCGTTCCTTGCGGTGCCGACGCTCGTCCTCGAGCGACTCGTGCATCGGCGGCATCGCGAACCGCAGCCGGTCGGTGGGCAGCGGCAGGGGCGGGGTGGGCCCGTGCATAGGTCCTCCAGCGCTGGTTCTACGTACGGGGCGGAAGCTACCGCCGGTCGGGCAGGGAAGAACAGAACCGTTTCGTGAAGATGAGGCGAGTGCCCCGGAGAACGCCGTGTGCGCACCAGTGCGCACCCCTTTCGCTCCCGGTCTCCCCGACCCCACGAATAGCGGACAGAGGATGTCGGGTTTCGGCGCCAGACTCTCCGTATGACAGAGAACTGGGCGGCTTTCGCCACCGCCGAACCGGATCTGGCCGGCACCGTCGAGAAGCGCTTCGGCGCCTACACGCACCACATCCTCGCCACCCTCCGGAAGGACGGCTCGCCCCGCACCAGCGGACTGGAGGTGCGGTTCCTGAACGGCGAACTGTGGCTCGGCATGATGCCGAACTCGCTCAAGGCGCTCGACCTGCGCCGCGACCCGCGTTTCGCGCTCCAGGCGAACCCCGGGGAGGGCACCGGCATGGGCGGCGGCGACGTCCGGATCAGCGGCCGGGCGATCGAGGTCGACGACGTGGAGACGAAGGCCGGATACGTCGAAGAGGTGGAACCGCCGGAGCCGTTCCACCTCTTCCGTACCGAGCTCACGGAGGTCGTGCGGACCTACGTCGAGGACGACAAGTACCTCGTCGTCCAGATCTGGACACCCGGCGAGCCCCTGCGCACGATCAAGCGCACCTAGGGGCAGGGGCCTGTCCGAAAGGCCCTACTCCCACTCGATCGTCCCCGGCGGCTTCGAGGTCACATCCAGAACGACACGGTTGACGTCACGCACCTCGTTGGTGATCCGGGTCGAGATCCTCGCGAGGACGTCGTACGGCAGGCGCGACCAGTCGGCCGTCATGGCGTCCTCGGAGGAGACGGGCCGCAGGACGATCGGGTGGCCGTACGTGCGGCCGTCGCCCTGGACGCCGACGCTGCGGACGTCCGCGAGCAGGACCACCGGGCACTGCCAGATGTCCCGGTCGAGGCCGGCCGCCGTGAGCTCCTCGCGGGCGATGGCGTCGGCCTCGCGCAGCAGGTCCAGACGCTCCTTGGTGACCTCGCCGACGATCCGGATGCCGAGGCCGGGGCCGGGGAAGGGCTGGCGCTGGACGATCTCCTCCGGCAGGCCGAGCTCCTGGCCCACCATGCGGACCTCGTCCTTGAAGAGCTTGCGCAGCGGCTCGATCAGCTGGAACTCGAGGTCCTCGGGGAGGCCGCCCACGTTGTGGTGGGACTTGATGTTGGCGGTGCCGGTGCCGCCGCCGGACTCGACCACGTCCGGGTAGAGGGTGCCCTGGACGAGGAACTCCACCGCCGGGCCCTCGTCCGCGATGATCTCGGCCTGGGCCTGCTCGAAGACCCGGATGAACTCACGGCCGATGATCTTCCGCTTCTCCTCGGGGTCCGAGACCCCGGCGAGCGCCTTGAGGAACCGCTCCTCCGCGTCCACGACCTTCAGCTGCACGCCGGTCGCGGCGACGAAGTCCTTCTCGACCTGCTCGGTCTCGCCCTTGCGCATCAGGCCGTGGTCGACGTACACGCAGGTCAGCTGAGAGCCGATGGCCTTCTGGACGAGGGCCGCGGCGACGGCGGAGTCCACGCCGCCGGACAGCCCGCAGATGGCGCGCTTGTCGCCGACCTGCTCACGGATCGCGGCGACCTGCTCCTCGATCACGCTGCCCGTGGTCCAGGACGGGGTCAGGCCCGCGCCCCGGTACAGGAAGTGCTCCAGCACCTGCTGCCCGTGCGTGGAGTGCATCACCTCGGGGTGGTACTGGACGCCGTAGAGCTTCTTCTCGTCGTTCTCGAAGGCGGCGACCGGGACGACGTCCGTGGAGGCCGTCACGGAGAAGCCCTCGGGGGCGGCGGAGCAGGCGTCGCCGTGCGACATCCAGACGGCCTGCTCGGCGGGGGTGCCCTCGAAGAGGGTGGAGGACGACTTGGAGACGTGCAGTTCGGTGCGGCCGTACTCGCGGGCTCCGGTGTTGTCGACGGTGCCGCCGAGGGTCCGCGCCATCAGCTGGAAGCCGTAGCACATGCCGAAGACGGGGACGCCGGCCTCGAAGATCTCGCGGTCCAGGCTCGGGGCGCCCTCCTCGTACACCGACGAGGGGCCGCCGGAGAGGATGATCGCCGCGGGGTTCTTGGCGAGCATCTCGGCGACCGGCATGGTGCTCGGCACGATCTCGCTGTAGACCCGCGCCTCGCGGACACGACGGGCGATGAGCTGGGCGTACTGCGCGCCGAAGTCGACGACCAGGACGGTGTCGGTGGCGCTGGCAGCGGGAGTCGCTGATGACACAGGGTGCCTTCCGGCGGTGGGGCGGGGGTCTTGTGCCACCCGATTCTACCGGGGTGCCGCAGGGTACCGTCCGGGCGCCGGGGACCGGGGCCGTCTCAGGATGCGAACCGTGTTGGACGCCCCCGGGGAGCGGGGCATACTTGCCCCATGCTCCAGCACCAGACGTTCGTCTTTACCTATGGCATCCGGCCTGCCGGCTGCCATGGTCGTGCTGCTTGAGCAACTGACAAGCGACTTCCCAGGCGCCCCGGGCCGGCAAGGCCCGGGGCGTCTGCCGTCGTCCGGGCCTTGCCGCTCCAGGGCACCCCTTGACGACAAGGAATTCCCATGAACGCCACCGACGTGACCGGCGCCCGTACCACCGAGGCCGCCGGCGTGATCACCGGCGCCCGTGAGCGCATCGACGCGCTGGACGACCGGATCATCGGCCTGATCCAGGAACGGGCGGCCGTCTCCGCCGTCATCCAGGAGGCCCGGATCTCCTCCGGCGGCCGGCGCGTGAACCTCTCCCGCGAGATGGAGGTCCTCGGCCGCTACCGGGAGGCGCTGGGCAAGCCGGGCACCGCCCTCGCGATGACCCTGCTGGAGCTGTGCCGCGGCAGGATCTGAATCCCCGTTCCCAGGACAGACGCGCGCCCCCTTCTCACCCGTACGGCGCGTGACCGCCCCGCGAGCCGCTTCGTTGGTCCCGGTGTCCGTGCCAGCCAGGCGCGGGCCCGACAGAAACCACGCGTGGCTCGCTGGAGCGATGAGACGTACGGATCGTGCCGTGCGTCGTGGGACCTCGCTCCAGGGAAGTGACCGGACGGCAGGGGACAGCAGCCCGGTCACCCATGAGAACGGCCGGCTCCGGGGACGCCCGGGGCCGGCCGGCGGACCTTCAAAATGCACCCAAGGATGGGTCGAACGGTTGCGGGCGCCGCATTCATCCAGCACGATGCGCAGACAGCCCGAGTTCCCCCGCGGACACCCGCATGGCCCGACCGCCAGAGGTCGAGACCAATGGTCCGGTCGGGTCCGGTCGAGACCAGCGGCGCACCCCCCGGCGCCGCTTCCAGGCACCGGCGCTGCCCTGACGTCGGTGCTGACGAGAAGAAGGGCCCCGCGGCTCCACCCCGCGGGGCCCTTCGCTCTGCGTCGGCAGTCCCGCGCCGGAAGCCGTCCTGCGCCAGCAGGCGTCCTGCGTACCGGCAGTCGCCCCGAAGGGCGTCAGGTGCGCGACACCGTCCCGCACTCGTCCGGATCGCGGTCGAGGTCCTTGCTCCGGTCGTACGGATCCGTCGTCGGGCCGCTCGGCGGCGCGCCCGTGGGCTCGCTCGACGAGAACTCCGGGTGCAGGTAGCCGTCGTGGACGGCGCAGGAGGAGTTGCCGATCTCCTGGTCGTACTCCAGGAGCAGCAGCCGGCCCGGGGTGACCTCGTACTGGGCGGGGTCGGCGAGTTCGACGTCGAGCACCCGGCGCACGATGGTGCGGGTGACCTCGACGGGGCCGTCGGCGCGCACGACGGGGTAGACGAAGGTGTAGTCGGCGCGTATCGCCACACCCCCGTGGGATCCCTTCTTGAACGTCATGCGCCCGCGTGTCTTGACCACGTCGCCGACCGGACGCACCTCGTCGGGGTCGAAACGGCTGAACAGCGTCACCGGGTCGTGCTTCTCGCTCGGGGAACGCAGGGCGGTGCCGAGCTCGTCGAGGAGTTCCGGCTGCTGGGGGTCGAGCACGGAGAGCGCGGCCTCGGGGCGGGCGCCGCGTACCGCCTTCGGGTCGAGGTTGGCGCCCACCAGCAGCTTCTTCGTCAGCTTGAGCGCCTGCTGCACACGCTCCTTGGGGACCGAACCGACGGCCTTGGCCTCGGGCAGCACGATACCGGCCTCGCCATCGGCCCAGCGCAGCGCCGGGGAGCCGGCGAACGGCTCGTCCAGAGTGGGGAGTTCGGGGTCCGACGCCCCGGGCGCGGCGGTGGGGGCCGCGGTCTCGACGGGCAGCGGTGAGGCCGCGGCCCGCGTCTCGTCCGTGCCGAAGGGGTCGCCGGGCAGCAGCGACGGCCTCAGGGCCACCAAGGCCACGGCGACGGCGACCGGCACACCGAGAACGGCCCACAGCTTGCGGCGCCGGGAAGCGCGCCCGCCCATCTCCTGCCAGGCCGGACCGGTGCGCCACCCCGGAGACGACTCCCCCCGGGCCTCCTGCTGCCGCAGCCGCTCGGTCACCATGCGCGCCCGCGCGGACGGTTCCTTCGGGGCGGAGGTGTGGATGTCCCGCTCGTTGTCGCGGGTGAACTGCTCCCAGACGTCGTCGGGGATCTCCGGGGCCGACGGCTGGTCGTCGGACGGCTTTTCAGACACGAAGTCCAGATCTAAGCGGACGGGAAGCACCTTCACAAGAATGTCTTGAGTGTGACCCAGCCCACATAAGAATTCTGTGAATGCCAGCACAACCATTCACAGGTTTCACGGATCAAACCTGCCGAACCACGGGCCACTCCCGCGCCCCACACGCGGAGGCCTCCCCCAACGTTCGTATCGCCTCCCGCGGTACGCCGGACTCTCCGAGGTCTTCATGAAGCTTCGCCGCGCAATGGCAGCAGCGGCCGCAACGGCGGTCATAGCCCCGGTGGCACTGCTCGCGGCACCGGCCGCGTACGCGACCGACGAAACGACGCCCACCCCGAGCCCGTCCGTGAGCGAGTCCACTCCCGAGACGTCTCCCTCGCCGAGCACCTCCGTGAGCGAGTCCGCTCCCGAGACGTCGCCCTCGCCGAGCACCTCCGTGAGCGAGTCCGCCCCGGAGACGTCGCCCTCGCCGAGCACCTCCGTGAGCGAGTCCGCCCCGGAGCCGAGCACGTCGGCGCCCGAGGAGTCCGAGACCCCGGACCCCGAGCCCTCCGTGTGTGCGGACACCAAGGTCGACGTGAGCATCACCGGCCTGCCCGGCAAGATCGCCGCGGGCAGCGGCTGGCACAAGTTCTCGCTGAACGTGGTCAACAACTCCGACTCCACGCTCAACGACCTCGACTTCTTCGCCGGGGCCTCCGCCGACAAGTACGGCGAGGAGTTGTTCTCCAGCAAGAAGGTCCAGCTCCAGGCCTGGGACCCCCAGGACAAGATCTGGGTCGACCTCAACGCGGGTGGCTACGCGGTCGGTTACGTCGGCTACACCGACGAGCTGAAGCCCGACTACCAGGTCAACATCCCGCTGCGCCTCAACGTCAAGCCGTCCGCCCCGGTCGGTGCCGGCTTCTCGCTCGGCGCGACGATCTACGGCGACAACGACGACGAGTGCACCGGCTTCGGTGAGATCTCGTACAAGTTCCAGATCGTCTCCGCCGGTACGGACACCGATGGCACCAAGCCGACGGAAGGCGGCAAGGCGCCCGTCACCGACGAGAAGCCGAGCGGCAACACGCCGGAGGTCACCGGCAGCCTCGCCGAGACCGGCTCCAGCTCCGCCCTGCCGATGATCAGCCTCGTCGGCGGTGCGGCGGTCGTCGCCGGTGCCGGTGCGATCTTCGTGGTGCGTCGCCGTAAGGCCGGCGCCCAGGCTTAAGACGGAGCGCCCCGCAAGGGGCGACGCCAAGCAGAAGAGGGACCTGCGCTCGGAGGGGGGCGCAGGTCCCTCTTCTGCTGTCTGCTGCCGGTCAGTTCTTCGGCGGTACCGCCGGCACGCCCAGGAACGGCAGCCGCAGCGCGCCGAACGCTTCCGCCGGGACCGCCGGGGACTTCGGCTCGACCGGCTGGAGACGTTCATAGGCCGCGCCCTGCCGCGGGCGCGGGTCGGGCTCGCCCTTGTTGGGCCAGAACGACATCGCCCGCTCGGCCTGGGCGGTGATGGTGAGGGAGGGGTTGACGCCCAGGTTGGCGGAGACCGCGGCGCCGTCGACCACCGAGATGCCCGGGTGGCCGTAGAGGCGGTGGTACGGATCGATCACGCCGGTCTCGCGGGAGTCGCCGATCGGACAGCCGCCCAGGAAGTGGGCCGTGAGCGGGGTGCCCATCAGTTCGCCGACGTTCGAGCCCGCGAAGCCGTTGATCTCGGCGGCGAGTGCCGACGCGCTCTCCGTGGCCGCCTTGATCTGCTTCGGGTTGGGCGCGCCGTGGCCCTGGCGTGCGGTGAGCAGGCCGCGGCCGACGCCCGACGGTTTCAGGTACGTCGTCAGGGAGTTGTCCAGCGACTGCATCACCAGGCCGATGATGGTCCGCTCCGACCAGCGGCGGTTGGACAGGGCGCGCAGCACCAGCAAGGGGTGTTTCGCCGCGTGGGCGAGGAAGCCCAGGACCCGCGAGGCGCCCGAGTTGTTCCCGGCATACGGGACCTGGAGGATCGACAGGCTGCCCATCGAGTTGGAGCCCTTGCCGTAGCGGACCGGCTCGATGTGGGTGTTCTCGTCCGGGTGGATCGAGGACGTGATGGCCACGCCCCGCGTGAAGTCGGCCTTCGGCGCGCCGTGCGCCTTGCGGTAGCGCCGGTCGTCGGTCTGGGCGCCGACCAGGGCCTCGGAGTTGGTGCGGGTCAGCCCACCCAACTTGTCCGATATGTGCGGCAGCTGGCCGCCGGCCTTCATGCGGTGCAGCAGCGTCTGGGTGCCGTAGGTGCCGGCGGCGAGGACGATCTGGCGGGCCCTGTAGGTCCGGCCCTTCGCCTTGCGGCGGTCGTCGGTGGGCAGGGTGGCGACCGCGTACCCGCCGCGCGAGTCGTCGGTGACCGAGACGACCGTCGTCAGGGGGTGCACGACCGCGCCGGCCTTCTCGGCGAGGTAGAGGTAGTTCTCGTTGAGGGTGTTCTTCGCGCCGTGCCGGCAGCCGGTCATGCACTCGCCGCACTCCGCGCAGGCCCTGCGGGCCGGGCCCGCCCCTCCGAAGTACGGATCGGGCACCTCCTGGCCCGGCTTGGCCTTCACCGTGCCGTCCGCGTCCTCGCCGTCGCCGAAGAAGACACCGACGGGTGCGAGGTGGAAGGAGTCGCCGCAGCCCATGCGCTCCGCGGCGGCCTTCAGGTGCACGTCGGACGGGGTCATGGTCGGGTTGAGCCGTACGCCGAGCATGCGCCGGGCCTGGTCGTAGTACGGCTTCAGCTCCTCCTGCCAGTTGGTGACGTCCCGCCACTGCGGGTCCTCGAAGAACGGCTTGGGCGGGACGTAGAGGGTGTTGGCGTAGTTGAGGGAGCCGCCGCCCACGCCTGCGCCCGCCAGGACCATGACGTTGCCCAGGAGGTGGATGCGCTGGATGCCGTACATGCCGAGTTTCGGCGCCCAGAGGTAGTTCTTGAGGTCCCAGGAGTTCTTCGGGAGGGACTCACGGGTGAAGCGGCGGCCGGCTTCCAGGACGCCGACCTTGTAGCCCTTTTCCGTGAGGCGCAGGGCGGTCACCGAGCCGCCGAATCCGGAGCCGACCACGATGACGTCGTAGTCGTAAGCGTCCTGAGGCACGTGCTCTCCTCGCTGAATCACCGGAACCGGAACGCCTTCATCAGGCGGAGGCTCCTGCTCATGAACTGGGCGTACTTCTCGTCGTCCATGCCCAGCGCGGGGGCCATCGGGAGCACGCGCTGGTGGGCGATCGTCTGGGCCTCGGTGTACTTGAGGATGCCCTCGGCGCCGTGGCGGCGGCCGAGGCCGGAGTCCTTCATGCCGCCCATGGGCGACTGGACGCTGCCGTACGCGGGCGCGTAGCCCTCGTTGATGTTGACGGTGCCGGTGCGCAGCCGGGCGGCGACCTCGTGGCCGCGTCGGCCGTTCTTCGTCCACACCGAGGAGTTCAGGCCGTATGCCGTGGCGTTGGCCCGCTCGATGACCTCGTCCTCGTTCGTGAAGCGGTAGACCGAGACGACCGGGCCGAACGTCTCCTCGGTACAGACGGACATGTCCGTGGCGATCCCGTCGAGGATCGTGGGCTCGAAGAAGTACGGGCCGACGTCCGGTCGTGCCACGCCGCCCGCGAGGACCTTCGCGCCCTTGGCGACCGCCTCCTCCACGTGCCGCGTGACGGTCTCCAGCTGGCGTTCGCCGACCAGGGAGCCCATGTCGGCGCCGTAGGCCAGGGACGTGCCGAGCCGCATCGCCTTCGTGCGGGCGGCGAAGCGCTCAAGGAAGGCGTCCGCGACCGACTCGTGGACGTACAGCCTCTCGATGGAGATGCACAGCTGGCCGGCCGAGGAGAAGCAGGCGCGGACGGCACCGGCGGCCGCCTTCTCGATGTCGGCGTCCTCCAGCACCAGCATGGCGTTCTTGCCGCCGAGTTCGAGGGAGACGCCGACCAGCCGGGCGGCGGCGCCCTGGGCGACCTCGCGGCCGGTGCGGGTGGAGCCGGTGAAGGAGACGTAGTCGGCGTGCCGGACGACCTCCGGGCCGACGACCGGGCCGTCGCCGAGGACGACCTGGAAGACGTCGGCGGGCAGGCCTGCCTCGATGAGCAGGTCACGGGCCCACAGGGCGGTGAGGCAGGTCTCCGTGTCGGGCTTCATGACGACCGCGTTGCCCGCGACGAAGGCCGGCAGCGCGTCGCCGACCGACAGTTCCAGGGGGTAGTTCCAGGGGGCGATCTGACCGACGACGCCGCGCGGGTGGCGCAGTTCGGTGACCTTGGTGAGGGTCGGCATGGCACCGGCGTGCCGCTTGGGGCGGAGGTAGGCGGGGGCCTTGCGGCCGTAGTGCCGGGCGACGACCGCGACGGCCTGAACCTCCTCGTGCGCGTGCAGCCGGGCCTTGCCGGTCTCCAGCTGGATCAGGTCCAGCACCTCGGCCTGGTGCTCCAGCACCAGGTCGTGGAAGCGCAGCAGGACGGCGGCGCGCTGCCGCACCGGGGTCTGCTCCCAGACGGCCTGGGCGGCGCGGGCCAGTTCGAAGGCCTTGGCCACGTCCTCGGGCGTCGACTCGGGGAGGTCGGCCAGCTTCTCGCCGGTGAACGGCGTGTGGTTGGCGGTCCGGCCGGAGCCGGCCACGCCCTTGGTGAGCTGGGCGACCAGCTCGGGGGTCACCACGTCGGCGGCGGTGCGGGCGCCCTCCGGTGCGGGGGCGAGGGGGTTCGTGCCGGCCTGTGCCGTGCCGGGCTTCTCCGGGGCGTGCGCGTCCGTCATGAGGCGCAGGGTATGCCCCGGCGGAGCCTTTGGGTACCCGCCGGTAATACGGCTTCACCGAGTGCACACAGGGCGCCAGTGGCTGCTGGCAGCGAACACCCTGATCAGGGCGTTGTGCGGTGACGAGTTGGAGTGATTCAGCCTTTTACGATCCCGGTGACTCAGTCTTCTACGATCCCGAGCCGGTCCCGGGCGCCCTTGAACACCGAGGTGCCCTCCTTCTCCTCGGGCGTGCCCTTGGGCATGTCGACGCGCAGTTCGTACATGCGGTCGTCGTCGGTGCGGATCATCACCCGCATGACCCGCCTGGTGTCCGCGTCCAGGTGGTAGGTGGTGTCGGCGACGGCGGCCTCGTAACCCTGGACGCTGGTGCGGGTGTACTGCGTGTCCCCCCGGACGACGGGTGTGTTCCGGACCTGGTCCATCGGGGAGCCCGGAGCCCGGTCCCAGAGGAGGAGGCGGACCTGGACGGTGCCACCCTGTTCATCGCCGTAGAGCACCGTGCGGGGCTGGTCGGTCGCGCTGCCGGTCCGGTCGAGTTCGCGGTAGTGGGGCGGGAGATGGAGTACGGCCGCCAGGTCCGGATCGCGGTGCGGGGTCCAGGTCTCCGTCGCTTCGGCGGTCTCCGCGCTGCTGGTGTCGCCGAGGTGGGTGACGGCCCCTACGCCGCCGGTGAGCAGCGCGCTCAGGAGAGCGATGGGGGCGGGGCGGAGGAGGCTCTGGCGCCTGGGCAGTGCGGCGTCCTGTCGCTCCGCGGGGCCGGCCTCCGGCGGTTCGGCCGCCTCCTCGGGCCGTGGCGTGCCGGCGTCCTCCGTGAACTCCTGCCCGTGCTCGGCCTTCTGGGCCACTTCCGGCACCTCGGCCACTGCCTGCCCGGCCGCCGCCGCCAGCGCCTTCGCGACCTCCTCTGCGTCCGGGCGCTGGTCGGGGTCCCGCACCAGCAGTCGCGCGATCAGCGGTCCGAGGGGTCCGGCCTGCTTCGGTTCGGGCGGCTCGGCGGCGAGGACCGCGGCGAGCGTGGCCTCCGGTGCGGTCCGGCGGAACGGGGACGCCCCCTCGACGGCGGCGTACAGCAGTACGCCCAGGGACCACAGGTCGGAGGCGGGCCCGGCGATGCGGCCGGACATCCGCTCGGGGGCGACGAACTCCGGCGAGCCGACGAACTCCCCGCCGGCCGTGAGCGACTCCTCGCCCTGCACATGGGCGATGCCGAAGTCGGTGAGGACGACGCGCTGGTGCCGACCGAGCAGCACATTGGCCGGTTTCACGTCCCGGTGCACGATGCCGACGGCGTGCGCGGCGCGCAGGGCACCGAGGACGGCGAGGCCGATCCGGGCGGCTTCTCGCGCATCGACCGGGCCGCGCCGGAGCACCTCGTGCAGGGACTCGCCCTGCACCAACTCCATGACGATCCAGGGAAGTCCGTCGAGTGCCGCGTCGATCGCCGTCAGCCCGTCGCGTCCGACCGGCCGGTGGCGATCGATGCGCCCGTCGCGTGCGTCCGGCTGCCGCTCCGGCTCGACGACCACGTCGTGGATGGTGACGGCGGCGGGGTGGTCGACGCGGGCGGCGGCGCGGGCCTCCCGGTAGAGCCGGTGGGCCGCGCGCCGGTGGCTCTCGTCCTCCGGGTCGCCCGGCAACCGGGGCTGCTTGACGGCGACGTCACGCTGCACGAGCTCGTCGTAGGCCCGCCAGACGGTGCCCGTCCCGCCGGAGCCGATGCGCTCGATCAGCCGGTACCGCCCACCGACCGACCGGCTCTGGGCACCCGTCCCGCCCCCGTCGTTGCTCATGCCCCATCAGTACCCCGCGGGACGGCGGCTTGTCGAAGCGAGTCAGTGGCCGGGCACCGGTTCAGGTCCCGTCGATGTCCAGGTTCGCGATCGCCGTGTCGGCCACCTCTCGCCCGCGATCGGTGAAGTCACCCTTGCCCGGGTAGCTGACGGTGAGCTCGTACATGTCGCCCCCGGAGGTCTTGTAGTAGAAGATCCTGAGCTCGCGGGGGCGGAGGTCCTCGCTGTCGTCGGTGTCGTAAGTGACGGTGTTCTCGGCGGCCTTCCCGCCCCTGTACGTGGTGTCCTTGGGGTCCGTCTTCGGGCCCTCCGGCATGTCCAGGCGGTAGCTGCCGCTGTCCTTGAACGCCCTGTCGTCGTCGTACATCTCGGCGGCAGCGGAGCCGGCGATGGCCCTGCCGGTGTCCTCCGCCTTCTTGTCGAGGGTCAGGCTGATCCAGATGCTGCCGCTCCAGTCGGTGTACGTGACCTGGTGCCCCTGGTCCGACTCCCGGTCGGGCACGGTCCGCTGGTAGGCACCGGGCACGGCCAGCGACGCGGCGAGCTCCTTCTCCTGGCGGATCTTCCAGCCCTCGGGCAGCGGCCCGGCGAACGGGTTCGCTAGCACCAGGTACGCCGTCACCGCCGCCGCGACGACCGCCGCACCGAGCCCGGTCCACCCCTTGCGTCCGAGCCGGAGTCTTCGGCCCTCACCGCCCTGGCCGCCCATGACCTGGACGACCTGCGTGGACCGGTCCGCCGGCGGGTTCGCGGCGGCCTCCAGCAGGGCTCGCACCCGGGCGGCGTCCGGGCGGCGGGCCGGATCCTTGTGCAGCAGGCCCGTGATGGCCTCGGCGAGGGGGCCCTGGGCGGAGGCGGGCGGCGCGGGCGTGGCGTTGAGGACGGACTGGAGCGTGGCGGCGGTGTTGTTCCGGCGGAACGGCGAGACGCCCTCCGTCGCCGCGTACAGCACCACGCCCAGGGACCACAGGTCGCTGGCCGGACCCGGGCGCTGGCCCAGCACCCGCTCCGGCGCGATGTACTCGGGCGAGCCGACGAAGCCGCCGGTGTCGGTCAGGTTGGTCTCGCCCTCGATCTGCGCGATGCCGAAGTCGGTGAGGACGACCCGTTCGTACCGGCCGAGCAGCACGTTGTCCGGTTTCACGTCGCGGTGCAGGATGCCCGCCGCGTGCGCGGCCTCAAGCGCGCCGAGCACCTCCAGGCCGATCCGGGCCGCCTCGCGCGCGGACAGGGTGCCCTCCTGGAGCGCGTCGCCCAGCGAACGGCCACGCACGAGCTCCATCACGATCCACGGCTGTCCCCCCACGACCGCGACGTCGTGGACGTCGACCACCGCCGGGTGGTCGAGCCGGGCCGCGGCACGTGCCTCACGGCGCATCCGCTCGAAGGCGTTGGCACGTTCCCGTTCGGGAAGATGCTCCGGGACACGAGGCTCCTTGACGGCGACCTCCCGGTCCACCGTCTCGTCCTTGGCGCGCCACACCGTGCCCATGCCGCCGTGCCCGAGCTTGGCGATCAGCCGGTAACGCCCGGCGATGAGCCGCCCGGCACCGGGATCCTGCACCGCTGCCACCGACTGGGGCGGCACGACCTGGGTGGGCGTCGCGTACGGGTTGCCCGGTACAGGCGCCGGCGGATTCGGCGGATTCGGTGGTTGCAGAGCGAAACTCGTTGGCTCGTCGGCCCCGGATCGGGCTCCCCCGTTGTTGCTCATGAGGTCATCCATATCGCGCCAAGCGCTTCCGCATCCAGCACGGACGCGTCCCGGTCACAGACCCGTGACGCGATCCGGGGCTTATCTCCCTCTCACACCGGTACGGCGCTTATTTCCCCTTCATGCCAGTACGGAGCTCATCGGCTGTCCGCCGTGTCAGGGCGAGGGTGAGGTGGTGGTGGCGGTCGTGGTGGCATTGGTGGCCGCCGGGGTGCTGGGAGTGCGCGTGCCGGGGGAGGACGGTCCGGCCGAAGGGGTCTTCGGCGCGGAACTCGTCGGCGTGCGGCCACCGTCCCCGCCGCCCTGCTCCATGAGCAGCGCCGCCGCCGACACACCCGCCCCGGCCACCGCGGCGACCAGCAGCGCGGCCACGAGCACCCGGCGCGTGGGCTGCCGGAGCATCTGCTCGTGCCGCCGGTCCGGGCCGGGCATGTCCGTCGGCGGCACCGGCGATCGCCGACCGGCGTCGTCCTGCGGCCGTCCGTGCGGGGCACCCCGCACCGTCGGCGCGTACCCGGGCGGCGGAGCCTGCGGCGTACTGCCCGTCTCGCGGAACACCCGCAGCATCCGCTCCGCCCGGTCCGCGTCCAGCCGCCGGTCCGGATCGCGTTCCAGCAGGCCCTGTACGACGGGCAGGAGCGGCCCGGCCTGCGCGGGCGGGCGTATGTCGCCGACGACGACCGCGTGCAGGACGCCGCCCAGCGAGTCGCGGTGGAACGGCGACTCGCCGCTGAGGGCCGCGCACAGCAGCGCGCCCAGCGACCACAGGTCGGACTCGGGCCCGGTCCGGACCCCGGCCATCCGCTCGGGCGCGGTGTACTCGGGCGAGCCGACGAAGGAACCGGTCTCGGTGAGTGTGGTCGCGCCGGAGACCTGGGCGACACCGAAGTCGGTGAGGACGACCCGGCCGTCCTCGGCGATCAGCACGTTCGACGGCTTCACGTCCCGGTGCAGCACACCGGCCGCGTGCGCGGTGTTCAGCGCGCCGAGCAGGGCGATGCCGATGCGGGCGGCCTCGGCGGCGTCGACCGGGCCGCCGGTGGCGATGCGGTCGGCGAGCGAGCCGCCCTCGACCAGTTCCATGACCATGTAGGGGCGTTCGTCCTCCTCGACGACGTCGTGGACGACGATGACGTGCGGATGGCTCAGCTGGGCGACCGCGCGGGCCTCGCGCAGGGTGCCGTCGCGCCGCCGCCGGGCCTCGGCCGCGGAGAGGGTCTCGTCGACGGGGAGTTCCTTGACGGCGACCTGCCGGCCGAGCAACTGGTCGGTGGCCCGCCAGACGACACCCATGCCGCCACGCCCGAGCCTCTCCTCCAGCCGGTAACGGCCCGCGACGACACGGCCGCCTGCCTCGGTCCCCATGCGCCCCATGATGCCGCAGGGGACGCACGCCTTCCGGGGCGGCGACCGGCCAAGTATGCCGCCGCCCCAAGACAGTCGATGGCACACTCCAGCGTGCTCAGGCCTTGGCGCGGACCATGCTGGATCGGATCGACGAGGCCACCGCGATGGAACGGCGCCTCAACGCTCGTGTCGAGGAACGCATTCGGCCGTTCGAGCGCCAGGTCCGCCGATGGGCCCTGGTGTCCGAGCCAACCGATCCGGTCGGCCGACTGCTGTGCTCTCACCCGCGTTGCGGCCGCACTCACGACCTGACCGCTGCCCGCACCCACCGGATTACGGGCATCTGAGAGCGCCAGGGGCGTCCCCGTCCTGGCCGAACTCCGCCTGCCAGGGCGGCGGCCCCTGGATGACCACCGGCATCGAACGCAAGCCTGCAGGACTCACCCACGGTGAGTCCGGCCAGGCCGTCGGCGCTGGGTTTGACCAGGTCGGGCCGGACGGCCACACCGCGATGCAGCGGCTCACCGCGGCGACAACTCCTGGGGTCGATCATTTTCAGCCACACAGTCTTGAAAACGGCTGCAAAGCACGACAATTGGCAGGACACATGCCCCATATAAGACAAAACGGGTGGCTGGAATCATGCTGTCATGTGAATCATGGAAGTCTTACCTTTTCCTTATGGGAAACACATGGAAGCGCTTTTCAGTCACGAGCGTCGCAGCGGTGGCAATATTCGCCACGACCACAGTGACCAATGCCAACGCGGCGAGTGGCGGAGCCGCGTGCTCGGTGACCGGCGCCTCGGGGAGCATGACGTTCACCAACTGGACATCCGACTACGTGGACATCAGCGGTTGGGTCAAGGACACCGCTGCCGATGGTCACCATGTGGCCATCAGATTCAGATCCATTGACCACTACACCGGATGGGTGACGGACTGGCCCTGGCGTACCGAATACGACGGAGACGGATCGACTACCTCCTTCACCACATACGCAAACCCCTCCGGCGATGATCTCGACTCCATCGGCGCGCAGGTGGCGGTCAGGGAAGGAACCAAGATCGTCCGTTCTTGCACGGACTGGGCCTGAGCCCCGGCGCGACAACCAATGTCATCGCGATGACGTATCGGCCCACGCCATGTCCGGTTGGGCCGATACGCGGCCGCCTTCCGTGCGGTCGTCGTCCACGTAGGTCACGACGTTCTCGATCAACCCTCCTGGAAGCCCCGCAGGATCCAGTCGAACTGCTTCCTGGTGGTGGCCCAGTCGTCGGTCGGTGAGGCCGCGTAGATGGAGTACTCGGTGCCGTCACCGTCCATGTACCCGACGTCGATCGCACGGTAGGGCCCCGGGAAGTAGTGCGGCGCGTCCTTGGCCAGCGCGTTCCACGTGTACTCCCAGCGGGCGCCCGGCTGATCGCGGAAAAGCTCCTCCTTGAGGCGCAGACCCTTGTAGTCCCGCAGCCGTGAGACCCGCTGTTCCAGGTTGCTCATGTGCTCGTAAGAGGTGCTGAAATCCGGTGCGGTGTCGACGGCGACCCGCACGAGGTGCTTGCCCTTGTCGGGCGAGTAGTCGACCTGCCGGAGGCCGTCCTGGTCGATGGAGACGGACCGCTTCCACCCCTTGGGCAGGGGGATGCTGAAGCCCACCGGGTCGTGGCGCCGCACCCAACCGGCTGGAACCACCCCCTGACCGCCCTCGTCACTCGGCGTGGCACTGGCGCTCGGAGTCGACGCAGAGGCGGAGTTGCCGGGGCCGGCCGTGCCGAATTGCTGCAGCGCGACCGCGGCTCCCGCACCGATGACCGCGGCAAGGGCGACGACGAGGGCGGCCGTTCGCAGACGGCGCCCCCCTTTCGGGGGCGCGGCGGACGGGCCGACCTGGGTGACGGCGGTCTGGTGCGGCCTGGTGACACCGGTCCGCGGCTGCTCGTGGGGCCCCTGATGTCCGTACGACCCGTGCCGCGTCGGCACGTACACCTGTGCCGCGCTCGGGCGCCGTCCCTCCACCGCCTCGACCAGCATCTGCTCGGCCTCGGACGCGTCGGGCCGGGTGACCGGATCCTTGCGCAGCAGGGCGGTGATGACGGGCGTGAGCGGACCCGCGTACTGAAGCTCGGCGGCCTCCTCCTCGACCACGGCCTGCATGGTGGTCAGCGGTGTGGTGCGGCGGAACGGCGACCGGCCCTCCACCGCCGTGTAGAGCGTCGCGCCGAGCGCCCACAGGTCGGAGGACGGGCCCGGATCGTGGCCGCGCACACGCTCCGGCGCCAGGTAGTCGACCGAGCCGACGACCTCTCCGGTCCGGGTGATGGTCGTGTCGCCCTCGATCTGGGCGATGCCGAAGTCGGTGAGCAGGACACGCCCGTCCCGGGCGAGGAGGACGTTGCCCGGCTTGACGTCGCGGTGCAGGACACCGGCGGTGTGCGCGGCGCGCAGGGCCCGCAGCACCCACATGCCGATGCGCGCCGCCTCACGCGGCTCGACGCGCCCCTCCTCCTTGACCGCGTCGGCCAGGGAGCGGCCCTCGACCAGCTCCATCACGATCCACGGGCGGCCGTCGTGCTCCAGCACGTCGTGCACCGTGACGACCGCGGAGTGGTTGATCCGCGCGGCGGCCCTGGCCTCGGCCCGGGTGCGCGCCAGCAGGATGGCCTGCTCGCTCTCGGAGACGTAGAGGGCAGCCGTCAGCTCCTTGATGGCGACGGACCGGTGCAGCACCTCGTCGTGTGCCCGCCATACCCGACCCATACCGCCACTGCCGATGGAGTCGGCAAGCCGGTAGCGGCCCGCGACGAGCAGGCCCTGCATCTGATTCACGTTGCCCCGCAATGGTCTTGACAGGGTCAGCGTAAGGACCCGCCCCTCCCCAGGGAACAAGCGGGGTACCACGGTGACCGCACTGTGACGGTTGCAGCCGTCTGGGACTGGAGGGAACCGTGAGGTGAACCTCCAGTGCACGGCAGTCGGGGTCAGGAGATCATTTCGTCGCCCGGTACGTCGCCGCCGCCTGGTCGTACAGCCGCGTCACCTCGTCCCGTTCGGACTCCGGGCCGCGCACCTGGATCACGTGGTACCGCCCGTCGACCAGCATCGCGAGGTTGCGCACATACAGCTCGCCCCCGTCGTCGCCGGTCCAGGTGAACTGCCCCTCGGCCATGGTCCGCCCGCCCACCTCGATCGTCTTCAGCCCGGTGGAGGTGGCCCAGCTGGAGTCGCGGTACGGCTGCAACTCGCGCTCCTCCTCCCGCTGGTACGCCATCGGATCGCTGCCGTACTCCGACGCGCTGTCCCGGCCCGGTACGACGATGAGCTCGAAGTCGCCCTTGGCGTAGACGACCTGGCCGCTGCCGCCCCGCGAGGTGCGGTCCCAGCCCTCGGCGACGGCGACCTGGAAGCCCGCCGAGTCCTTGCGCAGGGTGAAGCCGTCGGCGACCTCGGGGCCGGTGGTCTGTGTCTGAGTGGAACCGGCCGACGTCGACGGGCTCTTCTCCGGCTCGGGCGACGCCCGGTCGGGCCGGGGCTCGCCGCTGGCGTCCGGCTCGGGCGCCTGGCTGACCTCACCGGCGGCACCGGTGCGGTCGGTGCCCTGCGCGCCGTCGGTCGCCGACTTGGGCATGAAGAGCATGGCGTAGGCGACCGCCGCGGCCATCGCGAGCAGGACGAGCAGGAGCAGGATGCGGCCCAGCCGGTGCGGCGACCGCGAGTCCTTCTTGGCCCGCTTGTGCCGCCCGTGGTGCGCGGGCAGCCCGGCCCGCCGTCTGCGCACGAGCTCGCCCCGGCGCCGTACGACGGGCAGCCGGCTCGCGTCGACGGGCGGGGCCGCGACGACGTGCACACCGGCTTCCGGCTCGGGCGCCGAGCGCACGAGCGAGCGCAGCCAGCCGCGCAGTTCCTCGAAGTCGAGGCGCTCGGTCGGGTCCTGACGCAGCAGCGACTCGACGACCGGCCTGAGCGGCCCGCACTCCTCGGCGTACGCGGGCGGTTCCGCGCACACCATCTGCACCAGCTCGGCCGTCGACTCCTCCGGGTAGGGCGCATGCCCCTGTACGGCCCTGAAGAGCAGCGCGCCGAGCGCCCACAGGTCGGTGGCGGGGCCGATCGGCGCGGCCAACTGCCAGTTCTCGTGCACGGGTCCGGCCTGCTCCGGCGCCCAGCGCTCCGTCACGGGCCCCACCACGGCCATCCGTGCCTGCCGCGCCCGCTCGGCGGCCAGCGCCGTGGCCGGACCGCGCCGGGGCGCGGGGGTGTGGGCGACCAGGTCGTCCCACCGGGTGGCCTCGCTGTGGGCAGCGGGGTCCGAGGCAGGGGGAAGAGCCGCCTGCTCGTGTCCCTGCGGCGAGGGCGCACTGCCCGTTCCGCCTCGGGGTGTGGCGCCGTGCCAGGCGGTCGTGCGGGGAGCGCCGCCGACGCCGTAGGGGTCGGCTATCTGCCCCGGCGCGCTCTGCCCGGGGAGGTACGGCGACCGCGCCGGGCCGTTGCTGTGGGGCCCGGGCCCGCTGTCCGGGGCGGGCCGGGCACCGGGCAGCGCCGCGCGGCCGTTCTGCTGCGTCTCCTGGACCCGGGCGGCGGCCCGGGTACCCGCCCGGTAGGCCGCGATCGCCCCGGCTCGCGCGGCCCTCGGGTCCTCACCGTCCTCCACGCTCCTGCGGGCCGGCACGGCCGAGCCCCCGCTCCCCGTGCCGGCTCCGGCCGCCGGCAGCCCGCGGGCCTCCCGAGCCTCTATGGCGGCACGCCGCGCGGCCTCGGGATCGGTCGCGCCGCCGAGACTTCCCGGGCCGCCGGCACCACCGGGGCCATCGACCAGCCCGGCGCCGGCGGTCTCCTGGCCGGGTTCGTCGAAGGCCGGTGCCGGAACGGGGTCGTAGCCGCACAGTGCCTCCTCCGCCGCGCCCACCGCCAGCCCGGTCAGCATCACCCGGCCGTCGTCACAGACCAGGACCGTCCGCGCGGTGATGTTCCGGTGCACCCAGCCATGCGCGTGCAGCACCCGCAGCGCCGTGAGGACGTCGGAGGCGACCTCGGCCGCCCGGTACGGCGTCAGCGGCTTCTCGGCGAGCAGCGCCGCCAGCGGACGCGCGGCCACCAGCTCGCTGACGATCCACAGCGAACCGCCCTCGGCGAACACGTCGAAGACCTGGTCGAGCCGGGGGTGGTCGGGAATGGCCGCCGCGGCCTGCGCGGCCTCGACCGCGCGCCGTACCACCGGGTCCGTGGGCCGCCGGGTGCCCGGACGGGCTCCGGGCCGCCGCGCGCCACCGTCACGTGCCGTGAAGCCGTCGGGCAGACCCTCCGCGTCGAGGACCTCCGCCTCGACCACCTCCGGCAACGGCACTGCCCTGACCAGGACTTCCTGTCCGCTGTAGGTGTCGAAGGCCCGGGACTCGGTGAGTTCGTACTCGTCGGACGGCGGCAGCGGCAGGCGGTAGCGGTCGGCGAGCACCCGTCCCGCGTAGTCGTCCACGTTGCCTCCCCCGGCAGCCTGGTCGGTCACATCCGTTCGCCCCACGGTCCGTTCCGGCTGCGTACGGTCCGCAAACATTCACGATACGTGCCGCAGACAACCCGCAATGCGGGGATGCCAGATCTCACTCCCCAAACCCGGGCCCGCTCATGCTCAGGACTTGGGTTCGAAGGTCTTCGTCAGCGTCCGCCAGGTCTCCTTGCGCAGCTCACCGTCCCAGTCGGCCGCCTTCGCCGTGTACATCAGCGCGTACCCCTGCCGGTCGTCGACGACGAAACCGCGGTCGATGGTCCGGTACTTGGTGCCGCTCTCCACGTAGGTGAACTCCCAGTCGGCCGTGTTCCAGCTCCGGTAGTCCACCTGCTCTATTCGGAGCTTCTTGTACTGCGCGCGCTGCATGTAGCGCTCCTGGCTCTTCCAGTCCGCCACCGGGTCGCCCTTGGGCGTGGACGTCCAGGCGATGAGCAGCTTCTGCCCGTCGGGCCCGGTGAACCGGTCGCCCGCGGCCCCCGTGGACTGGTACTTCCACCCCTTCGGCAGTCCGATCGAGTACCCCTGGCTGCCCTGGTGCGTCGATTCCGCGGCGGTGCCCTTGCCGCCGCCGGAAGACCCGCCCGCTTGGTCGCCGGACGTGCTGTTCGCGGAGGGCTTCGACGGCGCGGGCTGTGTCGTCGCGCTGTCGGTGCGCGTGCCGTCGCTCTCGTCGCCCTTGGTGTCGGCACTGCTCGACGCGGTGGCGACGGTCTTGCCGCCGCTCTCGCCGGCGGCCCCCTTGGAGTCCTTGTCGTCTCCGCTCAGCGCGATGGCGAGCACGGTGCCGATCACGGCGAGCGCCACGACCACCGCGATGATCACCAAGGTCCGCCGCGGCACGACGTCGGTGAGCGGCGCCCTGGGCGGCGCGGGCCGCGGCGGCAGGTCCGGCGGCGTCATGACGGGCCACCCCGAACTCCCAACTCCGGGGGCCGCCTTCGCCCCCTGCGCACCCCACTCACCGGCCCCGGCGGCCGCCCCCGAGGCCGACGCCGAACCGGACTTCGAGACGGCCGCTCCCGTGCCCCCGCCCCCGGTCTTCCCGCCCCCCGGCCCGGAAGAAGCCGTAGCGTCGGCGGACTCGGTCCGGGACGCGGCCGACGCCCCGGCCGTTCCCGCAGCGGTCTTGCGCACGGAACGCAGCGCCCCGCGCAGCCGCTCCCCGGGCTCCTCGCCCCGCTTGCCCCCGGCCCCGGCGGAACTCCCCTTGCGGGAGGACTTCTCCGGCTGCGCCGGCAGCGGCACGACCTTCGTCGCGTCCAAGGGCTCCGGCTCGGTCTTCTCGGGCGCGTGGATGACCGAGTTCAGCATTGCCCGGGCGCCCGCGTCGTCGAGCCGCTTGGCGGGGTCCTTGGTGAGCAGTCCGTGGATGACCTCCCGCAGCGGGCCGGCGTTCTTCGGCTCCTCCAACGGCTCGGTCATCACCGCCGTGAGAGTCGCTATGGCCGACCCTTTGTCGTACGGCGGCGAGCCCTCCACCGCCGCGTACAGCAGCCCGCCGAGCGACCACAGGTCGGCGGCCGGGCCCGGCTTGTGCCCGCGCGCCCGCTCCGGGGAGATGTAGGAGGGCGCGCCGACGAGCATGCCGGTCGACGTGATGGACGGGTCGCCCTCGACCTGGGCGATCCCGAAGTCCGTGAGCACGACCCGGCCGTCCTCGGCGATCAGCACGTTCGACGGCTTCACGTCGCGGTGCAGGATGCCCTCGCGGTGCGCGGACCGCAGCACGTCCAGGACGGCGAGCCCGACCTCCG
Organism: Streptomyces azureus; assembly: GCF_001270025.1. Taxonomy (NCBI): domain Bacteria; kingdom Bacillati; phylum Actinomycetota; class Actinomycetes; order Kitasatosporales; family Streptomycetaceae; genus Streptomyces; species Streptomyces azureus. The sequence continues at coordinate 364,020 of NZ_DF968533.1, read as the reverse complement.
CGGCCCGCTTCGGTTCGAGGAGGCCGTCCTCCCGGATGACCTCGGCGAGCGACTTGCCCTCGACGAGTTCCATCACGATCCAGGGCCGGTCGTCCTCCTGGACGACGTCGAAGACCGTCACGGCGCTGTTGTTGCGGATCCGCGCGATCGCCTTGGCCTCGCGCAGCGTCCGGGTGATCAGCCGCCGCTTCTCCTCCTCGTCGATGTTCGACGGGAACCGCAGCTCCTTGACGGCGACCGTCCGACCAAGGGTCTCGTCCTCGGCCCGCCACACCGTGCCCATGCCCCCGCGGCCGAGCACTTCGCCCAGCCGGTAACGCCCCGCGAGGAGACGCTCCCTGTTGTCCTGACGAGTGTCCTGACGAGATGTGCCCGCCCGCTCCGCCTCCGACATGCGTCCCCTCATACAACCCCGCCCTGACAGAGCCTCCATTGTCTCTCACCCGACAAGTGCCCAGCGCCCAGGGGCCCCCTGGCGGAACGCCCCCGCCGGTCCGCACACCGGAACCCGGCTGCGGCACACCGCGCGCCGCCTTGCATGATGGGCCCCCGACGCCCCGCCGAGGGAGGAGCCCGCGTGCCGCCCTTTCGGACATTGCTGGCCCTGCCCGTGTCCGTCGCCCTCCTCGGCCTGCCTCCGGCCGATTCGTCGGCTCTCTCCGCTCCGCCCACGGACGCGGTTCTCCCGCTACTGGTCACCCAGGGCAGAGCACCCGCCGCGGCCCTGCTGGCCCGGGAGGGAACCACCACCCGCTATGCCCACGCCGGGCAGGGAATCGCCCGGTCCGACCACTTCCGCGCCGGCAGCGTCACGAAGACGTTCATGGCGACGGTCGTGCTGCAACTGGCCGCCGAGCACCGGCTGTCGCTGTCCGACACCGTGGAGCAGCACCTGCCCGGCCTGGTGCGGGGCGCGGGCAACGACGGCCGCGCGCTGACCCTTCGTTCCCTGCTCACCCACACCAGCGGCCTGTACGACTACACCAGGGACACCGGCGGAACCGCACCCGTCACACCCCGTCAGGCCGTACGCATCGCACTCACCCACCCCCCGGACGAACGCGGCCGCTTCTCCTACTCGAACACCAACTACGTCCTGCTCGGCCTGGTCGTGGAGCAGGTCACCGGCCACTCGTACGCCACCGAGGCCGAGCGCCGCATCATCACTCCCCTGGGCCTGACAGGCACCTCCTTCCCTGGATCCCGCTCCTCGCTGCCCTCTCCGCACGGCCGCGCCTACGCCGCCGACGGAACCGACGTCACCGATCTCGACCCGCGGGTGGCCGGCGCCGCGGGCGAGTTGGTGACCACCCTCGCCGATCTGGACCGCTTCTACTCGGCCCTGCTCGGCGGCCGGCTGCTGCCCCCGCGCGGGCTGCGCGAGATGCTCGACACCCGTGCAGCACACGGCGCGTACGGCATGGGTCTGTTTCCCGAGAAACTGCCGTGCGGCACCACGGTATGGGGGCACAACGGGCACATATCCGGCAGCTACGTGCGCACCGCAGCCACCGTCGACGGCCGGCGTGTCCTCACCTTCCGCGTGAACACGGACGCGATCGCAGATCCCGGTCTCGAACCCGCGGTACTCGAGGCCGAGTTCTGCCCGCGCACCTCGTAGAACGACCGGGTTCCGAACGAAGATCCCGATTCCCGACGCTCGTTCGGGTGATGTCGGGAACGCCGCCCGGTTCGCGGGAACAGCCGCCTACAGCGGCACGATGTCCGGCGCCCCCAGCCGGGCCGCGTCCGCCGTCAGGTCGTCCGGCTGGCGCTGCGACTCCCGCTCCGCCTCCACCCGCTTCTCGTAGTGCTGCACCTCGCGCTCGATCTGGTCCTTGTCCCAGCCGAGGACCGGGGCCATCAGCCCGGCGGCGTCGCGAGCGCTGCGCGTGCCCCGGTCGAAGGTCTCGATGGAGATGCGCGTACGCCGGGTCAGCACGTCGTCGAGGTGCCGCGCCCCTTCGTGCGAGGCCGCGTACACGATCTCGGCGCGCAGATAGTCGTCGGCCGCCACCAGAGGCTCGCCCAGCGACGGGTTCTCGGCGATGAGGGCGAGGACCTCCTCGGCCAGCGTGCCGTACCGGTTCAGCAGGTGTTCCACCCGCACCACATGGAGTCCGGTCCGGGCCGCGATCCGCGCCCGCGCGTTCCACAGCGCCCGGTAGCCCTCGGCGCCCAGCAGCGGCACGTCCTCGGTGACGCACTCGGCGACGCGCATGTCGAGCCCGTGCACCGCCGCGTCCACCGCGTCCTTGGCCATGACCCGGTAGGTGGTGTACTTGCCGCCCGCCACGACGACGAGCCCGGGCACGGGATGCGCCACGGTGTGCTCGCGCGACAGCTTGCTGGTGGCATCCGACTCCCCCGCGAGCAGCGGCCGCAGGCCCGCGTACACGCCCTGGACGTCGTCCCTGGTGAGCGGCACCGCGAGCACCGAGTTCACGTGGTCCAGCAGGTAGTCGATGTCGGCACTGGACGCGGCAGGGTGGGCCTTGTCGAGGTCCCAGTCGGTGTCCGTGGTCCCGACGATCCAGTGCCGGCCCCAGGGGATGACGAACAGCACGGACTTCTCCGTGCGCAGGATCAGCCCGGTCGTGGAGTGGATCCGGTCGCGCGGCACCACCAGGTGGATGCCCTTGGACGCCCGTACGTGGAACTGGCCGCGCTCGCCGACCATCGCCTGGGTGTCGTCCGTCCACACGCCGGTCGCGTTGACGACCTGCTTGGCGCGGATCTCGTACTCGCCGCCGGCCTCGACGTCCTGCACCTTCGCGCCGACGACCCGCTCGCCCTCGCGCAGGAAGCCCGTGACCCGCGCGCGGTTGGCGGCCTTCGCGCCGTACGCCACCGCCGTGCGCACCAGGGTCGCCACATAGCGGGCGTCGTCCATCTGGGCGTCGTAGTACTGAAGCGCCCCGACCAGCGCGTCCTTCTTCAAGCAGGGCGCCACGCGCAGGGCGTGAGAGCGGGTCAGATGGCGGTGCATGGGCAGGCCCCGGCCATGACCTCGCGCCATGGACATGGCGTCGTACATCGCGACGCCCGACCCGGCGTACAGGCGCTCCCAGCCCTTGCGCTGCAAGGGGTACAGGAACGGCACGGGCTTCACCAGATGCGGGGCGAGCCGCTCCAGCAGCAGGCCGCGTTCCTTCAGGGCCTCCCGTACGAGCGCGAAGTCGAGCATCTCCAGATAGCGCAGGCCGCCGTGGATCAGCTTGCTGGACCGGCTGGAGGTGCCGGACGCCCAGTCACGCGCCTCGACCAGTCCCGTGGACAGGCCCCGGGTCGCGGCGTCGAGTGCGGTGCCCGCACCGACCACGCCTGCGCCCACCACCAGCACGTCCAGCTCGCGCTCGGCCATAGATGCGAGTGACTCGACGCGCTGCGCCGGCCCGAGTGTCGCTGTCCTCACCGCTGCCTCCCGCTCATCGCGGCGGCTGGTGCCGCCTCGGTCGCGCAGGCCGCACCCGTCGGGTGAGACCCCGTCCGTATCCCCCATGCCCAAATTCTGACCGTGTTGCCCGACTTCAGCCACCACGGGCCGTAAGCCTGTGGACAACGCTCACGGAACACTCACCGAAACTCGGGCGAGCAATCCCGCATATCGGTCATATTTACTCCTAGTCTGACATTGCGCTCGCCCGTCCTGTCCACAGGGCTTGCGCACCTGTCCCACTTCGGCTACTGGGAAGGACGGCCACGCCATGCCCGCAGATCTCGCCGTCATCGGACTCGGCCCGTACGGCCTGCCCCTGGCCCAGGCCGCCGTCGCCGTCGGTGTCGCCACCATCGGCTACCGGACCGGCCCCGAGGCCGGCTCCCTCAGCGCGGCCGAACAGCGCCGGATGCTCTCGGGGGGCTTCCGGCCGGCCACGAACGCCGCCGAGCTCGGCCGGGTGCGCACCGCGGTCATCTGCGCACCGACCCCGCGGGGCGCGGACGGCGGACTCGACCTGAGCCAGCTGGAGACGGCCGCCCGCACCCTGGCCGCACACCTGCGCCCGCACACCACTGTGATCCTGGAGTCCCCTGTGTACCCAGGGACCACAGAGGAAATCCTGCGCCCCCTCCTCGAAGAGGGATCGGGTCTGCGCGCGGGCCGCGACTTCCACCTCGCCTACTCCCCCAGCCGCGTCGACCCCGGCAACCGCGACTTCACCCCCGCCAACACCCCCAAGGTCCTCGGCGGCCTCACCCCGGCCTGCACGGAGTCGGCCGCCGCCTTCTACGGACGGCTCACCGACAAGGTGGTACGCGCGCGTGGACCCCGCGAGGCGGAGACCGTGCAGCTCCTGGAGACCAACTACCGGCACGTCAACATCGCCCTCGTCAACGAGATGGCCGTCCTCTGCCACGACCTGGGCGTCGACCTGTGGGACGTCGTCCGCTGCGCCGAGACCAAGCCGTTCGGCTTCCAGGCCTTCCGCCCCGGCCCCGGCGTCGGCGGCCACGCCGTCCCGCAGGACCTGACCGCCCACGGCGGCCGCACCCTGCGCATGGTGGAACTGGCCCAGCAGGTCAACAGCCGGATGCCCGGCTACGTCGTCCAGCGCGCCGCCACGCTCCTCAACGAGCACGGCAAGTCGGCCCGGGGCGCACGCGTGCTGCTCCTGGGCGTCACCTACAAGCCCGACCTCGCCGACCTGCACGGCACGCCCGCCCAGGAGATCGCCCTGCGCCTGATGGAACTGGGCGCCTCGGTCAGCTACCACGACCCGCACGTCCCCACCTGGAGCGTCCTCGACCGCCCCGTCCCCCGCGTGGACTCCCTCTACGAGGCGGTCGCCGACGCGGACCTGACCGTCCTCCTCCAGCAGCACCGCACATACGACCTGCAAGGCCTGTCAGTGAAGGCACAGCTGCTGCTGGACACCCGGGGGGCGGCGCCCACGGGGGCGGCGCATCGGTTGTGAAGAGGGGCGCGTGGGGGCGCTGAGCCCCCTGGGCTGGTGGCGCGGGGCACCCCGCCGCCAGTACCTTGGGAGACGGTGGAGCCCACCGCAGAGGGCACTGCGGCAGGCTCCTGGATGGATCACGGAGTGTCCGCCCCTAGCTCTCTTGGGGGCGGCCGCTCACCATCCGAAGCAAGGCGGAGCCCACCGCAGAGGGCACTGCGGCAGGCTCCTGGATGGATCACGGAGTGTCCGCCCCTAGGTCTCGTGGGGGCGGCCGCTCACCATCCGAAAAGTCGCAAGATCCACCTCCTCCGGCACTGCACCATCCGAAGACGGAGTCGGTCCCAGCGGGTGGACTTACGGTGGCGTCCCATGGGCGCCCCCTTCCACGACGCCACCCATTGGCCCGGTAGGCAGCACGTCGGAATCGGGCCGGGCCCCGAGGGGCCGGGGTCCGGAACCGTGTCCTTGGAAGGGGGCACCCAGAAGAACCTGGGGCGCCGATCACGGACACTAGCGCCTCGAAACCGCCCTCCACCGCGCCATCCGGCCCGAAGGCAACCACGCGCCCCCATACGCCAACACGCGCCCCGCCAGGGCCAGTTGGGCACGCCAAAGGGCCTGGTCACTCACCCGAGTGACCAGGCCCTTCCTCGTCCTGGGGGCTACCGACTACCGCCGGTGCTGCGAGTCCGCCACCGTCACCTCGACCCGCTGGAACTCCTTCAGCTCGCTGTACCCGGTCGTGGCCATCGCCCGCCGCAGCGCGCCGAAGAGGTTCATCGAGCCGTCGGGGGTGTGGGACGGGCCCGTGAGGATCTCCTCGATGGTGCCGACCGTGCCGAGGTCGACCTTCTGGCCGCGCGGGAGCTCCTCGTTGACGGCCTCCATGCCCCAGTGGTTGCCCTTGCCCGGGCCGTCGGTGGCGCGGGCGAGCGGGGAGCCCATCATGACCGCGTCGGCGCCGCAGGCGATCGCCTTGGGCAGGTCGCCGGACCAGCCGACACCGCCGTCCGCGATCACGTGCACGTACCGGCCGCCGGACTCGTCCATGTAGTCCCGGCGGGCCGCGGCCACGTCGGCGACCGCCGTCGCCATCGGCACCTGGATACCCAGCACGTTGCGCGTGGTGTGCGCGGCGCCGCCACCGAAGCCGACCAGCACGCCGGCCGCGCCGGTGCGCATCAGGTGCAGGGCCGCGGTGTACGTGGCGCAGCCGCCGACGATCACCGGGACGTCCAGCTCGTAGATGAACTGCTTCAGGTTCAGCGGCTCGTGCGAACCGGAGACGTGCTCGGCGGAGACCGTCGTACCGCGGATGACGAAGAGGTCCACGCCCGCGTCGACGACGGCCTTGGAGAACTGGGCCGTGCGCTGCGGGGAGAGCGCCGCGGCCGTGACCACGCCCGAGTCGCGCACCTCCTTGATCCGCGCGCCGATCAGCTCCTCCTTGATGGGCGCGGCGTAGATCTCCTGGAGGCGCCGGGTCGCCGCCTCGGCGGGCAGCTCGGCGATCTCGTCGAGCAGCGGCTGCGGGTCCTCGTAGCGCGTCCACAGGCCCTCGAGGTTGAGCACGCCCAGGCCGCCGAGCTCGCCGATGCGGATGGCGGTGGCCGGGGAGACGACCGAGTCCATGGGGGCGGCCAGGAACGGCAGCTCGAAGCGGTAGGCGTCGATCTGCCAGGCGATCGAGACCTCCTTCGGGTCCCGCGTACGGCGGCTGGGGACGACGGCGATGTCGTCGAAGGCGTACGCCCGGCGGCCGCGCTTGCCGCGCCCGATCTCGATCTCAGTCACGTCTGTGGCCTTTCCCTGTTGCGTTTCAGCGTCTTCCAGTATCGCCGACGGGCACGACGAGGGCGGCCCCGGATGCTCCGGGGCCGCCCTCGCTGTGCCTCACGCGCGCGTGGCCGTCACTTGCTACGGCTGTAGTTCGGCGCCTCGACCGTCATCTGGATGTCGTGCGGGTGGCTCTCCTTGAGGCCCGCCGAGGTGATCCGGACGAAGCGGCCCTTGCTCTCCATCTCCTCGATGGTGGCGGCGCCCACGTAGCCCATGGTCTGGCGCAGACCGCCGACGAGCTGGTGCAGCACGTTGGCCAGCGGGCCGCGGTAGGGCACCTGGCCCTCGATGCCCTCGGGCACGAGCTTGTCGTCGGCGGCCACCTCGGCCTGGAAGTAGCGGTCCTTCGAGTACGACCGGCCCTGGCCCCGGGACTGCATCGCGCCGAGCGAGCCCATGCCGCGGTAGGACTTGAACTGCTTGCCGTTGATGAACTGGAGCTCGCCGGGCGACTCCTCGCAGCCGGCGAGGAGGCTGCCCAGCATCACCGTGTCGGCGCCGGCGGCCAGCGCCTTGCCGATGTCGCCGGAGTACTGCAGACCGCCGTCACCGATCAGCGGGACGCCCGCCGGACGGGCCGCGAGGGACGCCTCGTAGATGGCCGTGACCTGCGGGACACCGATACCGGCGACGACCCGGGTGGTGCAGATCGAGCCGGGGCCCACGCCGACCTTGATGCCGTCGACGCCGGCGTCGATCAGCGCCTGGGCGCCGTCACGGGTGGCGACGTTGCCGCCGATCACGTCGACACCGACACTCGACTTGATCTTCGACATCCAGCTGAGGGCGTTGCTGTTGTGGCCGTGCGAGGTGTCGACGACCAGGAAGTCCACACCGGCCTCGGCCAGCGCCTGGGCCCGCTCCAGCGCCTCGGGGCTGGCACCGACGGCGGCACCGACGATCAGGCGGCCCTCGGCGTCCTTGGCGGCGTTGGGGTACTGCTCGGCCTTGACGAAGTCCTTGACCGTGATGAGGCCCTTGAGGACACCCGCGTCGTCGACCAGCGGAAGCTTCTCGATCTTGTGGCGGCGCAGCAGCTCCATGGCGTCCGGCCCGGAGATGCCGACCTTGCCGGTCACGAGCGGCATCGGGGTCATGACCTCGCGCACCTGACGGGTGCGGTCGGTCTCGAAGGCCATGTCACGGTTGGTGACGATGCCGAGCAGCTTGCCGGCCGGGTCGGTCACCGGAACGCCGCTGATGCGGAACTTGGCGCACAGGGCGTCGGCCTCGGCCAGCGTCGCGTCCGGGTGCACCGTGATGGGGTCGGTGACCATGCCGGACTCGGAGCGCTTCACCAGGTCGACCTGGTTGACCTGGTCCTCGACGGAGAGATTGCGGTGCAGTACGCCGACGCCGCCCTGGCGGGCCATGGCGATCGCCATGCGGGACTCGGTGACCTTGTCCATCGCCGCGGAGAGCAGCGGGATGTTCACCCGGACGTTGCGGGAGATGCGGGACGAGGTGTCGACCGCGTTGGGGAGCACCTCGGATGCACCCGGCAGCAGCAGCACGTCGTCGTAGGTCAGCCCGAGTGTCGCGAATTTGTCGGGCACGCCGTCGACGTTGGCAGTCATGACACCTTCCCCAAATGGCCTTGATCGGTGCGGATGTCCATGCTAACGGGAAGCAGAGAGCCCGAATTCCAGTGTTCCGCCTGACCGGGGGCTTCGTATCTTCGTACGGAACCGGCGCACTCCCTGTTCAACGAAGGCACTACTGCTCGGCGAGCGCCCTCAGCCTGCTCAGGGCCCGGTGCTGGGCCACACGGACCGCGCCGGGTGACATTCCCAACATCTGACCCGTCTCCTCCGCCGTCAACCCCACCGCGATCCGCAGCAGCAGCAGCTCCCGCTGGTTCTCGGGCAGGTTGGCCAGGAGTTTCTTGGCCCATTCCGCGTCGCTGCTCAGCAGGGCGCGCTCCTCCGGGCCCAGGGAGTCGTCGGGCCGCTCGGGCATCTCGTCCGAGGGGACGGCCGTCGAGCCCGGGTGCCGCATCGCCGCGCGCTGGAGGTCGGCGACCTTGTGCGCGGCGATGGCGAACACGAACGCCTCGAAGGGGCGCCCGGTGTCCCGGTAGCGGGGCAGCGCGAGGAGCACGGCCACGCAGACTTCCTGGGCGAGGTCCTCCACGAAGTGCCGGGCGTCGCCCGGGAGGCGGGACAGACGGGTGCGGCAGTAGCGCAGGGCCAGGGGATGGACATGGGCGAGCAGGTCGTGCGTGGCCTGCTCGTCCCCGTCGACGGCGCGGTGGACGAGCGCGCCGATCGCCCCTCGGGCATTGACCGCCTCGTCGTCGCGCATCGGTCCATGGTGCCTTGCGGCCGCCGGGTCCGTGGCACCGCGCCCGTTGTTGTGCACCGAAGCGTTATGAGCAGGTGCGCCGGAACTCATACCCTGCGCCCTCCCCTTCCGCTCGACCGACTCGTCCCCGAGGAACTCCACACCCTCAAGGATGCGGCATCCGCGGCGAAACGAGCAGCGGGCATCCGGCGGACCCCCGGCCCGCCCCCGCCGACCTGGCTTTCCGTACCCCCATTGCGACCGCCGCCACATCCGCGATCGTCCCCAGGGCCTGCCGTTCGGATCATCCCGGGGACGCGGGTCCTCGCAGGCACCCTCCCGAGCTCTCGCCCTCGCTCGGGCAGGGCGGGACCCCCACCGGCGTTGTCGTCGGCCGCCGGCTTGCGCACGCGCTGGTGCGGCTCGCGCGGGGGCATCCGCATGCCCCCGCTCCCCGGCTCGCGCCGGACACCGCGCGTGGAAGCCGGCCCGATCCGAAGGACAGGCCCCAGGGGGTGTCCGCGAAGTCCGGCCTGCCCTGCGACGCCCGGCACTCCCCCAAGCTCTTCGAGCAGGGGGGACCTCCACTCTCGGCGCACCGGGCGACCACCCGCGTACCACCAGTACGCGGGCATCCGCCTGGCACGCCGAGAGCACGCACCGAACGCCGCAGCGCCCGCCCTCCGGGCGGACGCCGGGACTTCGCGGACACCCCCTAGCGCACCAGCCCCCACCGGAAGCCGAGCGCCACGGCGTGGGCCCGGTCCGAGGCGCCGAGCTTCTTGAACAGGCGCCGGGCGTGCGTCTTGACGGTGTCCTCGGAGAGGAACAGCTCGCGGCCGATCTCCGCGTTCGAGCGGCCGTGGCTCATGCCTTCGAGGACCTGGATCTCACGCGCCGTGAGCGTCGGCGCGGCACCCATCTCGGCCGAACGCAGCCGGCGCGGGGCGAGCCGCCAGGTCGGGTCGGCCAGGGCCTGCGTCACCGTCGCGCGGAGTTCCGCGCGGGAGGCGTCCTTGTGCAGATAGCCGCGGGCACCGGCGGCGACCGCGAGGGCCACACCGTCCAGGTCCTCGGCGACGGTGAGCATGATGATGCGCGCACCGGGGTCGGCGGACAGCAGCCGCCGGACCGTCTCGACGCCGCCCAGTCCGGGCATGCGTACGTCCATCAGAATCAGGTCCGAGCGGTCGGCCCCCCAGCGGCGGAGGACTTCCTCGCCGTTGGCCGCCGTCGTCACGCGCTCTACGCCGGGCACGGTTGCGACCGCGCGACGGAGCGCCTCTCGGGCAAGCGGGGAGTCGTCGCAGACGAGGACGGAAGTCATGGCCGCCCTCCGCAGCTGATGCGCGTCACCTTGAGCCTCCAGGCTGGTACGAAATCGTCACCTGTGCGGTCGACCGTCTCGGACGCCCGCCCGAGCACTTGTTCCTTCAACCGCCTCGCACTCTCAACGACGGTCACTCGAAAGAGTTACGGGGGTGGCTGACATCTTCGGCACTCTACGTGAGGGGCCGAACACGGTGCAGATATGCGCAACAGACCCTCGAACTTTCATCACAAGCTATGCCCCATTCAGACCCTTTTCTTCCGCTTTGCCGGTGTCTGGAGCTAGATTCGCAATGAGTCATATTTTCATCTCCTTAGATCGTAGTTGTACGGTCGTGGACACCAGATCCGCCCAGAACGGCTACAAGGGGTCACGTAATGGCAGATTTCTCCCGCCTTCCCGGACCGAACGCGGACCTGTGGGACTGGCAGCTGCTGGCTGCCTGTCGTGGGGTGGACAGCTCGCTCTTCTTCCATCCGGAGGGCGAGCGCGGTGCGGCTCGGAGCGCTCGCGAGAACTCGGCCAAAGAGGTCTGCATGAGATGCCCTGTGCGTGCCGAGTGCGCTGCCCACGCGCTGGCGGTGCGTGAGCCGTACGGCGTGTGGGGCGGGCTGACCGAGGACGAACGCGAAGAGCTGATGGGGCGGGCGCGCAACCGGCTGGTGTCGGCGTCGACATCCGGCGGGCACGCCGCCTCGAACAACTGAAGGAACGTTTCTGCGAGACAGGCACGCGCACGCGTGCCGTTGGTTTTTGACGCGCTTCCACGGTGCCCGGAAACCGGTCACCACCGTTGTGGCTAGCGGTGGCCCGCCCGTGCCAGTTGGTCGAGCGTCGCCGCCACCGCCGGGACCTGTGCGAGGTCGGGCAGGGTGAGCGCGACGATCTCCCGGCGCACCGCGGGTTCCAGTGTCACGGTCCGCACCCCCCGGGGCCGTACGGATTCGACGGCCAGCTGGGGCAGCACGGCCACGCCGAGACCGGCGCCGACCAGGCCGGCGACCGCCGGGTAGTCATCGGTCGCGAAGTCGATGCGCGGAGTGAAGCCGGCCGCCGCGCACACCTCGACCAGCTGGCCGCGGCAGCGCGGGCAGCCGGCGATCCACGGCTCCCTGGCGAGTTCGCCGATCGCGACGGACTCCGCGCCCGCGAGCCGGTGCCGCTCCGGCACGAGTGCGACGAGCCGGTCCGTCAGCAGGGGCCGCACGACGAGGTCCTCCCACTCCTCGGCGCCCGCCGCGCCCTCGTAGCGGAAGGCGAGCGCCACGTCGCAGTCGCCCTCGCGCAGCATGCCGACGGACGCGGGCGGTTCGGCCTCCTCCAGGAAGACCCGGGTGCCGGGGTGCGCGTCGCGCAGCGCGGCGAGGGCGGTCGGCACCAGGGTGGAGCTGCCGCTGGGGAAGGAGACGAGCCGGACCCGCCCGGCCCGCAGCCCGGCGATGGCGGCGACCTCCTCCTCCGCTGCCGTGAGTCCGGCGAGGATCCCGGCGGCGTGCCGCACCAGCGCCTCGCCTGCCTGGGTCAGGCGCATCTCGCGTCCCGTGCGGATCAGCAGAGGTGTGCCGACGGAGGCTTCCAGGGCCTTCATCTGCTGGCTGACGGCGGGCTGGGTGCAGCCCAGTTCGCGCCCCGCGGCGGAGAAGGAGCCGGTGGCCGCGACGGCGCGCAGTACGCGGAGATGACGAGCTTCGATCACCCTTCGAGGATAAGCGGCGCTTTGAAACCGCTCCCGATATTGCGTCGACGCTTTGAGGGCGGGTCCCCTACCGTGCGGGTATGAAGCTTCTGTCAGTGAATCTGGGCCGTGCCAAGGCTGTGCCGTACACGGACAACCCGGAGGGTGTGACCGGAATCGACAAGCAGCCGGTGGACGGGCCCGTGCGGGTGTCGGCGCCCGGGCCCAAGGGCGTCGGCGGGAGCGGGCTGGCCGGGGACGCGGTGTGCAAGCTGGAGCACCACGGCGGCGACGACCAGGCGGTCTACGCGATGGCCCGCGAGGACCTGGAGGCGTGGGAGCGCGAGCTGGGCCGGCCGCTGGCGCACGGGGCGTTCGGCGAGAACCTCACGACCGAGGGCCTCGACGTCTCCGGGGCGCGGATCGGCGAGCGCTGGCGCGTCGGGCCCGCGGTGGTGCTGGAGGTCACCTGCGGGCGGATCCCGTGCCGCACATTCCAGGGCCATCTGGGCGAGAAGCAGTGGGTGAAGCGGTTCACGCAGCGAGGAGCGCCCGGCGCGTATCTGCGGGTGATCGAGCCCGGTGAGATTCGGGCGGGCGACCCGGTCGAGATCGTGCACCGGCCGGAGCACGACGTGACCGTAGCCCTCCAGTTCCGCGCGGTGACCACCGAGCGGACACTGCTGCCGCGGCTGCTGGCGGCCGGCGAGGCGCTGCACCCCGAGTCGCTGAGGCTGGCGCGGGAGTACGCGGAGAAGCACGGGGCCTGACGGCCACTCACCGTGCGGGTCTCCACCGACCCTTCACCGGCGAGATGCCCGCACGGAAGCGGACGCACATGGTCCAGGTCACTAACCTTCTGCCATGACAACGGCTCTGATTACGGGATCGACGGCAGGCATCGGGGCCGCGTTCGCGCGGCGACTGGCGGCGGACGGACACAACCTGGTGCTGGTGGCCCGCGACACCAAGCGGCTCCGGGAGCAGGCGACCGAGCTGCACGACCGGCACGGCATCGAGGCGGAGGTGCTGACGGCCGACCTCGCCGAGGACAAGGGCATCGAGTCGGTGGCCGACCGGCTGGGCGACCGGAAGAACCCCGTCGACCTGCTGATCAACAACGCCGGCTTCGGTAACAAGGGGCGCTATCTCGACGTGCCCATGGCCGACGAGCTGCGGATGCTGAAGGTGCACTGCGAGGCGGTGCTGCGGCTGACGTCCGCGGCGACGGAGGCCATGCGGGAACGCGGCCGCGGCGGCGTGGTGAACGTCGCGTCGGTGGCCGCGTTCGTCCCGCGGGGCACCTACGGCGCGTCCAAGGCCTGGGTCGTGCAGTTCTCCCAGGGTGCCGCGCGCGACCTGGCCGGCAGCGGCGTACGGCTGATGGCGCTCTGCCCCGGTTTCGTGCGCACCGAGTTCCACGAGCGGGCCGGCATGGGCACGGACAACATCCCGGGCTGGATGTGGCTCGACGCGGACAAGCTGGTGGCGGCGGCACTGCACGACCTGGCACGCGGCAAGACGCTGTCCATCCCGGACCCGCGCTACAAGGCGCTGATGGGGGCGGCGAGGCTGGTGCCGCGGGGGGTGCTCGGGGCTGTCTCGTCCAAGACGGGCCGGAAGTACGGGCCGCAGTAGGCGCGGGCCGGAAGGCTTCGACGAGGAACGCCACGGCGGCGGGTTCCGACTCCTGGCTGTTGTCCCCCGTGACGGCGACCTCGGTGTAACCCCCTGCCGAGACGACCGACCCCCCGTGCGTGCATGCCGCAATGGTGCCGAAGCCCCGAGAGGCACAGCGCCCCTCCGGCTAGGACAATGGAGCTGTTCAGCCGGACCCAGGGGGGCCGGAGGCGAGAGCATGACCTTCGTACAGCTCATCGAATGCAGGACCAGCCGGCTCGACGAGATGAACCGGCTGATGGACAGGTGGGTCGAGCAGACCAAGGGCAAGCGGACCGCTACGCACAGTGTGGTGGCGAAGGACCGGGCCGACGCCTCGCACATCGTCGAGATCGTGGAGTTCCCGTCGTACGAGGAGGCGATGCGGAACTCCGAGCTCCCGGAGACCGACCGGATCTTCCAGGAGATGGTGGCGCTCTGCGACGAGACGCCGACGTTCACGGACCTGGACGTGGTGCGGGACGAGCAGCTGAACTCGGCCACCGCGCGCAGGTTCTTCGAGCTGGCGCCCGGGCAGGGTGCGGCGCCCGCGTTCAACGACGTGTTCATCGAGGGCTACCACGACCACGATCCCGCCAATCCGCAGGACGTCATCGGGCTGGACGCGGTGCGGCGCGAGGTGGAGGTGTGGCGGGGCGGGTTCGACTTCTCGTTCACCATCGAGGACCAGATCGCCCAGGGCGACCGGGTCTGCACCCGGTGGACCTTCCACGGCAGGCACAAGGGCGACTTCCTCGGGATCCCGCCGACCGGACAGGACGTCACCATGACGGGAACGACCATCCACCGCTGTACCCCGGACGGGAAGCTCGCCGAGGGCTGGTGGCAGTACGACCGGCTGGGGCTGATGCAGCAGCTCGGGGCGCTGGACCCGCTGGAATTGTGAGCCGCGCAGGGCAGGAGTTGTGAGCCGCGCAGGGCATACGGGAGAAGCCCCCGTTCCGCACGAGGCGGGACGGGGGCTTCTGCTGCGAGGTCGGTGCCTCAGTGGGAGTGGCCGTGGCTGTGGCCTCCGGCGGCCGGCTCCTCCTCTTCCTTCTTCTCGACGACCAGGGTCTCGGTCGTGAGCAGGAGGGAGGCGATGGAGGCGGCGTTCTCCAGGGCGGAGCGGGTGACCTTGACCGGGTCGATGACGCCGGCCTTGATCAGGTCGCCGTACTCGCCGGTGGCGGCGTTGAAGCCCTGGCCCTTGTCGAGCTCGGCGACCTTCGAGGTGATGACGTAGCCCTCGAGGCCGGCGTTCTCGGCGATCCAGCGCAGCGGCTCGACGACCGCGCGACGGACGACCGCGACACCGGTGGCCTCGTCGCCGGTCTTGCCGAGGCTGCCCTCGAGGACCTTGGCGGCGTGGACCAGAGCCGAGCCACCACCGGAGACGATGCCCTCCTCGACCGCGGCGCGGGTCGCGGAGATGGCGTCCTCCAGACGGTGCTTGCGCTCCTTGAGCTCGACCTCGGTGGCGGCGCCCACGCGGATGACGCACACGCCGCCGGCCAGCTTCGCGAGGCGCTCCTGGAGCTTCTCGCGGTCCCAGTCGGAGTCGGTGGACTCGATCTCGGCCTTGATCTGGGCGACGCGACCCTGCACGTCGTCCTTGTTGCCGGCGCCGTCGACGACCGTGGTGTCGTCCTTGGTGACGGTGACGCGGCGGGCGGAGCCGAGGACGTCCAGACCGACCTGGTCGAGCTTGAGGCCGACCTCCTCGGAGACGACCGTGGCGCCCGTGAGGACGGCCATGTCCTGGAGCATCGCCTTGCGGCGGTCGCCGAAGCCGGGGGCCTTCACGGCGACGGCGTTGAACGTGCCGCGGATCTTGTTCACGACCAGGGTCGACAGGGCCTCGCCCTCGACGTCCTCGGCGATGATCAGCAGCGGCTTGGAGGAGTTGGCCTGGATGACCTTCTCCAGCAGCGGCAGCAGGTCCGCGATGGCGGAGATCTTGCCCTGCGTGATGAGGATGTACGGGTCGTCCAGGACGGCTTCCATGCGCTCCTGGTCCGTCACGAAGTACGGCGACAGGTAGCCCTTGTCGAAGGCCATGCCCTCGGTGAAGTCCAGCTCCAGGCCGAAGGTGTTGGACTCCTCGACGGTGATGACACCGTCCTTGCCGACCTTGTCCATCGCCTCGGCGATGAGCTCGCCGACCTGGCTGTCCTGGGCGGACAGCCCGGCGACCGCGGCGATGTCGGACTTCTCGTCGATCGGGCGGGCGGAGGACAGGAGGTCCTCGGAGATCGCGGCGACGGCGGCGTCGATGCCCTTCTTCAGGGCGGCCGGGGAGGCACCGGCGGCGACGTTCTTCAGGCCCTCGCGCACGAGCGCCTGGGCGAGCACGGTCGCGGTGGTCGTACCGTCACCCGCGATGTCGTTGGTCTTGGTCGCCACCTCCTTGACCAGCTGGGCACCGAGGTTCTCGTACGGGTCCTCGATCTCGACCTCGCGGGCGATCGTGACACCGTCGTTGGTGATGGTGGGGGCGCCGAACTTCTTGTCGATGACGACGTTGCGGCCCTTGGGGCCGATCGTCACCTTCACCGTGTCGGCAAGCTTGTTGACGCCGCGCTCGAGGGCGCGACGGGCGTCCTCGTCGAACTTCAGGATCTTCGCCATGGGAGCGTGAGCCCTCTTCCGGAATGTGGGTTAACGGCACTGCGCCCCGGGCGCCCGGCTTCTTATCGATCGCGGGGGGCCAGGGGCGCAGCTCAAAGCAATGTGCTTGGGGTGAATTACTTCTCGACGATCGCGAGCACGTCGCGGGCCGAGAGGACGAGGTACTCCTCGCCGTTGTACTTCACCTCGGTGCCGCCGTACTTGCTGTAGAGCACGACGTCACCGACGGAGACGTCGAGCGGAAGACGGTTGCCGTCCTCGAAGCGGCCCGGGCCCACGGCCAGGACGACGCCCTCCTGGGGCTTCTCCTTGGCGGTGTCCGGGATGACCAGGCCAGAGGCGGTGGTCTGCTCGGCGTCGAGCGGCTGGACCACGATGCGGTCCTCGAGCGGCTTGATGGCAACCTTGGAGCTGGTGGTCGTCACGATCCGACCTCCCCCTTCGGAGATCTCACGGGGTTAACTGTCTGAGGTGGCGACCAGGTGGATCCGTCGTCGCGGGTGCCGGACCTGCCCGTCGCTGTGTTGGCACTCTCCAGTGGGGAGTGCCAGAGCCGAGACTATGACTGTGATTAGCACTCGGTCAAGCGGAGTGCCAATTGCCGGCGGCGCGTCGGCTGTGGAGCCGGGTCGTCGTACGTTTGTGCTGGGCACCCCGGGTTGGTGTCCTGGCCTCTGGGGGCTGCCGCCCCAGGCCCCCGCTTCGGGTTGGACGGCCTCGTCCCCAAGCGCCGGACGGGCTGAGCATCAGCACCACCCGGCGCTCAGAAGTCAGAGGTAGTTCTCCAACCGCCCCACCCGCAGCCCCCTTCCCTCGATCTCTCGCATCAGGCGCTTTGTGCGTTCCGTGAGCGTCAGGGACGCGGGCTCGCCGGACGGCACCGAAATGATGTCGCCGGGGCGCAGGCCGGGCTCGCCGCGGGTGTAGGTCAGGTCGCCGCCGGTCCCCAGGGACGCCCGCCAGAGGACGACCGCCGTGATGCCGCAGTCGGCGGCGGCGCGCAGGGTCGTCGTGTCGTACGCGCCGTACGGCGGGCGGAAGAGACGGGGGCGGATGCCGAAGCGGGAGCGGAGTTTGTGCTGCTGGCCGCAGATCTCGGCGCGCTGGCCGGCGTAGGGCAGGCCTCGCAGGGCGGGATGGTCGAGGGTGTGGTTCTGGATGGACGCGCCGACCGCGCGCAGGCGGGCGAAGTGGCCGTAGCCGGGCCCCACGACGCTGTCCGTGAGGAACATGCTGACCGGGAGCCGCCGTTCGCGGACGAGGCCGACGAAGCCGGGGTCGCGCTCGGCGCCGTCGTCGTAGGTCAGGAAGACCACCCGGTCGCGGGTGCGGACGTGGTCCACGACGGGCGGGAGACCGCCCCGGTCGCCTCGGTCCGGCCCGCGCACGTCGCTCGACGCGTGCGCCGGGGACCGGCCCCGGCCGTCCGCTCCCATCCGCTCCCCCGCCGCCCCGGCACAGCCGGCCAGCAGGATCGCCCCCGCGCACACCACGGCGGCCGGCGACCGCCGCCTCACAGGTAGTCCTCCAGCCGGCCCACCGCGTATCCCTCGGCCGTGACCTTGTTCAGGAAGCGGCGGATCATGTCGGGCATCGTGCCCTGCCACTGGTCGCGGCCGCGGAAGTGAGTGAGGACGATGTCGCCCGGGTGCAGTTTCCGGTCCTCGCGGTACTCCCAGCGGTCGGCGAAGACCTCCGCGTTCCAGAGGGGGACGTACTCGATGCCGCAGATCTTGGCGGCGCGCAGGGTCGCCCTGTCGTAGCTGCCGAAGGGCGGGCGGAAGAGGGTCGGGCGCTTGCCGTAGCGCTTCTCGATGAGGCGCTGCATGCCGCAGATCTCGCGCTTCTGCGCCCGGTACGACAGGCCCGGCATATAGCGGTGGCGGAGGGTGTGGTTGTTCAGGACCACACCTGTGTCCTGCATCTTCTCGAAGTAGCGGTAGTCGTCCTTGATCAGGTAGCCGCTGAGGAAGGCGCTGTACGGGACCTTCAGCTCGCTCATCATCCGCAGGAACGCCGGGTCCTTCTCGGCGCCGTCGTCGACGGTGAGGAAGACGACCTTGTCCCGGGTGGGGACCGTGGTGAAGACGGGTGGCAGGCTCCGTCTCCGGTGGCCGTCCACCTCGAAGCCCTCGCGGGTCCTGATCCTCGGCTTCTTCGCGGGGGCCGGCGGGGCGGTCAGGGGGACCCTTCTCAGCCCCCAGCGCTGTGCGGCGACGATCCGGGCGGCGTGCGCGGCGCTCAGCTTGGAGGCGTAGGAGTCGAGCGCGCGGGCCGGGGGCGCGTCGAGGGGCTGCTGGCCGCCGGCCGGGGGGATCCGGCCGCTGTCGCCCTCCGCGCAGCCCGAGGCGATGACGGCGAGGGTGAGCACGGCGAGGCCGATCCGCACACCGCCAGATGCCCGGCTTTTGCCATTTTGTACGACTACACGCATGGTGCGGGATCCTCGCAGCCGGCTTTCCCGGTTCGGCCCCGACACCGCGATCGGCGGCGCACCATCCACCGAGTGGCCCACACAACGTCCGGTCCGACTCCGCGCGCACGCGGACGGACCACGCCGGCCCACCCGGACCCGGGCCGACCTTCCGGCGCGCACCCAGACGGATCACGGCCCCCCGCCGCCCAGCCCGAGGCCGGCCCCCTCCGCCGTACGACGGACCACCGGGGCGTCCCCTGTTCCGGCGGCGCCGCAGGATGCCGGAGCCGACGCCGCGCCCGGCGCAGCCGGAGCAGGGGACGCCCGCGGAGCAGGAGCCCGCCACCCGCCGCCCGCCCTGAACCGACCCGCGTCCCGGCCCCGGAAAGACCGGCGCCCCGGGCCCGGACCGACCCGCGCCCCACACCTGGGCCGACTGGCACCCCAGCCCAGACGCCCCGCCGCCCGCACCACCCACACCGCCCGTGGCCGACAATGATCCGGTGAACGACCTCGCCCTCCTCCTCACCCCCGAAGGCCGCGCCCTCCTCGACGAGGTGCGGGACACCGATCCGGCGCGGGAGCTGGCCGTCGCGACCCGGTTGCGTCGCGAGCACCCGGCCGAGTTGGTGTCGGCGGCGTTGGGCCAGGCGCGGTTGCGGCAGCGTGCGGTGGTGAAGTTCGGGGCCGAGGACGCGGGACGGATGTTCTTCACGCCGAACGGGGTGGAGCAGTCGACCCGGGCGAGCGTGGCGGCCTACCGGGCGCGGCGGCTCGCGCAGTCGGGCGTGACCTCGGTCGCCGACCTGTGCTGCGGCATCGGCGGTGACGCGATCGCGCTGGCCCGGGCCGGGATCCGGGTCCTGGCGGTCGACCGGGACCCGATGACGGCCGTGGCGGCACGGGCGAACGCCGAGGCGCTGGGGCTGGCCGGCCTGATCGAGGTACGGGAGGCGGATGTCACGGAGGTGGACACGGCCGGTTACGACGCCGTGTTCGTCGACCCGGCCAGGCGCGGCGGCCGGGGCCGGATCTTCGACCCCGAGGCGTACTCCCCGCCCCTGTCCTGGGCGATCGCCGCCGCCCGCCTCGCCCCTCGCGCCGCCGCACTGAAGATCGCCCCCGGCATCCCGCACGAGGCGGTCCCCGAGGAAGCCGAGGCCGAGTGGATCTCCGACGGCGGCGACGTGAAGGAGGCGGTGCTGTGGTTCGGTACCGCGCCCGGGGCGGTACGGGCCACCCTGCTGCCGGGCCCTCGCACGCTGCTCTCCCGCGGCCTGCCCGACCCGGCGGTCCGCCCGCCCGGCCGTTACCTCTACGAGCCCGACGGCGCCGTCATCCGGGCCCACCTGGTCGCCGAGGTGGCCGACGAGGTCGGCGGCGGACTGCTCGACGCGACCATCGCGTACGTCACGGCCGACGCACTGCACCCGACCCCGTACGCCACCGCCTACGAGATCACCGACCACCTCCCTTTCAACGTCAAGAAGCTGAAGGCCCTGCTGCGGGAGCGGGAGGTCGGCAACCTCACCGTGAAGAAGCGGGGCTCGGCGGTCGAGCCGGAGGAGCTCCGCAGGAAGGTCAAGCCCCAGGGCCGGCACTCGGCCACGGTGTTCCTGACGCGGGTGGCGGGAGCACCGGCGATGCTCATCGGGCACCCCGCGTAGTCGGGAGCCGTCAGGACTGCTCCGCCGCCCGCCGCGACAACAGCTCCCTTTCCCGCTCGTTGCGCGCCAGCGACGCGGCCCGTTCGAACTCCGCCCGGGCCTCCGTCGTGCGGCCGAGGCGGGACAGGAGGTCGCCTCGCACGCTGGGCAGCAGGTGGTAGTCCCGCAGGGCGGGGTCGGCCAGCAGGGAGTCGACGATGGCCAGGGCGGGGGCCGGGCCCTCGGCCATGGAGACGGCCACCGCGCGGTTCAGTTCCACGACCGGGGACGGGGAGCGGGCGGCCAGGACGCCGTACAGGGTGGCGATGCGGGACCAGTCGGTCTCCTCGTAGGTGTACGCGTGCGCGTGGCAGGCGGCGATGGCGGCCTGGAGGAGGTACGGGCCGGGGGCGCCGGATGAGGTGGTCCCGGCCCTGCCCAGCGCGGCGATGCCGCGGGTGATGAGCATGCGGTTCCAGCGGGCGCGGTTCTGGTCCTTGAGGAGGACGGGCTCGCCTGAGGGGCCCGTGCGGGCTGCCGTGCGGGACGCCTGGAACTCCAGGAGTGCGGTCAGGCCGTGCACCTCGGGTTCCTTCGGCATGAGGGCCGAGAGCACCCGGGCCAGGCGCAGGGCGTCCTCGCACAGGGACGGGCGGAGCCAGTCGTCGCCCGCCGTGGCGGCGTATCCCTCGTTGAAGACGAGGTAGATGACGTCGAGGACCGAGCCGAGGCGGGCCTCGCGGTCGGGGCCGCAGGGCACCTCGAAGGCGATGTTCCGCGTCGCCAGGGTGCGTTTGGCGCGGACGATGCGCTGGGCGATGGTCGGCTCGGGGACCAGGAACGCGCGGGCGATCTCGGCCGTGGTGAGGCCGCCGAGGAGGCGCAGGGTGAGGGCGGTGCGGGCCTCGGTGGACAGGACCGGGTGGCAGGCGGTGAAGACCAGGCGGAGCAGGTCGTCGTCGATGTCGTCCGGGTCGGCGGGCTCCTGCGGGGGCGACACCGTCGACAGGTCCCGGCCGATCTCCGCCAGCTTGCGGGCGTAGTTCTCGCGGCGGCGGACCAGGTCGACGGCGCGGTTGCGGGCGGTGGCCATGAGCCAGGCGCCCGGATTGTCGGGCACTCCGTCGCACGGCCACCGCTCCAGCGCGGCGACCAGCGCGTCCTGCGCGAGTTCCTCGGCGATGCCGACGTCCCGGACGACCCGGGCGACGCCGGCGATGATGCGGGGCGACTCGATACGGAAGACCGTCTCGATGGCGGTGTTGGTGCCGCTCGGGTCGGCGGTGGTGCCGCTCGGGTCGGCGGTGGTGCCGCTCGGGTCGGCGGTGGTGCCGCTCGGGTCGGCGGTGGTGTCGCTCGGGTCGGCGGTGGGCTGCGGGGTCACAGCCCACCATCAGACACCCCTGGCACCCCCCGGCCAAGGAGAAGCGGTCAGCCCTCGGCGATCTGCCGGACCTCCGCGGTGATCGTCCAGTAGTCCTCGTGCAGGGACAGGAACCGCTTGGTCCACTCGATCGCCTCGGCCTTGTCCTTGCACTGGCTGATCGAATAGCCGCCGATGACCTCCTTGGACTCGGTGAACGGCCCGTCGGTGACGGACAGCTTCCCGCCCTCCCAGGTCACCCGGCTGCCGTCCGCGGTCGGGGTGAGACCGGCCGTGTCGAGCATGACCCCGGCCTTGGTGATCTCCTCCAGGAGCTTGCCCATCCTCTCCTGGAGTTCGGGGCTCGGGCTCTCGGCGGGGGCGTTCTTCTCGTCGATGCGGATCAGGGTGAGAAAGCGCGGCATGGTGACTCCTCGGGGCTCTGCGGAGCGAGGCCTTTCCT
The DNA here is from genome assembly GCF_001270025.1 of Streptomyces azureus. Taxonomy (NCBI): domain Bacteria; kingdom Bacillati; phylum Actinomycetota; class Actinomycetes; order Kitasatosporales; family Streptomycetaceae; genus Streptomyces; species Streptomyces azureus. Next base: position 341,814 of record NZ_DF968533.1, on the reverse strand, counting down.
CGCTCTCACCCCTGCGTCGATCGGGAGACGCCCGGATCGACACGCGCCCCGGATTTCTTCGAAGATTTTTCTCCGCCGGCGTTTCCGCAGGCAGCGCCCTCCTCCCGTACAGCAGCCCGGCCGCCCCGGCCGCCACCGCCAGCAGTCCCGCCGACACCCAGTACGCGGTCGAGAACCCGTCGACCAGCCCGCGCGCTCCCGTGCCCCGGCCTGTGCCGCCACCGTGACCAGCACCGCGAGCCCGACCGCACCGCCCACCTGCCGTGAACTGTCGAGCAGCCCGGACGGGCCATGCCCGTCTCCGCTGCCGGGACGCCGGTCGCGGCCGTACCGAGCGGGACGAAGCACAGGCCGGTGCCCACGCTCGCCACCGCCGACGGTCCGAGGACGGTGAGCAGGAAGCCGCCGTCCACCGCCACCGCCGCCGCCGCGAACCAGGCGAACCCGGCGGCGCCGAGCAGCCCGCCCGCCACCCCGGCCGACGCCGCCGAACTGCCGCGCCTCGCCGCCCTGTCGGAGCAGTGGGAGGAGATCACCGGCGGCCACGGCGTGGCCGCACAGCTGGCGGCGGTGGTGGACGGGCTGCTCGCACACCGATAGGGCACGCCGACAAGGCACACCGTCAGCGCAGCGACTCCCACAGCTCCCGCGCCTGCGGTTCCTCGGCCACCACGCGGTTGGGATCCGAGGGCGCCCGCACCACCGGCATCGTCACCGTCCGCACCGCGCTCGCCGACAGGTCCTTCAGGCTCTGCCCGAGCCGGGTCAGCTCGCCGAGGGAGTCCAGGCCGGTGTCGGTGGTGAGGCCGGCGGTCACGGCGTCCGCGACCCGGTACAGCTTCGCCGGGTCGGTGAGCAGGTCCTGCGCGGCGATCTGATCCAGCAGCGCCTTCACCAGCTTCTGCTGGAGGCCTATCCGGCCCAGGTCGCTGCCGTCTCCTATGCCGTGCCGGGTGCGGGCCAGGGCGAGGGCCCGCGTGCCGTCCAGGTGGTGGGTGCCCGCCTTGAGGTGCAGATGGCTGTCGTCGTCGGCGATGTCCTCGTCCGTGGTGACGGTGACACCGCCGAGCACGTCGACGAGCTTCGCGAAACCGGAGAAGTCGATCTCGATGTAGTGATCCATGCGGACGCCGGTGACCGCCTCGACCGTCTTGACCGCGCAGACCGGACCGCCCACCGCGTAGGCGTTGTTGAACATGGAGCCGTACGCGACGGCCGTCGACCCGCCGGACGGGCGCGGGCAGGAGGGGCGGGTGACCAGGGTGTCGCGCGGGATGCTCACCACCGTGGCGCCGGTGCGCCCGGCGTCGAGGTGGACGACCATCGCCGTGTCGGAGCGGGCACCGGAGCTGTCGCCGCCGCCGAGCCTCCGGTTCTCCTCACCGCTGCGCGAGTCGGAGCCCAGGACCAGGATGTTGAGAGCCCCGCTGGGCAGGGCCGACGCGGAGGAGGAGGGCGTGACCGCCGGCCTCGGCGGGCGGTTGTCGCCCAGCGCGTTGTTGATGTCGACGCTGGTGATGTTGTTGTTGAGATGCCGGTAGGCCCAGCCCGCCGCCCCGACGCCCATCACCAGCGCACCCGCCAGGGCGAGGCCGGCGATCCGCAGCGCTCTCGACCGCCGGCCCACCGCTCTGTCCGCGTCCCCGTTACCGTCACGCCTCGTCACGGGCAGGAACATAAGTCCGAATTGTTACAGGCAGGACCCCCAGGGCGGTTTTCTTCGGAAATTCTCAGACTTCTCGGCCCGGCCTCACCCCAGAGTCACCGCGGGCACCGGGTTGCTCCCGCTCCACGAGCCGTTGAAGCCGAACGTGACCGAACCGCCGTCCGGCACGGACCCGTTGTACGAGGCGTTCACGCAACTGACCGCCCCACCCGACTGCGTGCAGCTCGCGTTCCAGGCCTGCGTGATCCGCTGCCCGGCGCCGAACGTCCAGTTCGCTTTCCACGACGACAGCGAGGCCCCCGAGCAGGCGATCCGCACCTGTCCCGTGTAGCCCGTGCTCCACTGGCTGGTGACGCTGTACGTCGCCGAGCAGGCGCCCGTGGGCGGCGGGGTCGTGGTCCCGCCGAGGGCCTCCGCGATGGCGTGGTACGCCGGTTTCGGCTGGTAGTTCTCGTCGTACGGCGTCGCCGCGCCCTGGCCGGGGAAGGTGTCCGGGATCCAGGAGTCGGAGTCGGTGAAGCCCCACACGGTGACGCCGGAACAGCGCGCGACCGCCAGGCAGGCGTTCATGACCGCCTTGTAGTCGGCGGCCTGCTGGGTCAGCTTCGCCTGCGTCGCCGGCAGCTGCATCCGAATGTCCAGCTCGGTGATCGCCACGTCGACGCCCAGGTCGGCGAAGCGCTGGATGTTCTGCTGCATCGTCGAGGGCACCTGGCCGACGATGAGATGAGCCTGAAGCCCGACGCCGTCGATCGGGACTCCGCGCTCCTTCAGCGACTTGACCAGGTTGTAGAGAGCCGTGCTCTTCGCATTGACACCCTCGACGTTGTAGTCGTTGATGTACAGCTTGGCGCTCGGGTCGGCGGCCCGGGCCCAGCTGAGGGCCTGCGCGATGTAGTCCTGGCCGAGGGTGTTGTGGAAGAGGGTCTGGCGGTAGGTGCCGTCCTCGTTGAAGGGCTCGTTCACCACGTCCCAGGCGGCCAGCCGGCCCTTGTAGCGGCCGACCTCGGTGGCGATGTGGTCCTGGACGATGGCGCCGAGCTGGTCCCGGGTCCAGCTGCCGTTGGTCAGCCAGCCCGGGTTCTGCTGGTGCCAGAGCAGGGTGTGGCCGCGCACCTGCTGGCCGTGGGCCTCGGCGAAGTTCACGATCTGGTCGGCCTCGGCCCAGTTGTAGCTGCCCCGGCTCGGCTCGACGGAGCCCCACTTCATGGCGTTGCCGGGGGTGAGCCAGTTGAACTCGCGCCCGGCGATCTCGCCGTAGGTGCCGGTGAGTTTCGAACCGGTGACCGCCGTGCCCATGACCTTGCCCTTGGCTTCGGCGAGGTCGCGCAGCGGGGCGTCGGCAGCGTGTGACGCGGGGGCCGCGAGCAGCAGGGAGCCGGCCGCGACGACTCCGGCCAGCAGGGACGCGAGTAAGCCCGATCTCAGCGATCTCATTGCGGGTGCCTCCGAAAGTTTCGGTGGTGCAACCGATTGGCTTCGGTGCAGTGTGGAGGGGACCGGAACACCCGTCAAGGCACACAGAACACCCGTCAAGGCACCGGAACAACCTGTCAGGGCACCTGGAACACCCGTCGATACAGCGACAGCGGCCAGTCAGCCGCCCGCGGGCGCCGCCGTACTGCTGCGCACCACCAGGCTCGTCGCCAGCTCCACCCGGGTCGCCGCCGGGGTACCCGCGTCGCGGCCCAGGTCAAGGACCAGCTTGGCCGCCGCCTCGGCCATCTCCGTCAGCGGCTGCCGTACGGTCGTCAGCGGCGGCCCGACCAGGGGCGCCACCGGCAGATCGTCGAACCCGACCACGCTCAGGTCCTCGGGGATGCGCAGCCCCAGCTCCCGCGCGGCCTCGTACAGCCCGAGCGCCTGAAGGTCGTTCCCGGCGAAGACGGCGGTCGGCCGGTCCGGGCGGCGCAGCAGCTCCAGGCCCAGCCGGTAGCCGGCCTCGTGGTGGAAGTCGCCGTTCGCGATCAGCCCGGGGTCGACCGGCAGCCCGGCCGTCTCCAGCGCGGCCCGGTAGCCGTCGACCCGGGCGCGGCTGCACATCATCTGCGTCGGCCCGCTGATCGCGCCGATCCTGCGGTGCCCCAGCTCGACCAGGTGCCGGGTGGCCGCGAGACCGCCCTGCCAGTTGGTCGCGCCGATCGACGGCACGTCGGCCCCCGGGTCGCCGGCCGGGTCCATCACCACGAACGGGATGGAGCGGCTGGTCAGCAGCGCCCGCTGCGACTCGTCGAGCCCGGACAGGACCAGGATCACGCCGTGCGGGCGGCGCGCTGCGACCTGGTCGGCCCAGGTCCGCCCGGGCGTGAGCCGCCCCGCGCTCTCGGACAGCACGACGCTGAGCCCCGCATCCCGGGCCACGTTCTCCACGCCCCGGATGACCTCCAGGGCCCAGGCGCTCTCCAGCTCGTGGAAGACCAGGTCGATCAGGGGTGAGCGGGTCGCCTCCGCGCGGCGGCGCCGGTAGCCGTGGGCCCGCAGCAGGTCCTCGACGCGGGCCCGGGTGCCGGGGGCGACGTCGGCCCGGCCGTTGAGGACCTTCGAAACAGTCGGTGCCGACACACCGGCCTCACGGGCGATCTCGGCGAGCGTCGCGGTCTGCGCGCTGCGCCCCTGCGTCCGGGTTTGCGTCCGGCTTTCCACCGGCTCCGGGGATGTCATGGCGGCGATCGTATCCCTGCGGGCCCCCTTGACGAAGTCCCCGTCGCGCCATAAGTTCCCGGAACATTCGACATACTTATCGAAACATTCGTTGTAGCGTGCGTGAAAGACGCTCGTGAGCACCGTTCGTGAGAGGGCCGTCCGTCCACCCGACAGGAGCTTCATGACCACCGCGCCCTGGCGTGACCCCGCCCTGCCCGCCGCCGCCCGCGTCGACGACTTGCTCTCCCGGATGACCCTGGAGGAGAAGACCGCCCAGCTGTACGGCGTGTGGGTGGGCGCCTCGACGGACGGCGACGGAGTCGCTCCGCACCAGCACGACATGACGGTCGACTACGACTGGGACGAGCTGATCACCCGCGGCCTGGGCCAGCTCACACGCTCCTTCGGCACCGCCCCCGTGGACCCGGCGCTGGGCGCGCAGGCACTGGCCCTCGCCCAGCGCCGCATCACCGAGGCCGGCCGCTTCGGCATCCCGGCGATCGCGCACGAGGAGTGCCTGGCCGGCTTCACCGCCTGGCAGGCCACGGCCTACCCGGTCCCGCTGGCCTGGGGAGCGACCTGGGATCCCCCGCTGGTCGAGGAGATGGCCCGCCGTATCGGCCACGACCTGCGCTCGGCCGGCGTCCACCAGGGCCTCGCGCCCGTCCTGGACGTCGTACGCGATCCGCGCTGGGGCCGCGTGGAGGAGACGATCGGCGAGGACCCGTACCTGGTCGGCACCCTCGGCACGGCCTATGTGCGGGGCCTGGAGTCGGCCGGGGTCGTCGCCACGCTGAAGCACTTCGCCGGGTACGCCTCCTCGGCCGGCGCCCGCAACCTGGCCCCCGTACGGGCCGGCGTCCGCGAGTTCGCGGACGTCACGCTCCCGCCCTTCGAGATGGCCCTGCGCGAGGGCGGGGCCCGTTCGGTGATGGCCGCGTACACGGAGCGGGACGGCGTCCCGGCCTCGGCGGACCCCGAGCTGCTGACCGCACTCCTGCGCGAGGAGTGGGGCTTCACCGGCACGGTCGTCGCGGACTACTTCGGCATCGGCTTCCTCCAGACCCTCCACCGGGTCGCCGGCACCCCGGCCGAGGCGGCCCACGCGGCCCTGGAGGCCGGCATCGACGTCGAACTGCCGAGCCTCAAGTGCTACGGCGATCCGCTGGTGGACGCGGTCCGCTCGGGCGAGATCCCCGAGGAGCTCGTGGACCGCGCGGCCCGCCGCGTCCTGCTCCAGAAGTGCGAACTGGGCCTGCTGGACGAGGACTGGACCCCCGAGCGGGCCACCACGGTCGACCTCGACTCGACGGGCAACCGGATCCTGGCCCGCCGCCTGGCCGAGGAGTCGGTCGTCCTGCTCGACAACCCCGACGGCCTGCTCCCGCTCGCCCCCGACACCCGGATCGCGGTGATCGGCCCCCGGGCGGCCGACGCCCTGGCCATGCTGGGCTGCTACTCCTTCCCCTCCCACGTCCTCACCCACCACCCCGGCGTCCCCACCGGCATCGAGATCCCGACCGTCCTCGACGCCCTGCGCACCGAACTCCCCGACGCCAAGGTGACGTTCGCGCCGGGCTGCGACGTGACGGACCCGGACACCTCCGGCTTCGAGGAGGCCATCACCCGCACCGCCGAGGCGGACGTGTGCGTGGCGGTCCTCGGCGACCGGGCCGGCCTGTTCGGCCGCGGCACCTCGGGCGAGGGCTGCGACGCGACGGACCTCGCCCTGCCGGGCGCCCAGGGCGAGCTGCTGGACGCGCTGGTCGCCACGGGCGTCCCCGTGGTGCTGGTGCTGCTGACCGGCCGTCCCTACGCGCTCGGCCGCTGGCACGGCCGCCTGGGCGCGGTCGTCCAGGCCTTCTTCCCGGGGGAGGAGGGCGGCCCGGCGGTGGCGGGAGTGCTGTCGGGCCGCGTGAACCCCTCCGGCCGCCTCCCCGTGAGCGTCCCGCAGGCCCCCGGCGGCCAGCCCTGGACGTACCTCCAGCCGCCCCTCGGCCTCGCGGGCGAGGTCAGCAACCTCGACCCGACCCCGCTGTACGCCTTCGGGCACGGCCGCTCGTACACGACGTTCGCGTGGGAGGACGGCACGGGCGGCGAGAAGCCGGCTCAGATCGGCACGGACGGGACGTACGACGTCTCGGTGACCGTCCGCAACACCGGCGACCGCGAGGGCGCGGAGGTCGTGCAGCTGTATCTGCACGACCCGGTGGCGTCGGTGACCCGGCCCGATGTGCGGCTGGTCGGTTACCGGCGCGTGCGGCTGGCGCCGGGGGACGCGGCCCGGGTGCTGTTCCGTTTCCACACGGACCTTTCGGCGTTCACCGACCGTTCCGGCCGCAGGGTGGTCGAACCGGGCGCCCTGGAACTACGGTTGGCGGCGTCCAGCACGGACGTACGCCACACGGCCCACCTCACTCTCACGGGCCCGGCCCGGGTGCTCGGCACCGACCGGCGGATGCTGTGCGAGACGGAGGTGTCGCAGGTGGGGTGAGCCTCCGTGCGGCGGACCACGGGGGATGCGGGGACGCATGGACAGACTGGTGCACCACGAACTGCGGGCCGTCGTCTCGGCCCTGGCCGCCACGGCCGTCGCCCTGACGACCGTGGGCCTGGTCCGCGGCTTCTCCCCGCCGTCCGAACCCGGGCGGCTGGGGCTGTACGTCGCCGCCGTGCTCGCCTCCATCGTGGTGTGGACGCTCCTCAAGGCCACCCGGATCAAGTGGTTCAGCGAGGTGCGGGACTTCGAGAAGGCGGTCCCCGTCGAGGAGACCGGCACGGTCCTGCCCACCGAGCGCTTCCTGCACGACCAGCCGTTCAGCCCGCGCCTCTTCGTGCTGTATCTGCTGTTCGCCGTGCCCCTGTCCCTGTGGGAACCGTGGGCGGCCACGCTGCTCCTGTGGTCGGCCCTGGACTGGCTGGGCCAGGCCGCCCTGGTCGCACGCTGGGAGCGCAGGCACGGCCTGCTGCTGTGGCGGGGCCACGTCGAGAGCAGGCCGTGGGAGCTCTCGGTCAGCCGGCGCCCACCGACTCGAACCGCCACCGGTGCACGGCCCGCGTGACCAACCCCCCGTCCGGCTCGGGCAGTTCCGGCAGCTCGGCCTCGTACGGAGCGTCCCACCAGGTGATGACGAGGACGCGGTCCTGGGGAGCGCGCAGGGTCTCCCGGCGCAGGGGTGCGCGGGGCAGCTCCTGCGCCCGTGCCCAGGCCAGCAGGTCCTCGCCCCGGCCGGGCACCGCCCGCGCCTCCCACATCAAGGCGACCGTCACGGGTAGAGGTTCTCCTTGCTGACCTCGTGCACATGGTCGTGGTCGTGCCGGTGGCCCGGCACGTGCGGCTCCGTCACCGGCAGCGAGGAGTCCGCCGACAGGTCCCAGCTCGACGCGGCGCGGTTGCGGGCCACCATCTCGGCGCCGAGCGCTGCGACCATCGCCCCGTTGTCCGTGCACAGCTTGGGCCGCGGCACCCGCAGCCGGATACCGGCCGCCTCGCAGCGCTCCTGGGCCAGGGCGCGCAGCCGGGAGTTGGCGGCCACACCGCCGCCGATCATCAGGTGGTCGACGCCCTCGTCCTTGCAGGCCCGGACGGCCTTGCGGGTCAGCACGTCCACGACCGCCTCCTGGAAGGAGGCCGCCACGTCCCGCACCGGGACCCCCTCCCCCGCCGCCCGCTTCGCCTCGATCCAGCGCGCCACGGCCGTCTTCAGCCCGGAGAAGGAGAAGTCGTAGGCCGGGTCGCGCGGACCGGTCAGCCCGCGCGGGAAGGCGATCGCGTCCGGGTCGCCCTCGCGTGCGTACCGGTCGATGACCGGGCCGCCCGGGAAGCCCAGGTTCAGCACACGGGCGATCTTGTCGAAGGCCTCACCGGCCGCGTCGTCGATGGTCGCGCCCATCGGGCGGACGTCGGAGGTGATGTCCGAGGACAGCAGCAGCGAGGAGTGGCCGCCGGACACCAGCAGGGCCATGGTCGGCTCGGGCAGCGCGCCGTGCTCCAGCTGGTCGACGCAGATGTGCGAGGCGAGGTGGTTGACGCCGTACAGGGGCTTGCCGAGGGCGTACGCGTACGCCTTCGCCGCCGAGACGCCGACCAGCAGGGCACCGGCGAGGCCGGGACCGGCGGTGACGGCGATGCCGTCGAGGTCGCGGGCGCTGACTCCCGCCTCCTTCAGCGCGCGGTCGATGGTCGGGACCATCGCCTCCAGGTGCGCCCGTGAGGCGACCTCGGGCACGACACCGCCGAACCGGGCGTGCTCGTCGACGCTGGAGGCGACGGCGTCGGCGAGCAGGGTGGTGCCGCGGACGATGCCGACGCCGGTCTCGTCGCAGGAGGTCTCGATGCCGAGAACGAGAGGCTCGTCGCGTGAGTCAGTCATTGGTCTGGGTTCCTTGTACGGGAGTCGAACCCGCGGCGGAGCCGCTGTCGGGTTTCGTGGTCAGTCGCATCACCAGGGCGTCCACGTTCCCCGGCTGGTAGTAGCCGCGCCTGAAGCCGATGGCCTCGAAGCCGAAGCGCTCGTACAGCTTCTGCGCGCGGACGTTGTCCACCCGGCACTCCAGCATCACTTCGGCGCACTCGAGGGCGGTCGCGGCCCGCAGCAGTTCGGTGAGGAGCCGGCCTCCCAGCCCCGTTCCCCAGTACTCCCGGGTGACGGCGATGGTCTGGATGTCGGCCTGCTCTCCGGAGGAGGCGACACCGGCGTACCCGACGATCCGTTCCCCCTCCTCGGCCACGAGGTACTTCCGGCTCGCCTCCGGCCCGCGCGCATGGGCCAGCTCGGACCAGAACATGCCCCGCGACCAGGCGTCGTCGGGGAACAGGTCCCGCTCCAGATCCAGCACGGGGTCGATGTCCCACCAGCGCATCTCGCGCAGCACACACGTCTCGGACTCGGTCACTTGGGCGTGACCACCTTGTAGTTCTTGGGGACCTGGGCGTCGGGTCGGCGCAGGTACAGCGGCCGGGGTGCGGGAAGTTCCTCGCCCGCCGCCAGCCTCTCCGCGGCCAGCCGGGCGAGCGCGGCGGCGGACACGTGCTCGGGCTCGTGCGCCTGGGGGAAGGTGTCCGGGTACAGCAGCGCGCCCGCGCCGACCGCGGGCAGTCCGGCGACCTGTTCGGCGATGTCGGCGGGCCGGTCGACGGCCGGGTCGGTGACGCGGGTGCGGGAGTCGGCGTAGCGCGCCCAGTACACCTCCTTGCGGCGGGCGTCGGTCGCCACGACGAACGGGCCCTCGAGGTCGGCGGCGCAGGCGAGGCCGTCCAGCGTGCACACGCCGTGCACGGGGACGCCGAGCGCGAGCCCGAAGGTCTCGGCGGTCATCAGACCGACGCGCAGCCCGGTGTACGGGCCCGGCCCGATACCGGCGACGACCCCGGTGACGGCGTCGAGCTTCAGACCGGCCTCGGCGAGCACCCGGTCGATCGCCGGCAGCAGCAGTTCCCCGTGCCGGCGCGCGTCCACCTGACTCGACGAGGCGATGACGTCCCGGCCGTCGTGCAGCGCGACGGTGACGGCGGGTGTGGCGGTATCCAGAGCGAGCAAGAGCACGCAAACAGCCTACGGCTCCCCGGGGCCCGTGTCGGACGTACCTGTCGGGCCGTCACCTGCTGCTACCGTCACCTACCGTCACGGAGCGGCATACGCACCGTGCGGGACAGGGACGTACGACACGGAGGTGGGCGCCGGTGGCACTCAGCAGCTCGGGGATCGTGGCCGGGCTCACCGCCGCGGCCCTCGCGACGGTCGGCTACCTCGCCCACCAGGCGTCACAGACTCTCCCGGCCGGCCTGGGCAGGTCACAGGCGAGCGCCGCACCGGCGGTCGGCGTCTCGAAGGCGCCGCCCCGGGCCAGGAAGGACCCCGCCGCGCCGCCCGACGGCTCCGGCAAGGGCGCACGGGTCGTGTACTCCCTGCGCGGCGACCGGGTGTGGCTGGTCGGCGAGGACGAGACGGTCACCCGCACGTTCGAAGTCGACCCGAGCACGGTGGACCCGGCCCCGGGCAGCTACGCGGTCACGTCCCGCTCGAACGCGGTCACCGGCTCCGACGGCGTCCCCGTCGAGCACGTCGTGCGCTTCACCAGCGTGGACGGCGTGGTCATCGGCTTCAGCGCGGCCGTGGACGACTCGACCGCCGCACCGGCCCCGAAGGTACGCACGGGCGGCATCCGCGAGTCACGCGAGGACGGCGAGGCGATGTGGACCTTCGCGACGATCGGCCGCAAGGTCGTGGTCGTCCGCTAGGCCGCTGGGCCGCTGGGCCGCAAGGTCATGATCGTCCGCTGGACCGCGATCATCGGCTAGGCCGCCGGACCACAAGCCCGCAACCTTCCGCCGGACCACAAGGCCGTGGTCATCCGCAAGGCCACAATCACCGGCTAGGCCGCCGGACCACAAGCCCGCAACCTTCCGCCGGACCACAAGGCCGTGGTCATCCGCAAGGCCGCCAGGCCGCCAGGCCGCCAGGCCGCCAGGCCACCGGGCCGCAAGGCCGCGATCATCGCTAGGCCGCCGGAGCACAAGGCCCCGACCGTCCGCTGGGCCGCTAGGCCGCTTCGCGGTGGTCCGCCACCGGCTCGACCGGCCCGACCGGCTCGGCGAACCCCGGCTCGGGAGCCCGCGGTGGCGTGGAGATCAGCGCCGCCGCCTCGCCCGCCGCCAGAAGGTCCCGCATGGACACCCCGGCGACCGCGAACGGCAGCGGCTGCCCCTTGCTCTCTGTAGCCGACATGGACGCCTCCCGAAGGCCGGGCGGACGTAGTTAGGTTCACCTAACTACGGACTGGATACCATGTGACCACGCACAAGACGCCGAACGCAACATTTTGCCGACGCCTTGTCGGAACGTTCATCAAAACACCACGCGCCAGGAGCTACGCCGCCAGCACGCTCAGGTCCGCCGAAGCCCAGCGTTCCCCCACACCGGTGATCGTCATCTGCCGGACCTCGTCGGTCGTGTCGCCCACCGCGCGGTGGATGACCACCTGGAGCCGGTCCTCGGTCAGCTCCTCGACCTTGCCCTCGCCCCACTCCACGACGACCACGGACTCGGGCAGCGAGACGTCGAGATCGAGGTCCTCCATCTCGTCCAGCCCGCCGGACAGCCGGTACGCGTCGACATGGACCAGCGGCGGCCCGTCGACCAGCGACGGATGCACCCGGGCGATCACGAACGTCGGCGAGGTGACGGCCCCGCGCACGCCGAGCCCCTCGCCCAGTCCACGCGTCAGTGTCGTCTTGCCCGCCCCGAGCTCTCCGCTGAGCATCACCAGGTCACCCGCGCGCAGCAGTTTCGCGAGCCGGCGGCCCAGCTCCCGCATCTGCTCGGGGGACGTGACGACGATCTGGACGGATCCGGACTCAGCCGGGTTGTGCGGTGCTGCTGGTGCTTCCATAACCCTTCACGGTAGCTCCTGCGGGCACGGCACCCGTGCGGGTGAGCAGGTCGGCGAGGCGGTCGGTGACCACTTCCGGGTGTTCCAGCATCACAAGGTGGCCCGCGTCCGGGACCAGCACGAGCTCGGCGTCCGGCAGCAGATCGGCGATGGCCTCGCTGTGCTCACTCGGCGTGACCAGATCCTGCACCCCGGCCAGGACGAGGACCGGCATGTCGGCGAAGTGGGCGAGCGCCTCGGTCTTGTCGTGGTCGTTGAACGCCGGGTAGTACTCGGCGACCACGTCGATGGGCGTGCTCTCGATCATCCGCTCGGCGAACCGGGCGATGGCCGGGTCGACGTCCCGGGAGGCGAACGAGTACCGCTTGATGATCCCGGCGAACAGGTCCGCGGTGGCCCGGCGCCCCTTCTCCACCAGGTCGGCCCGCTGCCCCATCGCCTTCAGCACGCCGGGCAGCACCCGCCGCACCACGTTGACGCCGGCCACCGGAAGCCCGTAGTTGACCTCGCCGAGCCGCCCCGACGACGTCCCCACGAAGGCCACTCCGGCGACCCGCTCCCGGACCAGCTCGGGGTACTGGTCGGCCAGCGCCATCACCGTCATGCCGCCCATCGAGTGCCCGACCAGCACGATCGGCCCCTCGGGCGCGGCCGCGTCGATGACGGCCTTGAGGTCGCGGCCCAGCTGCTCGATGGTGACCGGCTCGTCCCGGCCCTGGGCCACGCCCCGCCCGGACCGGCCGTGGCTGCGCTGGTCCCAGTGGACGGTCCGTACGACGCCTCTGAGTGCCGCCCGCTGGAAGTGCCAGGAGTCCTGGTTGAGGCAGTAGCCGTGGCTGAAGACGACGGTGACGGGGGCCGGGGCCTTGCGGCCGAAGAGCCGGCGGCGGCGCGGGCCGAGGGCGGCGGGGGCGGCCTCCGGGTCGACGTCGTCGACCTCGTAGTACAGCTCCGTGCCGTCGTCGGCGAACGCCTTGCCCGGCATGCCGCGCAGCGAGCCGTAGGGTCCCGCGGAGTCGAGGGCGAGCCGGGCCTTCTGGCGCATGCCCCGGCCGACCGTCATCCGCTCCAGGGCGACACCGGCGGCCGCGCCCGCGGCCACCACGCCTATCGCGACACCGGCGATGCCGGTCGCCCGGCGCCAGCCTCCCGCCGCCCCCGCGGCGGAGGCCGCGACGGCCGCGGTGGCGGCGTTCGCGACGACCTCCGCGCTGCTCTCGCTCACGTACCGCTCCTCTTCGCCGGGGTACTGCTGTGGATGCTTGTGGTGCTGGTGTTGCCAGGGTGCCTGAGGTTCTTCGGGTGACCGGTCCTCTGTGCGAGTTACCCGTCCTGTTCCTCATTCACATAGACGCGAGGAACGCGCGTTCCGATCCGGGTCACGATCTCGTAGGCGATGGTTCCGGCCGCCTGGGCCCAGTCCTCGGCGGTGGGCTCGCCGCGGTCCCCGGGTCCGAAGAGCACCGCCTCGGCGCCCGGCGCGGGCTCGTCGCCGCCCAGGTCGACCACGAACTGGTCCATGGCGACCCGCCCCGCGATCGTGCGCCACTTGCCCTCGACCAGGACCGGCCCGGCCGAGGAGGCGTGCCGCGGGATGCCGTCGGCGTAGCCCAGCGGGACGAGGCCGAGAGTGGTCTCGCCGGGCGTCACGTACCGGTGGCCGTAGCTGACGCCGTGCCCGCCCGGCACGTGCTTGACCAGGGCGAGCGAGGCGGACAGCGTCATCACCGGGCGCAGTCCGAAGTCGGCCGGGGTGCCGAGCTCGGGGCTGGGTGAGATGCCGTAGGTGGCGATGCCGGCCCGGACCAGGTCGAAATGGCTGTCGGGGAGCGTGAGCGTGGCCGGCGAGTTGGCGATGTGCCGGACCTCGGGGCGGGCGCCCTGCTCCTCGGCGTACGCGACCATCTCCCGGAAGCGGCCGAGCTGGGCGGCGATGGAGGGATGGCCGGGTTCGTCGGCACAGGCGAAGTGCGACCAGAGCCCCGTGACGCGCAGGAGCCCCTCGGCCTCGGCGCGCAGCGCCTCCCGGACCAGCCCGGCCCAGTCGTCCCCGGGCTGGCAGCCGCCCCGCCCGAGCCCTGTGTCGGCTTTGAGCTGCACCCGGGCGGGCCGCCCGGCGAGCCGGGCCGCCTCGGTGACCTCGGCCAGGGCCCACATCCCGCTGACGGACACGTCGAGGTCCGCCTCGATCGCCTCGCGCCAGGGTCCGCCGGGCGTCCACAGCCAGCACATGACGCGGCCCGGCAGCCCGGCGGCCCGCAGGGCGAGGGCCTCCTCGGGTGTCGCCGTGCCCAGCCAGTCCGCCCCGGCGGCGACGGCCGCGCGGGCACACGGCACAGCCCCGTGGCCGTACGCCTCGGACTTCACGACGGCCATCAGGGCCGCGCCCGGCGCGTGGGCACGCAGCGCCCGCACATTGGCCCGCAGGGCGGCCAGGTCGATCTCCGCGCGGGCGCGCAGGGGCGCGGTCCGCTGGGCTGTTCTCTCGCTCATCGCGCCCAGTGTCTCAGAGGGGCCCGACACGCCCGAGGCAGCGGCCCCCGCCGGCGGCTGCCAGGGCCTGTCGTTTGGACCAGGTCGCAGGAAAACGACGGTGCTCTTCAGCGCCGGTGAGCGGGGCCTGGTGCGTGCAGCCGCAAGGCGGAGGAGGGAGTCAACCCCCGGACCCGGGACGGGAAGGAGTGGAGGGGGCGACCCACCTCCACGGCAGCCCCCACCCACCCCCTCCGTCTCACTCAGCGGAGAACATCCGCCACTCAGCCCAGAACATTCCGCCAGGCCTCCGGAACCGCCTCCGCCACGTCATGCGCCCCCACCGGCGCCCCGTCCGCCGCCAGCCTCCCGGCCAGCCCGTGCACATACGCCCCCACACTCCCCGCGTCCACCGCGGAAAGCCCCGCCGCCAGCAGCGAGCCCGCCAGCCCCGACAGCACGTCCCCGCTACCCGCCGTGGCCAGCCAGGACGTCCCCGTCGGATTGACCCGCACCGCACCGCCCCCCGAGTCGGTGACCAACGTCGTGGACCCCTTCAACAACACGGTCGCCCCGTACCGCCCGGCCAGCTCCCGCGCCGCCGCCAGCCGTCCGCCTTCGACCTCCGCCCGGTCGACCCCGAGCAGCGCCGCCGCCTCCCCGGCATGCGGCGTCATCAGGGTCGGCGCCCGCCGCGCCCGTACGACCCCCGCCTCGGCCAACCGCAGCCCGTCCGCGTCGACCAGCACCGGGACGTCCGCCGCCAGCACCTCCCCGACCGTCGCCGCGTCGTCCCCGGCCCCCGGCCCGACGACCCACGCCTGTACCCGCCCGGCGTGCTTCGGCCCCTGGTCCGACACGAGCGTCTCGGGGAACCGCGTGAGGACGGCGTCACCGGCCGGCCCGACGTACCGCACGGCCCCGGCCCCGCCCCGCAGTGCCCCGGCGACGGCGAGGACGGCGGCTCCGGGGTAGCGCGCGGACCCGGCGGCGATGCCGACGACACCCCGCCGGTACTTGTCGCTCTCGGCCCGCGGCACCGGCAGCAACCGCGCCACGTCCGCGTGCTGCAACGCCTCCAGCTCCGGCTCGGTCGGCAGCTCCAGCCCGATGCCGACCAGCCGCACCGACCCCGCGTACTCCCGGGCCGGATCGATCAGCAGCCCGGGCTTGTGCGTCCCGAACGTCACCGTCAGGTCGGCCCGGACCGCGACGCCGCGCACCTCTCCGGTGTCAGCGTCGACCCCGCTCGGCAGATCGACGGCGACCACGGCGCCCCGCGACCGCTCGGCGGCGGCGGCCAACGGCACCGCGTCCGGCCGCAGCCCGCCCTTCCCACCGATCCCGACGATCCCGTCGACGACGAGATCCGCCCGCTCGACCAGCTCCTCGACGCCCTGCGCGGCGCCGCCGGCACCTTCGGCCATACCGGCGCTCACGGCCCGCCCCCCGGCCCGGCGCAGCGCCGCGAGTCCCCCGGTATGAGCCCGCTCCGGCGCGAGCAAGAGCGCCGTGACACCGGCTCCGCGCCGGGCCAGCCGGGCTCCGGCGTACAGCGCGTCACCCCCGTTGTCCCCGCTCCCGACCAGCAGTACGACCCTGCTCCCGTACACCCGTCCCAGCAGGTCGGCGCAGGCCGCGGCGAGTCCGGCGGCGGCGCGTTGCATCAGCGCCCCCTCCGGCAGCCGCGCCATCAGCTCCCGTTCGGCGGTCCTGACCGTCTCCACGCTGTACGCACTACGCATGCGGTCGAGTTTCCCGTACGACCGCCCGGCCACTCCCCCGTATCTCACGCAACTCCGGACCGTGTCGCATCCATTGACGCTTTGCCTGCCCTTTGCCAGACTCACCGGCCGCGCAGAAAGCGCTTGCACACCCCCCACGTTCGACGAAACCGAGGCCCCCATGGGACGCAGAGCCGCATTCCTCGCCGCCGCCGGTGCCACCGCCGTCCTCACTGCCGCCGGCACCCTGACCGCCCCCGCCACCGCCGCCCCCACGCGAGCGACGGCCTGCGGAGACGGCTCCTTTCAGGCCGAGGCCGTACAGAACGGCAGCAACTGGACCGCCCGGCGCGGCGGCAGCACCGTCTACACCGGCACCGACATGCGCGCCGCCGTCCAGGCGGCCGTCAACAGCCTCACGTCGGGCCGCACCTCGAAGGAGCGGGTGGTGGTCCGCGGCTCGGGCTCGATCTCGGCGGGCTCACGCATCTCGCTCCCGAGCTACACCGTCCTCGACGTCTGCGGCACCATCAACGTCACCGGCAGCGGCTCCGGCGACCAGGCGCCGGTCTACTCCCGCGGCACCCGCGACGTCGAGGTCCAGAACCTCAAGCTCACCGGCACCCCGCTCTACGGCATCTTCATGCGCAACGTCCAGAACGTCGTGCTCGGCCAGATAGACATGCGCCTCTCCCGCGGCCTGGGCGTCCGCATCGACAACCGCGGCGACACCAGCCAGTGGACGCGCAACGTCCGCATCGACAACGTCTACGTCTCCGGCGCGTCCAGCCACGCCGTCGAGACCTACGGCGTCGACGGCATCACCATCGGCACGGTGACCGCCCGCAACGTCGGCGAGTCCGGCCTGCTGCTCAACCAGACCATCAACGCCAACGTCACCAAGGTGGACGCGGAGAACGCGGGCACGGGCACCGGCTACGCGGCCTTCCGCATGGCCAACCGCAATGGCCGGGTCGGCAGTGGCTACCCGACCAACATCCGGGTCGGCGAGGTCATCGCGCGCGGCGGCGGACGCGGGGTGTTCTGCGTGTCGGAGAGCGGCGGGGCGACGATCAACAAGGTGACGATCTCCAACACCGGCAACAACTCGGTCCTGATCGAGAACTGCTACAACGTCAACCTCGCGGCCCAGAGCGGCACGATCTCGGGCGGCGGCGAACTGCGCCTGGCCGCCCGCTCGGAGTTCCCGAACAACAAGGACATCACCATCCAGAACCTGACGGTCACCAACTCGGCCATCAGGGAGAGCCCGTGCGGCGAGAACACGACGTTCCGCAACATCACGCGGGTGAACAGCAGCCAGTCGATCTGCTGACGCCCGCGCCCGCGAAGCCCTCGCCCTCATCCGGCGGGGGCTTCAGCGCGCAGGCGGCTCAGCGCCTCCATGGCTTCGCGTTCGACGCACGCGATGTCGCGGAGGACGGTGCCTGCCCGCACGAGGTACTGCTCATCGCCCGACTCACCGGCGTTCGTGATGAGCGCGGCGACGTCCGTCCACAAGCCGGCCGCCTCCGAGTACAGCCTGTGGCCGGTGCGCAGATGGCCGCTGTCGACCAGCTGGGCGCATTCGGCGAGAAAGTCGCGGTAGAGGTTGCGGAACAGAGCACCGCCGGTGCCGGCCTTCTCCATGAGGAGGGCGGCCTGCGGCAGGTCCCGCTGGGGGGCGTCGGTGCGCTGGAGCCAGGCGGGTACGAGCTTCCCGGCCTTCTCGATGCCTCGGTGGCCGAGGTTGGCGATGGGCGGGTCGAGGAACGCGCCGGCGCATTCAGTGATGGCCGGAATGATCCGACTCTCCAGGGAGGGCGTCTTCCCGGCGGCGGTGAGCGTGAAGGACCGGTGCCTGGCGGTCATCGGTCCGCGCGCGGCCCTGGCCCGGGCGAGGCTGTCCAGGCTCGTGGATACCGCTCCGCCCTGCTGGTCGGTGTCCACCAGGTAGGCGTCGTGCTCGTCGTAGCCGTACAGGGCGACGACGTGACCGCCGAAGTGCACCTTCGAGGTGAAGTAGTCCAGGTGGTGACTGTCGAGCTGAAGCCCGACGGGGCGGCCGGCGTCGACGGCGGCCGCCACGTGCTCCCATGCCTTGCGGGCGGAGCCGGTCTCCTGGACCGCGAGCTCCAGCCCCAGCCTGGCGGCCAGGTTCCTGGTGAGCTCGAAGGGCTTGACGCGCCCGCCGAGGAAGGGAAAGTCCATGTTCTTGCTGTCCCAGTAGATGAAGGACAGCCCGGACCCGAGGCCGAAGAGCATGGGCTCGGACAGATCGAGTCCCTGGTGCCGCAGCAACACCCCCAGAGCCGACGTCTCGCAGTGCTGCGTACCGCGAGGGTCCACGCCCTCCACCGTGGTCATGCCAAGCCCTCCGTCGCGCTACTATCGAGACGTATTTTGAACTCGTTCAAAAAGGGGGACCGAAACATGGCCGGATCACCCACACCCATGGAAACCGACACACCCGCCACCGCCCTGGGCCCCACGGCACTCGTCCTCGGCACCTTCTCCGCCGTGGGCACCTGGGCGTTCCTGATCCCCTGGACGGTGCTGGCCGGAGCGCTGGCCATCACGTTCGGCGTGATGGGCGTCCACCACGCCCGCCGGGGCACGGGCCGCATGTGGACCGCGGCGGCGGGCACCATCCTCGGCGCCGTGGGCTTCATCGGCACGGCCACGCTCCTGTGGTCCATGTCGTAGTCCCCCGGCCCCCTGTCACCCCTCCGCGATCACAACGGCCGAGGCGACACCGGCGTCATGGCTCAGGGACAGATGCCAGGACCGCACCCCGAGCTCGGCGGCCCGCGCCGCCACGGTCCCGGTCACCCGCAGCCAGGGCTGCCCACTGTCCTCGACACACACCTCGGCATCGGTCCACAGCAGCCCGGGCGGAGCCCCGAGCGCCTTGGCCAGGGCTTCCTTGGCGGCGAACCGGGCAGCCAGGGAGGCGACACCCCGGCGCTCCCCACTGGGCAGCAACAACTCCCGCTCCACGAACAGCCGCTCGGCCAGCGCGGGCGTTCGCTCCAGAGACGCCGCGAACCGCTCGATCTCGGCGACGTCGATCCCGACCCCGATGATGCTCATGCGCAGCACCCTACGGTGAGACTCGCGCCGCCTTCGGCCTCGACGGCGGTGACTAGCGCCCCGGCAGGCAACGTTCGCCCCGGGCAAACGTTGCCTGCCGGGGCACTAGCATGATCGGCATGGAATGGGACGGCCTCACCGACCGCGAGCGCTACGGGGACTGGTACCTGAAGGAGCGGGACCGGTTCTCGGACCTGGCCCGGGACGCAGACTGGGGCGGCCTGTTCGGGGAGCTGGTGAAGAATCCCGAGCGGGTCAATCTCGCCCGCCCCGGGAACCGCAGCGGGTTCGCCCCGCTGCACCAGGCCGCCTGGCACGGCGCCGCGATCGCGGTCGCCTCCCGGCTGATCGCGCACGGCGCCTGGCGCACGCAGCGCACCCGGGACGGACGGCGCCCGGTGGACATCGCGCGGGAGCGGGGTCACACGCATCTGCTGGAGCTCCTGGAGCCGGTCGCGGTGCGGCAACTCCCTGCTCCCTCCGAAGCGTTGGAGCGCCACTTCCACGCGATGCTGCGGGAGCGCACCGGCAGCTGCTTCGACGAGATCGAGCACCTCCTGCCACCGCTGTCCCCCCTGACGGAGGGCCTGGACGTGCGGATCTCCTTCCGGGTGGTCGGCATGATGGGCGGCTTCCACTACCGCCTCCACGCGGACATCGTGCACGTGCACGGCAGCTCGCGGATGGACGGCGACAACGGGGACTTCTACCACGTGACCCCCGACGGCTGGACCAAGCTCCCCTACAGCCCCAAGCCGCCGCCCCCCTGGACCTTCCCCTACTGAATTCCTGAACGTGAACTCCCCCTCCCCCTTGTACAGTTCGCGATGACCGCGATGAGCAACCGGCATCGCACACAACGGGAGGACGCAAGACCATGAAGTTCAAGTCGCTGGGAACGGCGGCCACTGCCGCGGCCCTCTTCGCCACGGCCCTCACCGGCACCGTCGCCGCCGCCGGCACCGCCGCCGCAGCCCCGCCGAAGGACTGCAGCAAGGCGATCGTCAACGTCAAGGCCAAGGAGACCGTCAAGGTCCGCACCTCGCCGAAGACGAGCGCCACCGCCCTCGGCATCTGGGGCAAGGGCGAGCGGGGCGGGATCTGCAACGACGGCAAGGCCTACAAGGGCGGCTCGTACACGGCCTGCGGCAAGAAGAGCAACATGTGGTACTACGGCGGCGACAAGGTGAACGGCTGGGTCCCCAAGACCTGCATCAACTGGTAGTCGCCCGACCAGCCGACCGACCAGTCGGCTGAGTGGCTGCTCAAGGGGCGAACGGCAACCCGCCGTTCGCCCCTTTTCCTCACTCCACCGTCACCGACTTCGCCAGGTTCCGAGGCTGATCCACCTCGTTCCCGCGAGCCGTCGCCAGCTCGCACGCGAACACCTGGAGCGGCACCGTGGCCACGAGCGGCTGGAGCAGCGTCGGCGTGACCGGCACCCGGATCAAGTGGTCCGCGTACGGCACCACCGCCTCGTCCCCCTCCTCCGCGATGACGATCGTCCGCGCCCCCCGCGCCCGGATCTCCTGGATGTTGGACACGATCTTGTCGTGCAGCACGGACCGCCCGCGCGGCGACGGCACCACGACGACCACCGGCAGGTCCTCCTCGATCAGGGCGATCGGCCCGTGCTTCAACTCCCCCGCCGCGAACCCCTCGGCGTGCATGTAGGCCAGCTCCTTGAGCTTCAGCGCGCCCTCCAGCGCCACCGGATACCCCACATGCCGGCCGAGGAACAGCACCGTGTTCTTCGAGGCGAGCGTGCGCGCCAGCTCCCGCACCGGCTCCATCGTGCCCAGGACCTGCTCCACCGCACCGGCGATCGAGGACAGGTCGCGAATCACCGCCCGGATCTCGTCGCCCCACTTGGTACCCCGCACCTGGCCCAGATAGAGGGCGACCAGATAGCAGGCGACGAGCTGTGTCAGGAACGCCTTGGTGGAGGCGACGGCCACCTCGGGACCGGCGTGCGTGTACAGCACCGCGTCCGACTCGCGCGGGATCGTCGAGCCGTTGGTGTTGCAGATCGCCAGCACCTTGGAGCCCTGCTCGCGGGCATGCCGCAGCGCCATGAGCGTGTCCATGGTCTCGCCGGACTGGGAGATGGCGATGACGAGGGTCTGCGCGTCCAGGATCGGGTCCCGGTACCGGAACTCACTGGCCAGTTCCACCTCGCACGGCAGGCGCGTCCAGTGCTCGATGGCGTACTTGGCGATCATCCCGGCGTGGAAGGCCGTACCGCACGCGACGATGACGACCTTGTCGATCTCCCGCAGCACCCCCGCGGGGATCCGCACCTCGTCCAGGGTCAGCGAACCGGAGCCGTCGATACGGCCCAGCAGCGTGTCGGCGACCGCCTTGGGCTGCTCGGCGATCTCCTTGAGCATGAAGTAGTCGTAGCCGCCCTTCTCCGCGGCCGACGTGTCCCAGTCGACGTGGTACGAGCGGACGTCGGCCGGGCGGCCGTCGAAGCCCGTCACCGTCACGCCGTCCCGGCGCAGCTCCACCACTTGGTCCTGTCCCAGCTCGATCGCCGACCGCGTGTGGGCGATGAACGCGGCGACGTCCGAGGCGAGAAAGGCCTCGCCCTCTCCGACGCCCACCACCAACGGCGAGTTCCGCCGCGCGCCCACCACCACGTCCGGCTCGTCGGCGTGCACCGCGACCAGCGTGAACGCGCCTTCCAGCCGTCGGCACACCAGCCGCATCGCCTCGGCGAGGTCCGCGCACGACGAGAACTCCTCGGCGAGCAGATGCGCGACGACCTCGGTGTCGGTCTCGGAGGCCAACTCGTGGCCCCGCACCTCCAGCTCGGCCCGCAGCAGGGCGAAGTTCTCGATGATGCCGTTGTGCACCACCGCGACCCGACCCGCGTTGTCGATGTGCGGGTGGGCGTTGGCATCCGTCGGTCCGCCGTGCGTGGCCCACCGGGTGTGTCCGATGCCCGTCGTGCCGGTCGGCAGCGGCCGGCCGTCCAGTTCCTTCTCCAGGTTGAGGAGCTTGCCGGCTTTCCTGGCCGCCGCCAGCCCGCCGTCGGCCAGCACGGCGACGCCCGCCGAGTCGTACCCCCGGTACTCCAGCCGCTTCAGCCCGGCCATCACGACCTCGAGCGCCGATTGCGGCCCCACGTATCCCACGATTCCACACATGGGCGGCAGCTTAGGGTCGATTCCCGCGCTGAACCGGTCGTAGCGTGCCCGAAATCGGAAATTCCCACCGGGGTACGAAGACCTGACCCCTCGATCTCACACCTTCGCCCGATAGGCCCTCATCGCCAGGGGATAGAACACCAGCGCGATACCCGCCGCCCACACCAGCGACCACAGCACCGGCTCCGCCACCGCCCCGCCGAGCAGCAGCCCGCGGAAGGCGTCGGACAGGTGCGTGACCGGGTTGACGTCGCTCCACGCCTGGAGCCAGCCCGGCATGGTGTCGACGACGACGAAGGCGCTGCTGGTGAAGGTGATCGGGAAGATGAGGGTGAAGGCGAACGCCTGCACCTTCTCCGCGTCACCGGCCAGCATCCCGATCAGTACCGCACTCCATGACACGGCCGCGGCGAACACCACCAGCAGCAGCACGCCGAGCAGGAACCCGCCGAACCCGCCGGTGATGCGGAAGCCGAGGGCCAGTCCGAGGCCGATCATCAGCAGCATGGCCCAGACGTGCTTCGCGAGGTCGGCGGTGATCCGCCCGATCAGCGGGGCGGAGCGCGCGATGGGCAGGCTGCGCAGCCGGTCGAAGACACCCTTGGTGAGGTCGGTGTTGAGCGCCATCGCCGTGTACATCGTCATGAACAGGGTGTTCTGCACGATGATCCCGGGCAGCGCGTACTTCAGATACGCGTCGGGCGATCCGGCCATCTGCCCGCCCAGCACGTAGGTGAACAGGAACACGAACATGATCGGCGTGATGCTGTAGTCGACCAGTTCGAGCGGGTTGTGCTTGACGGCGACCAGACTCCGCCAGGCCATCGTGAAGGTCTGCCGCACTCCGGCGAGGGGCGGCACGCGGCCCGACGCGGTGACGGGCGCGGTGATGGTGGTGGCGGTCATGAGCGGCTCACCGCCTTCTCCAGCTCGCTCTCGTCCTCTTCCCGGACGGCTGCGCCGCCGTCCTGCTCGGGCTCGCCCGGTTCGGCGCGGTGGCCGGTGAGGGCGAGGAAGACCTCGTCGAGCGAGGAGCGGCGCAGAGCCAGCTCGCCCACCGCGATCCCCTCCCGGTCCAGGGCGCGCACGACGGCCGGCATCAGCTCGGGGTCCTTCACCGGCGCGGTGATCATCTCGCCCTCGATCCGGGCCTCCGGCCCGGCGGCCCCGGCCACCAGCGCGTGCGCCCGCGCGAGGTCCTGTCCGAGGATCGGCCGGAGCTCCAGCACCTGGCCGCCGACCTGGGCCTTCAGCCGGTCCGGCGTACCCTCGGCGATCACCCGGCCCTTGTCGATCACCACGATCTCGTCGGCGAGCACATCGGCCTCGTTCAGATACTGCGTGGTCAGCAGCGCGGTCGCACCGTCCGCGACCAGGCCGCGCAGCATGTCCCACAGCTCACCACGGCTGTGCGGGTCGAGGCCCGTGGTCGGCTCGTCGAGGAAGAGGATGCGGGGCCGCCCCACCAGGCTGGCCGCGAGGTCCAGCCGCCGGCGCATGCCTCCCGAGAACGTCTTCGCGGCCCGGCCGGCCGCGTGCGTCAGCTGAAAGCGCTCCAGCAGCTCCCCCGCCCGCGCCTTCGCCTCCCGCCTCGGCAGGCCCAGCAGCCGGCCGATGAGCAGCAGATTCTCCGCGCCGGTCAGGTTCTCGTCGACCGCCGCGTACTGCCCGGTCAGCCCGACCATGGCCCGCACGACCCCGGCCTCCCGGACCACGTCGTGGCCGGCCACCCGGGCCGTGCCCCCGTCCGGGCGCAGCAGCGTCGCGAAGATCCGCACCGCGGTCGTCTTGCCCGCACCGTTGGGGCCCAGCAGCCCGAGCACCGTGCCCTTGCGGGCCGCCAGATCGACACCGGCCAGTGCCTCGGTCTCCTTGAACCGTTTGACCAGACCTTCCGCCTCTATCGCATACGTCATGGGTCACCCCTCGGCGTTCCTGGACCCCGGCCTGGGCCCACCTCTCCCACAACTGTGACGCACGCCACTGACATTCCTCCCCTTGGCCCGTTTCGTCCCGAACGGAGAAAGTCGGCGGCCCGCGGAGAACGTCACCGGCCGCGTGACGGATCCCACCTCACGGTCCGTTCGTACGCCCGTAACAATGGACTGTGATCTCTCCGGTCTCCTCGATACCCCGGAGCGCCCACCGGCAGCGGCCGGAGGCGACTCCCTACGTCGACCTCACCCGAGCCGAGTGGAGCGCGTTGCGTGACAAGACGCCGCTGCCGCTGACGGCCGAGGAGGTCGAGAAGCTTCGCGGTCTCGGCGATGTCATCGACCTCGACGAGGTGCGGGACATCTACCTCCCGCTGTCCAGACTTCTCAATCTCTACGTCGGTGCCACGGACGGCCTCAGAGGCGCGCTCAACACCTTCCTGGGCGAGCAGGGCTCCCAGTCCGGCACACCGTTCGTCATAGGAGTCGCCGGCTCGGTCGCCGTGGGCAAGTCGACGGTCGCCCGGCTCCTCCAGGCCCTGCTCTCGCGCTGGCCGGAACACCCGCGCGTCGAACTGGTCACCACCGACGGCTTCCTGCTGCCCACCCAGGAGCTGCAGACCCGCGGCCTGATGTCGCGGAAGGGATTCCCCGAGTCCTACGACCGCCGCGCGCTGACCCGCTTCGTCGCCGACATCAAGGCCGGCAAGGACGAGGTCACGGCCCCCGTCTACTCCCACCTGATCTACGACATCGTCCCCGACAAGAAGCTCACGGTCCGCCGCCCCGACATCCTGATCGTCGAGGGTCTGAACGTCCTCCAGCCCGCCCTCCCCGGCAAGGACGGCCGCACCCGGGTCGGCCTCGCCGACTACTTCGACTTCAGCGTCTACGTCGACGCCCGCGTCGAGGACATCGAGCACTGGTACCTCAACCGCTTCCGCAAGCTGCGCGCGACCGCGTTCCAGAACCCGTCCTCGTACTTCCGCAAGTACACCCAGGTATCGGAGGAGGAAGCCCTCGACTACGCCCGGACGATGTGGCGCACGATCAACCGGCCCAACCTGGTGGAGAACATCGCCCCCACCCGCGGCCGCGCCACCCTCGTCGTGCGCAAGGGCCCGGACCACAAGGTGCAGCGCCTCAGCCTGCGCAAGCTGTGACGCCCGGGGGAAAGACCGGTTAGATAGCCGTCATGCTCCACCTGCGCCTGATCACGCCGTCCGGGAAGACCGACGACGTGGTGCGGCTGATCGACAAGACGATCGGCACCGCCCACCTCGTCGTGCTGCCGGACACCGCCCGCAACCCCGCCGGGGACGTCGTGATGTGCGACGTGGCGCGCGAGGCCGGTGACGAACTGCTCACCGGCCTGCGGGAACTCGGCATCGACACCAGCGGTTCCATCGCCGTCGAGGCCATCGACCTGTCGCTGTCCGAGCGGGCCGACCAGGCCGCGGCCGACGCACCCGGCGAGGGCGCGGACGCGGTCCTGTGGGAGCAGCTCAGCGACGCGACGCACGAGGAGTCGACCCTCTCCGTCACATACCTCGCGTTCATCACCCTCGCCACGATGCTCGCCGCCTGCGGTGTGGTCCTGGACAACGCGATCCTGATCGTGGGCGCCATGGCGGTGGGACCGGAGTTCGGCCCTCTCGCCGGCATCTGCACCGCGATCGTCCGCAGCAAAGCACGCCTGGCCCTGCGCTCGCTGATCGCCCTCTTGGTGGGCTTCGCGGTGGCGATGGCGGTGACGGTCGGCTTCAGCCTCTTCATGGACGCGGTCGACCTGTTCAGCAAGCGGCAACTCAGGGCGGACCGCCCCAACACGGGCTTCATCTACGCCCCCGACTGGTTCTCGTTCGTCGTGGCGGTCCTGGCCGGCATCGCCGGCACGCTCTCCCTGACCTCCGCCAAGTCGGGCGCCCTGGTGGGCGTGGCCATCTCGGTGACCACGGTCCCGGCCGCGGCGAACGCGGCGGTGGCCCTGAGCTACGGCGACATGACCCAGACCAAGGGCTCCACAGAACAACTCCTGCTGAACCTGCTGGGCATCATCGTCGCCGGCACGCTGACCCTGCTGGTGCAGAAATGGCTCTGGTCCACGCAGCGCAAGAAAACGCCGTAGGGGCAGCTGTCTCAGGGGCGCGGGGCTGTACATCCATGTGCGGCTCCGCCGCCTGGGCGCGACAAGCCACACACAACCGGCAGCCCGCCCGCAACAGAACCCCCGCCTCCGGGCCCGCTCCCTAACCGAGCGCGGACTTCACCACATCAGCCAACCGCCCGGCCACAGACCGAGCCTGCTCGATATCCGCCGCCTCCACCATCACCCGCACCAGCGGCTCGGTCCCCGAGGACCGCAGCAGCACCCGCCCGGTAGCGCCAAGCTCCCGCTCCGCGTCGGCAACCGCCGCCGACAGCTCGGCCGACGTCGTCACCCGGGACTTGTCGACATCCCTCACATTGATCAGCACCTGCGGCAGCCGCTCCATCACCGACGCCAGCTCCCGCAGCGGACGCCCGCTCTTCGCGACCCGCGCCGCCAGCAGCAACCCGGTCAGTGTGCCGTCGCCCGTCGTCGCGTGGTCGAGGATGATCACGTGCCCGGACTGCTCGCCCCCGAGGGCGAACCCGTGCTCCTTCATCTCCTCCAGCACGTACCGGTCGCCCACGGCCGTCTGCACGAGCCGGATGCCCTCGCGCTCCATGGCGAGCTTGAAGCCGAGGTTGGACATCACCGTCGCCACGACCGTCTCGGACCGCAGCGTGGAGGCCTCGCGCATGGCCAGGGCGAGCACGGCCAGGATCTGGTCGCCGTCCACCTCCTCGCCGGTGTGGTCCACGGCGAGGCACCGGTCGGCGTCACCGTCGTGCGCGATGCCCAGGTGGGCCCCGTGCTCGACGACGGCGGCCTTGATCTTGTCCAGGTGCGTGGATCCGCACCCGTCGTTGATGTTGAGCCCGTCCGGCTCGGCGCCGATCGTGACGACCTCGGCACCGGCCCGCTGGAACGCCTCGGGCGAGACCCGGGCGGCGGCGCCGTGCGCCTCGTCGAGGACGACCTTCAGCCCGTCGAGCCGGTTCGGCAGGGCGCGCAGCAGATGCGCGACGTACCGGTCGAAGCCCTCCTCGTACTCGCGTACGCGGCCCACCCCGGCCCCGGTCGGCCGGTCCCACGGGGCGCCGGTGCGGTGCTCCTCGTAGACGGACTCGATCCGGTCCTCCAGCTCGTCGGCGAGCTTGTGCCCGCCGCGGGCGAAGAACTTGATGCCGTTGTCGGGCATGGCGTTGTGGCTCGCGGAGAGCATCACACCGAGGTCGGCGCCGAGCTCTCCGGTCAGAAATGCCACCGCCGGGGTCGGCAGCACGCCGACCCGCAGGACGTCCACGCCGGCGCTGGCGAGGCCCGCGACCACGGCGGCCTCCAGGAACTCCCCGGACGCGCGCGGGTCACGCCCGACCACCGCGGTCGGCCGGTGTCCCTCGAACGTGCCCGCCTCGGCCAGTACGTGCGCCGCGGCTACGGAGAGGCCGAGGGCCATCTCCGCCGTCAGGTCCGCGTTGGCGACACCGCGCACGCCGTCCGTGCCGAAGAGTCGTCCCACTGTGGTGTCCTCCGAATTGCGAGAGAGTGCGGCTCCAGTACATCCCCCGGGACGGTCCCACATCCGCAGGGGTTGTGTACGTGAACGCCCCGGCGGCACTGAACGTGCCGCCGGGGCGATCATTGCGAAGACAGTCGCAAGGACAGCGACGCGATTAGCGCTTGCTGTACTGCGGGGCCTTGCGGGCCTTCTTCAGACCGGCCTTCTTGCGCTCGACCGCACGGTCGTCGCGCTTGAGGAAGCCGGCCTTCTTCAGCGGGCCGCGGTTGTTGTCGACGTCCGCCTCGTTCAGCGCGCGGGCGACACCGAGACGGAGCGCACCGGCCTGACCGGAGACACCGCCACCGGCGATGCGGGCGACGACGTCGTAGCGGCCCTCGAGCTCGAGCACCTTGAAGGGCTCGTTGACTTCCTGCTGGTGCACCTTGTTCGGGAAGTAGTCCTCGAGGGTGCGCCCGTTGATCTTCCACTTGCCGGTGCCCGGGATGATCCGGACGCGGGCGATGGCGTTCTTGCGACGGCCCAGGCCGGCGGCCGGCTGGGGCTCGCCGAAGCGGGAGGCCATGGACTCCGAGGTGTACTCACCCTCGACGGGGACCTCGGACTCGGTGGTGTAGCTGTCGATGTCAAGCTCTTCGAGCGGCTGCTCGGCAGTGGTCTCGGCCACGATTCTCCTCAGATTCTCTTCAGTCTTAGGGGGTGGCCGGACTTACTGCGCGACCTGGGTGATCTCGTACGGCTGCGGCTGCTGCGCGCCGTGCGGGTGCTGGTCACCCTTGTAGACCTTCAGCTTCGAGAGCATCTGACGGCCCAGAGTGTTCTTGGGGAGCATGCCCTTGACGGCCTTCTCGATGGCCTTCTCGGGGTTCTTGTCGAGCAGCTCGTCGTAACGGACGGAGCGCAGACCACCCGGGTAGCCGGAGTGGCGGTACGCCATCTTCTGGGTCCGCTTGTTGCCGGACAGGTGCACCTTGTCCGCGTTGATGATGATGACGAAGTCACCAGCGTCGACGTGGGGCGCGTAGATCGGCTTGTGCTTGCCCCGGAGAAGGGTCGCTGCGGTGGTGGCGAGACGACCCAGGACAACGTCCTGAGCGTCAATGACGTGCCACTGGCGCGTCACATCGCCGGGCTTGGGGCTGTACGTACGCACGGTTCGTAGCCTTCGCTTCGAGTGAATGGTCCTGAACAGGTCACCGAAACGATCACGACAGCCTTGACCGCACTGCGGTGACGCAAACCGCGTGCTGGTCGCTGGTCATCGGCCCGGTGGACCGGTGTAAGGGCCCGTCCCGTGAGAATGAGCAAGCCAATACACAACGAAAGAGCAGAATACCGGGGCTCACCACAGGGGTCAAAACGCGGGATCATCGCCGACGACCCGCCACGCAGACGCACAGGCCCGCACACAGGGTAACCGCCCTGCTCAGCGTCCGGCGCCGCACCGGCCGCACGTACGGGAACACCGACGACAGCACCACATCGACGGCCACGGCGGCGCACCACCGCGGCAGGGAGCCGCCGCCGCGCGGACGGCGCAGCGCCCGCAGCACCCCGACCATGACCGACGGCCACACCCCGAGCGCGGCCACCGGCCACGACCACAGGCACACCAGCAGCACCCCGGTCGGCAGCAGTCGCCCCAACCACCCGCAGATGTCGCCTTTGCCCGTCCGCATGGGAGGAACGCTAGGGCTTCGAGGGCCCCTCCAGGCGGACCAGCACGCCCCATGTCCCGTCTAAGATGCGCCCCATGAGCTTTGGGCAGGGGGGACCCCAGTCCCAGTGGGATCCATGGAAACCGCAGTCGCAGCAGCCCTGGAACAGCGGGGGCGGCCAGTCTCCGGACTGGGCCGCGCTCGCCGAGGCGTCCGAGGCCCGTAACAGACGACGCCGGCTGCTCCTGGTCGGCGGCGGCGCGCTCGCCACCGTCGCGATCGGCGCTGCCGTCGCCGTGGCCGTGGTCTCGGCGGGCGGCGACAACCAGGCGAACAGCCCGACCTCCCAGGTGCCCTCGGCCGACATCCCGAGCGAGTCCGCCTCGGCCCCGTCGTTCGCCCCGACCAGCGCCCCGCCCCCGCTGGACCCGAAGGACTTCATCGCCAGCGCGAAGAAGGACACGGCTCCGCTCAGCCCGGACACCCTCTTCCCCGGCACCCAGCTGACCATGGGCGAGACGACGTACAAGAAGGGCCCCACGGCCGACACCAAGAACTGCGCCTCGGCCTCGGGCGGCACCCTCCCGAAGATCCTCACCGCGAACGACTGCACCCGCCTGATACGCGTCACCTACACCAGGGACGGCATCGCGGTGACGGTCGGCGTGGCGGTCTTCGACACCGAGGCACAGGCCGCCAAGGCCAAGAGCCAGACCAACAAGAAGAGCTTCGTCAAGTCGCTCTCCGGCGGAGGCGTGAAGGCCTTCTGCGAATCCGGCTTCTGCCGCACGACCAGCAACTCCTACGGCCGCTACGCCTACTTCACCAACGCCGGCTTCACCAGCGGCAAGGACGTGACGACGGAGGACACCGAGGTGTTCGCCACGGGCGACAACCTCCAGCTGTTCACGTTCCGCCAGATCCACCGCCGCGGTCAGGCGCAGGCGTCGGCCGCGGCCAACGGGTGACCGGTCGCCGCCGCGCGCCCGGTCACAGCCTCTTGGCGCTGCGCAGCGTCTTGGCGTAGTAGCCGTTGCCGTCCAGCCGGGACACTCCGCCGACGTCGCCGATGGTCGGGCCGTTGACCTCCTCGCGGCTGGAGACGAAGAGCAGGTGGCCCTCGGTGTCGTAGCCGAGCACCATGCCGACGTGGTCCAGGCGCTGCTTCGTCCGGGTGTCGAGCTTGAAGAAGACGAGGTCCCCGGGCTGGAGCTGGTCGATGCCGGTGGGCCGGTCCTTGGGCGAGATGCCGGTGAGCGGCAGGATGTCGGCACCCTGCTTGGAGCGGGCCATGCCGTTGGCGGTGCGCGGCAGGCCGTCACCCGACTCGTCCGAGGACATGAGCGGGTAGCGGGCGCGGTAGCCGAACACCATCCGCATGTATCCCGAGCAGTCGATCGACCGGGCACGCGCGGTCTCCGGCTGGCCGATCACGCCGTCCCGGAAGGGGTACTGGACGCCGAGGTAGTCGTAGAAGTCGGACTGCTCCAGGCGCAGGTCGCCGCCCTCCGCCCCGTTCGCGTTGAGGGGCCCGAAGTTGGCGTCACCGGCGTAGACGGTGCCCTGCTCGTCCTTCTTCTCTTTGGCGCCCGCGACGTACTGGAAGGCGATGGCCAGGAGGTCGTCCTCCTTGGCGGCCTCGTACTCGGCGTACCAGTCCTTGAACCACTTCTGCTTGTCCGCGCCCTTCTTCCAGGGCTCGGGCATGAGGCGGACCCAGTCCGTCGTGGAGACCTTGGAGCTCGTCGACGAGGGCTCGGTGAAGGTGCGTGCCGGTCCGGTCAGGGTCGCGGTGCGCGCCCCGTCGGTGAACACCGCCTTGACCTGGCCGTCGGACCCGCGCAGCACGGAGCGGGCGGGGTTCTCCAGCCGGGACCAGCTCTCCCCGCCCTTGTCGCGGGTCTTCGTCGCGCCGCCGGCCCGGTCCGAGCCGTCCAGCACGCCGACGTTCGTGATCTCCGGGACGCCCTTGTCCTCCTGCTTGCGGAGTTCCACGGTGAGGTAGCCGGAGGTCGCGACGAGCCCCAGCACCACGAGGCCGGAGAGGACCGGCCTCGATTTCTTCTTCCCTGCCATGTGTTCTCTCCTGGGATATCGGTCGCCGGGACGCCGGTTCTCAGACGGTGGGCATGATGCCGAGCAGCAGCCCGGCGGCGACGACGATGTAGGCCATGAGCGAGACGGTGCCGGTCGCCAGCAGCGTCGCCCCCTTGGGCTGGCGGACCATCTGGTACGCGATCAGGCCGGGCACGATGAAGCCGAGGGTCTGGTTGCCGTAGAGCAGCGGGAACTCGATCGACAGCACGATCATCACCGTGGCCTGGAGCAGCACGCCCAGCAGGACCACCGCGGCGAACAGCCGCTTGCCGTAGAGGATCACCAGCCGCTGCATGACCTTGGTGCCCGCGTAGGTGAGGGCGGTGACGCCGACCACCATGGCCGCCCGCTGGAGGTCCTCGATGAGGGTCAGGGCGAGCCAGCCCGGCGTGATCATGCCGCCGGGCGACAGGTTGGTGGTCAGGTAGCACAGCAACGAGAAGAACAGGCCGATGGCGATGCCGAGGGCGGCCATCTCGGGAGTCAGGGCGGCGGTGGTCAACGGGGTCTCCGGGCACGGGGTACGGGTGCGGGTTCGGTACGGGGCGAGCGGCGGTCCTGCGGGCGGCGCTCGCCCCGCCCGTGGACGTCAGGAACGGGGAGGCTGACCCCCGTCGTCGGCCGGGACGTACCCGTAGGGCTCGTCGGCGTACTGCCAGCCCTGCTGGGCCGGAGCGACGTAGGGCCCCTGCTGGTAGGGGGCCGGCTCGGGGTACCCGGCGTCGGCGTACGGCCCCGACGGCTGGGGAGGGATGCGGACCACCGGGATGTCCTGGGTACGGGAGGCCTGGTAGCGCTCCTCATAGGCCATGGGGTACGAGGCGTAGGGGTCCAGGCGCGCCGGCTGGGCCGGTGCGGCCGTGGCCGAGGGCCGTGCCGCGTCGGCGGGCGCGGACTCGTCCGCCGGGAGTTCGGCCAGGTACTCCAGCAGTTCCTCGCCCTGACCGTGGATGTTGCCGATGGCGACCAGGGAGGAGTCGGCGGCCAGGCGCTCCAGCAGGGCGGGCATGAACTCCTCGGCCGACCGGCGTTCACCCCCGAGGTCGACCGCCCGGTCGCGCCACTCGGCGGGGATGGCGTCGATCGCGCTCTTGGCGGGGTGCCCGATGACGAAGACGTGGTCCGGCTGGAGGTCGGGGATGATCTCGCCCATCTGCCCGTTGCGCTCCACGCGGTCGGGCCGGCAGTTGATCACGACGTTCAGCGGCCGGTGGATGGCTCCGAGGTCGAGCAGCTGGTTGATGTTCATCAGCGTCGACTCGGGGTCGTTGGCCGCGAAGACGTTGGCGAAGGCGAGCCGCTTGCCCTCGGGCGTCGCGTAGCGCTCGACGGACAGCACGCCCGGGTCCGGCGGGGCGTCGTACATGCCCTGCAGGGCGACCCGCCGTTCCACGCCGAGCAGTTCGGCCACGACGAGGGCGATCGCCACGTTCTCCTTGAAGGTGAACCAGCTGAAGCCGCGCAGCTCCTCGTCGGTGACGGTCTCCGGGTCGGCGAAGATCAGCTGGCAGTTACGGGCGTCGGCCTCCTCCTGGAGGATGTGGAAGCGCTCCTTCTCGGCGGTGACGCAGATGCCGTCCTCCGGCATGGAGCGGCACAGCGACCGCGCCACGTCGTCGAGGGTGGGTCCCATCTCGGCGAGGTGGTCCTCGCGGACGTTGCACAGCACGCCGATCGTGGAGCGGATCAGCTTGCTCTGGTTCACCTCCTGCAGGGCCGGCATGACGGCCATGCACTCGATGACGAGGGCGTCGGGCCGGTAGGTGGCGGCCCGGCGCACGATGCCGATCTGCTCCACCACGTTGGCGATGCCGAACTTGCGGTAGACCGGCTCCTCGGTGGCGTCCGGGTGGATGAACCGGGCCGCCGTACCCGTGGTCTTCGCCACGGTGACCAGGTCGCCGCCGCGCAGCGCCCCGGCGCACAGCCGGGTGATGGAGGACTTGCCGCGGATGCCGTTCACGAGCACGCGCGACGGGATGCTGTGCAGGCTGGCGTAGTGCCGGCGCTGTTCCACGATGCCCGCCACCAGCAGCAGCACGCTGCCGGTGAGCAGGACGAAGTACAGATAGAGCACGGCTGGGTCACCTTCCCCGAACGCTGGCTTCCGGCTCCGCGAGCCGGCGCGCCTGGGTCTGCTTACGGGCCTGGAGTTGCTGGCGGAGCAGTTCGAGGCTGCGCACGACGGCGCCGACCTCGTCCTGGTAGCGGGGGTACAGCACGGACTTGAGGTCGCCGTCGGCCAGCTTCTCCGCGCCGGCCGCCAGGGCCCGCATCGGCCGGGCCACGACCAGGTACAACCAGCCGAGGCAGACGACGATCAGGGCCAGACCGAGCAGTCCGGCCAGGACGCTGCGGTCCTCGCGCTGGTACGGAGTGATCTGGAAGTCCTTGGCGTTCTGCCAGCTGACCACGGTCCAGCCGATGTCGGCCGCCACGCCGCCGCCGGAGAACGGGGCGGCCGCGGCGACCGTGGTCCCGCGGCCTTCGCGGATCAGCAGGCCGTTCTCGACGGGACCGGCGCCGACGTGGACGCTGCCGGCCCGGACGAGGTCGGTGAGCGCGTCGCGCGGCAGGTCCTCGAAGGCCAGGAAGCCGTCGCTGGCGGCGATGGTCTGCGCCTTGGCGTCCACCACGCGGACCTCGCCGAGCCCGGGCCGCTTCAGCAGCGAGTTGAGGAACTCGACCCGGACCTCGCCGACCAGGGTCATGTCCTTGTGGCCCGGCAGGGGCGCCCCGGCCTGGACGACCGGCTTCTTCTCACCCTTGCCGGCCACCCGGACCAGCGGCAGCTCGTCCGCGTCGGCGAATCCGGCGCGCGGCTCCTTGCCCGCGCGGGCGACGACCTCGCCGTCCTCGTCGAGGAGGTACAGCGCCTGGTAGCGGGTGTGCTCGCGCAGGGTTTCCTCGAGCAGTGCGCGGCCGGCGTCGGCGTCGTCCGGGTCGATCAGCCGGGATGTGGAGACCAGGTCCGCCTGCGCCTCGTTGAGCGCCCGGCGCACCCGGTCGGCGACCAGGTCGGTGCGGTCACGCTGGTCCGCGACCATGCTGGCCGGAATGGTGACGGAGTCGTCGGTGCGGTTCAGCAGGAGGCCGACGGGCAGACACCACAGCAGCAGCAGTACGGCGGTCAGCGCGAGCGGCCCGCGCACCCCGAACCGCCCCTTGACGCGCTGGCGGCCACCGGGATCATCGGCCGGACCGCCCAGCTGCGCGCGCAGCCTCTCCAGCGCGGAGCCGATGCGCGCGGCCTCACCCCAGCGGGGCACGTCCACCGGGCGGGTCAGGTCGCCCCGGGCCAGTCGGCGGGACTCCAGGAACAGCCGCAGCAGCGGCCGCTGCACGGTCGCCCACAGCACGGCCGCGGCGAGCAGTCCGAGCACCACCAGGGCTCCGGCCGCCAGCAGCCCGTACAGCTCCCGGTCCGGAGCGGCGGCCTGCTGCTGGACCACGGGCAGCAGGGCGACGACGGTGAGCCCGAGGCCCGCGCCGACGCTCTTCTTCTCCTCCGGGTCGGCGGAGGAGAGGGAGGCGTAACCGGCCGTGGCGACACGGCCGTTGTAGCTCCCGCCGACCAGGGTCCCGCTGACACCGGGGTAGCCGCGGGAGCCCGGCTCCCTGGCACTGACCGGGTCCTGCTCGGTCTCCCGTGCCGCCTGGGCGGACAGCCCGCTCATCTGCTTCTGGAGGAAGGCCAGCTCCTGGCGCTCCTGGTCGGTGTTGAGCGCCTCGGACTGTTCGAAGCCTGCCGTGGCGAGGATCTCCCCGCCGGTGGCGACGACCGCCATGGAGCGGAACTGGCCCAGGTTGATGGCGGGCACGGACAGGCTGTTGGAGGCGAGCAGCAGCTGCTGCGGCCGGTCCTCGAAGTCCAGGACAGCCATGGTCATCAGGCGTACGTCGCCGGTCTCCAGCCGCACCATGCGGGGCTTGAGGGCCGTGTCCCCGGTGAGGACGTCCTTGTCCAGCCACCCGAGTGGAATCGTTTCCCCCCTGGCGGCCAGCACCTTGCCGCTCTCCAGGTCCAGGACCGTGGTGCCCGTCCACTTCTGGTAGGTCTTCCCCAGGTCGGACAGGACGCGCTCGGGCTTCACCGGCGGCCCCGCGTTCAGCGCGGCGGCGGTGCGGTTCAGGTCGGTGACCCGCTCGTCGATCGAGGCGCGCAGGGCGATGGCGCCGTCCTCCGCGAAGTGCTGCTGCGAGGAGAGCACCGCCTGCGGTACGGCCTGCTCACCGGCGGGGCCGAGCACCTGGGCGGTGAGGCCGGCGAGGGCGAGCACCAGCACGCACAGCAGCGCGATCGGGGGACGGACGCCGCCCAGCAGCGGCATGTCCGCGCGTCTCCGGCTGCGCCGCCGTCCTCCCTTCACGGGGCGCGCGGCGCGGGTGGGTGTCACCGGTGGTCTCCTCCGGCCTCTCTGGGGTGAAGGACGGCCGCACAGAACCCCTCTCCCGCGGGAGAGGTAACGGACCGCCGTTTATAAGACTGTTGGGGAGGGGCGAGGTTGTCTCGCTCGCCCCCAATGCGCTGTGGCGCTAGTCACGCTCCAGCGTGAGCTCCTTCAGGCCGTCGCCGCCCGGCGCCCCGCGGTTGTACAGGAAGCCACGCGTGCGGTCGGCCGCCAGCCGGTAGCGGGCCAGCCGTTCCTCGGAGAGATCGCCCGGCGCGTCGAGCGCCCGCCGTACGTCCACCACCCGGTGGTCCTCGACCGCGCCGGCGGGCGGCTTCTCACCGGACTCCACCTCGGGCGGGATGTCCACGAGCGTCGTGGCGTAGCGGGCGGAGACGTCCCAGCCGTCGGTCGTCTCACGGAACTGGAACCAGCCGATCGCGCCCTCCTCGGTGACTCCGGTGGGCGAGGAGTGACGGGCGACCTGGTTGCCCAGGCTGTAGGCGACCCAGGTGCCGTTCACTTTCTGGATCGGCTGCACCGCATGGGAGTGGTGCCCGATCACCAGGTCGATCCCGGTCTCCGCGCTGAGCCGCTCCGCCAACCGCAGCTGGGGGAGGCTCGGTTCGTTGTAGTGCTCGGCCCCCCAGTGAACCGAGAGGATGACCACCTCGGCGCCCTTCTCGCGGGCCCGGGCCTCGGCGTCCTTGATCGCGTCCGCGTCGAGCTGGTTGAACGCCCATTTCTCCTTCTCCGGCGTCGGGTGGCGGAACGACATCCAGGAGAACGAGAGGTGGGCGACCTTGACGCCCTTGACGTCACGAATGTTGATTCGTTCCGCTTCCTCGGGCGTGCGGGCGGAGCCGGTGTGCCCGAGGCCGGCCTTGTCCATGGCGTTCAAGGTGCGCCGTACAGCCCCCAGACCGTGGTCGTAGGTGTGATTGGAGGCCGTCGAGCAGGTGTCGTAGCCCACGCCCTTGAGCGTCGTCAGGATCTGCGGCGGGACGAGGAACTCCGGGTATCCCTCGAAGGGGCCCCGCGGATTCCCGACGGGCGTCTCCATGTGACAGATGGCCAGATCGGCCTTGCTGATGACCGGCTTGATCCCGGCGAGCAGCGGCCCGAAGTCCAGCCCGGCCTCTCCCTCACCGGTCTTCTTGGCATCCTTGGCGGCCTGGTCGACCAGCTCGGGGTGGATCAGCACGTCACCGGCGGCGGCGACGGTGAACGAGCGGCCACCTGGCTTCACCTGCGGTGCGGAAGCCGCGGAGGTGCACGCGGTCGTCACCGCAACGGTGGCCGCGAAAGCGGTTGCCGCCCGGGCGATCCGGAGAGGATTACGAAGTGTCACCGCATCATATTCACATGAAGTACACAAGCGCCACGGACGTTACCGTCACAAGACAGTCACACTTGACACGTATTTTGGTCCAAATCGGACTCGCCCTCGCCTTGTTCGGCTGTCAATCGGCACCAGACCGGTCAACGGACGACTCCACTCCGGGCGCCCGGGAGCTGGTGGACCTCCGCAGCAGGATCCTCACGTACACGGCGGACCTGGAGCCCGACGCCGCGTACTCCCCACCGGAGGACGCCCAGCGCGAGCGCGTCGCCGAGAGCGTCGGCCACCTCCTGGACGGCGACGCCACGCAGGCCGAACGGCTGCTCGACCCCCTCGGCCTCAAGCTCACGCGCCTCACCGACACCGAGTCCGGCCGCAGGTACGACGAGATCGCCGCCGCCCGCCCCGGCCGGGCCGAACGCTGGGGGCGCCTCTACCTGACCGCCGACTCCGACGTCCGCTGGAACGCCCAGGTACCGCACCCGGTCTCCGACCGGGACACCGAACGCCTGGGCGTGCGGCTCCTGGAGGACAACCCCGGCGGCTCACTGGTCATCGCCGGCGCGCACCGCGAGGCGGGCCGGGGCGACGCCGCCGACGTCGCCCACCGGGAGGACAGCGTCTTCCACGCCGTCGTCGTGGAGCTCCAGAAACGCGACGTCCCGGGTGTGCAACTGCACGGTTTCGCCAAGGACTCAGACCGCCCGTACGAGGCCGTCCTCTCCACCGGAGCCGCGCGGAGCACCCTCACCGAGGCCGCCGCGCTGGCCGACGCCATGCAGGCCGACGGGCTGCGGGTCTGCCGGAGCTGGTCGGCCCGCTGCCCCCTGGAAGGCACCACGAACGTCCAGGGCAAGGCCGCGGAGCGCCACCACGCCAAGTTCCTCCACGTGGAGCTCTCCCCCAAGGCACGCGGCGACGGCAACGACGCCGACGACGCCGCCACGGCCCTCTCGGGCCTGGTCACCACCTGGAACTCCGCCCACGGGTGAGGGGCCCCTGGAAGCCGGTCAGCAGCACCCCGCCGACGGCAGCGACCGCTTGTTCCGCGCCTCCTTGCTGCGCGCGGCGAGCAGTTCGTCGGCCGGGTAGCCGACCTCCTCCAGCGTCAGGCCGTGCGGTCGTACGACGTGCACGGCCGAGTCCCGTACGCCGGCCGCCAGCACCTTCCCGGGCCAGTCGGGCGGCCGGTGCCCGTCGCCCACGAACAGCAGCGCCCCGATGAGCGAACGCACCATGT
The DNA here is from genome assembly GCF_001270025.1 of Streptomyces azureus. Lineage (NCBI taxonomy): Bacteria > Bacillati > Actinomycetota > Actinomycetes > Kitasatosporales > Streptomycetaceae > Streptomyces > Streptomyces azureus. Next base: position 303,402 of record NZ_DF968533.1, on the reverse strand, counting down.
TGTGGCAGAAGGCGTCGGCCCGCACGGTCGCGGTGATGATCCCGTCGTCGCCCTTGACGAGACTCAGCTCCTGGAGCGTACGGATCGTCGTCGCGCCCTCCCGCTTCTTGCAGTAGGCGGCGAAGTCGTGCTCCCCGAGCAGCCGCCGCGCGGCCTCGTTCATGGCATCGACGTCCAGGGGCCAGTCGTGCCACAGCACATGGTTGCGCAGCAGCGGATCGACGCCCCCGGGATTGTCGGTGACCCGGTACGCGTACCGCCTCCAGATCGCCGAGAACCGCGCGTTGAAGCCACTGGGCGCCTCCCTGAGGGCCCACACCCGTACGTCCCTGGGCAGCCGCCCGGCGAGCCGCTTCAGCAGCTTCGGGTTGTGCTCGGCCCAGACCTCACGCGGCAAGTCGACATGCGCCACCTGCCCACGGGCATGCACCCCGGCATCGGTACGTCCCGCCACCGTCAGCTCGTACGTCTGACCCGACCGCGTCACGGTCCGCAGAGCGTCCTCGATCTCCCCCTGCACGGTCCGCCGCCCCCCGGCCTGCTTGGCCCACCCGGAGAACTCGCTCCCGTCGTACGACAGGTCGAGACGCACACGCACGTAACCGGCTGCTGCTTCATCACTCACGTACAGATCCTCTCAGCAACACAAAAGCGGGCCCGTTCCCGGAAAGGAACGGACCCGCCAACGCCCTCAAGGGGGCGCGGGGAACTGCGCGACAAGCCACGACGAATCCGCAGCCGCCAAGGAACAGCCCCCAGCAGACGCTCAGGCGTCCTTGGACTCCTCGGCGTCCTCAGCCTTGGTCGTGTCGACCTGAGCCTCAGCGGCCTCGGCGTCCTTGGCGGCACGCTTGGTCGCGGCCTCGGCCTCGCCGGTCGCCTCCTGCGCCACCGTCAGACCCTCGACCAGCTCGATGACAGCCATGGGCGCGTTGTCGCCACGACGGTTACCGATCTTGGTGATGCGCGTGTAGCCACCCGGACGGTTCTCGTAGCGCGGGCCGATCTCGGTGAAGAGCGTGTGGACGATGCTCTTGTCCGTGATGACCTGGAGCACCTGACGGCGGTTGTGAAGGTCGCCCTTCTTCGCCTTGGTGACCAGACGCTCGGCGTACGGACGCAGCTTGCGCGCCTTCGCCTCGGTGGTGGTGATCCGGCCGTGCTCGAACAGCGACTTCGCGAGGTTCGCGAGCATCAGCTTCTCGTGCGCGGCGCTGCCGCCCATACGGGCACCCTTGGTGGGCTTCGGCATGGTGTTTCTCCTAGGTGTCTGCCCCGGCCGTATCAGGTACCGGGGTCAGTATCCGAGCGGGCGGTTGCCCGTCGGAGATCCGGGGCCGCCCCGAAGGGGCGCCCCGGAAGGGGCGCGGGGAACTGCGCGATCAAGCACAGCGACCCCGCACCCGAGTTCGGACCGGAAGGCCCGAGCTCTCAGTACTGCTCGGTCTCGACGAACCCGGCGTCCGCGTCGTCGTCCGCACCGAAGGCGTCCGCGGCCGCGGTCGGGTCGAATCCGGGCGGGCTGTCCTTGAGCGCGAGGCCCATCCCGGCCAGCTTCGCCTTGACCTCGTCGATCGACTTCGCACCGAAGTTGCGGATGTCGAGCAGGTCGGCCTCGGAACGCGCCACGAGCTCACCCACGGAGTGGATGCCCTCGCGCTTGAGGCAGTTGTACGACCGAACGGTGAGCTCCAGCTCCTCGATCGGCAGGGCGAGATCGGCGGCGAGAGCGGCGTCCGTCGGGGACGGACCCATGTCGATGCCCTCGGCGTCGATGTTGAGCTCGCGGGCCAGACCGAACAGCTCGACCAGGGTCTTACCGGCCGACGCCATGGCGTCACGGGGACGCATGGCCTGCTTGGTCTCGACGTCGACGATCAGCTTGTCGAAGTCGGTCCGCTGCTCGACACGCGTGGCCTCGACCTTGTAGGTGACCTTGAGCACCGGCGAGTAGATCGAGTCGACCGGGATCCGGCCGATCTCCTGGCCGACCTGCTTGTTCTGCACGGCGGAGACGTAACCGCGGCCACGCTCGACCGTCAGCTCCATCTCCAGCTTGCCCTTGCCGTTGAGCGTGGCGAGGACGAGGTCGGGGTTGTGCACCTCGACACCGGCCGGGGGCGCGATGTCGGCGGCGGTGACCAGACCCGGGCCCTGCTTGCGCAGGTACATCACGACCGGCTCGTCGTGCTCCGAGGAGACGACCAGCTGCTTGATGTTGAGGATCAGGTCGGTGACGTCCTCCTTGACGCCCGGCACGGTGGTGAACTCGTGCAGCACGCCGTCGATGCGGATGGACGTGACCGCCGCACCCGGGATCGAGGAGAGGAGGGTCCGGCGCAGGGAGTTGCCGAGGGTGTAGCCGAAGCCCGGCTCCAGCGGCTCGATCACGAACCGGGAGCGGAACTCGTCGACGACCTCTTCGGTCAACGAGGGACGCTGAGCGATCAGCATGTGTGGATCAGATCCTTCAGTCGGGGGCGCCCGCTATATGACGCCCGACTTGAACCGTCCCCGGCGAAAAGGGACGGGTACTGCAAGGGTACGGGCGATACGCCCCTTTGCAGAGCCGTACCGCCCGAAACCGCTGCCCGTGAAACGAACGTCAGACGCGACGGCGCTTCGGCGGACGGCAACCGTTGTGCGGGGTCGGGGTGACGTCCTGGATGGAGCCGACCTCGAGGCCCGTGGCTTGCAGGGAGCGGATCGCGGTCTCACGACCGGAACCCGGGCCCTTCACGAACACGTCGACCTTGCGCATGCCGTGCTCCTGGGCGCGGCGGGCAGCCGACTCGGCGGCCATCTGCGCGGCGAACGGCGTGGACTTCCGGGAGCCCTTGAAGCCGACGTGGCCGGCGGAGGCCCAGGAGATCACGTTGCCGGACGGGTCCGTGATCGAGACGATCGTGTTGTTGAACGTGCTCTTGATGTGCGCGTGGCCGTGAGCGACGTTCTTCTTTTCCTTGCGGCGCACCTTCTTGGCAGCGCCCTGACGACCCTTGGGGGGCATCTATAACTCCTACGGGAGGTGGTCGGTCCTACAGCGAAGACCGCTGGACGGCGAGTCCGCTGCGGACTACTTCTTGCCCGGCTTCTTCTTGCCGGCGATGGCGCGACGCGGGCCCTTGCGGGTACGAGCGTTCGTGCTGGTGCGCTGACCGCGGACGGGCAGACCGCGGCGGTGACGCAGACCCTGGTAGGTACCGATCTCGACCTTGCGGCGGATGTCGGCCTGGATCTCGCGACGGAGGTCACCCTCGGTCTTGATGTTGTTGTCGACGTACTCGCGGATCGCGACGAGCTGCTCCTCGGAGAGGTCGCGAACGCGGGTGTTCGGGTCGACGCCGGTGGCGGCCAGCGTCTGCTGCGAGAGGGTCCGGCCGATGCCGAACACATAGGTGAGGGCGATCTCCACGCGCTTTTCGCGCGGGATGTCAACACCGGAAACGCGTGCCATTCAATGGCTCCAGTTACTTGACGGAGGTCTTCCACAGAACCGACTCCCAGCCGCCGTACTAGGTACGAACTGGGTCCCCGGCCTCCGACCGGGGGTGTCAGACCCGGAGGTCTGGGTCCTGCGTATGAACATATTCAGCTTGCGTCGCGCGAAGTTCTGCGGATGCAGAGGTGCGGTCGTGCGTCAGCCCTGGCGCTGCTTGTGGCGCGGGTTCTCGCAGATGACCATGACCCGGCCGTGACGGCGGATCACCCTGCACTTGTCGCAGATCTTCTTGACGCTCGGCTTGACCTTCATGGGTGAGGTTCTCCGGGTCAGTGCCACCACCCCGGAAGCCGGGGCGCGGGCAAGATCTACTTGTAGCGGTAGACGATCCGGCCACGCGTCAGGTCGTACGGAGACAGCTCCACCACGACCCGGTCGTCAGGGAGGATGCGGATGTAGTGCATGCGCATCTTGCCGCTGATGTGTGCCAGGACCTGGTGGCCGTTCTGGAGCTCGACCTTGAACATGGCGTTCGGAAGAGACTCGACGACAGTGCCCTCGATCTCGATGGCACCTTGCTTCTTGGCCACGCTTCGCCCTTCGAATCGACTACCTTGATCGACTCAGTGCGAGCGCACGCAGACATGCGGATGCACAAGAGCCGACGAGTCAGTCTACGTCAGGGCCCTCGGAAACACGAATCGAGGGAGCCTGCCCCAGCGTGGAGATCTTTAAGCGCCCCGGCGAGGGGCGCGGGGAACTGCACGACCGGCCCCCACGGCCGACAGCCGCCGACGGTCGCGCCCCCTCCCCCAGAAGGCGCTCAGCCCAGCGGATCGGGAGCTGCCGTGATGCCCAGCTCGGCGAGCTTCGCCTTGCCCCCGTCGGGAGACGTCAGCACCAGCGGGCCCTCCTCCGTCAGCGCGACGGAGTGCTCCCAGTGGGACGACCAGGTGCCGTCCGTGGTGACGACCGTCCAGTCGTCCTCCAGCACCTCCGTCTTCGGCGTGCCCAGGGACACCATCGGCTCGATCGCGAGGCAGAAACCGGGCACCAGCTTCGGGCCCTTGCCGCGCCGCCGCTCGACGTAGTTCAGCAGGTGCGGGTCCATGTGCATCTCGGTACCGATGCCGTGGCCGCCGTAGTCCTCGATGATCCCGTACCGGCCGCCGCCGGGCTTGGGCTGACGGCGGATGTACGTCTCGATGGCCCGGGAGACGTCGACCAGCCGGTTGCCCTGCTTCATGGCCGCGATGCCGGCCCACATCGACTCCTCGGTCACCCGGCTGAGCTCGATCAGCTCCGCAGAGTGACCGGACCCCACGAAAACCGTGAGCGCGGCATCGCCGTGCCACCCGTCCACGATCGCCCCGGCATCAATGGAGATGACATCGCCGTTCTGCAGCACGGTCTTCCGGTCGGGAATGCCATGCACCACAACATCATTCACGGACGTGCAGATATTGCCGGGGAAACCCCCATACCCCAGAAAATTCGACTTCGCCCCATGATCGGCCAGCACCTTCGCCGCGATCTCGTCCAGCTCCTTGGTGCTCACCCCGGGCTGCGCAGCCTCAGCGCAGGCTTTGTGCATGGCGGCAACGACAAGCCCCGCAGCCCGCATCTTCGCAATCTGCTCGGGATTCTTGATCTCCACCATCTGGGCTGCCGCCTCCTGCCGCGGGTTTACGTCTATCCCCTCCACGATACGCGTCCACGCGAGCCGAAGCCGGGGTGACGGCCACCCCGGACAGGCCTCGCGCGGCCGGCCTCCGGTCGGCCTGCCAGGGTCACCGCGGCTGTGGCCACACCCGCACCCTCAGCAACAAAAGTCGTTGACGAACCCAACAGGCCACTCTAGCCTCGCAGTTACCACCTGGCGATGTCGGGTGTCAGCACTCAGCTCCGGACCGAATACACGGTCCCAAAAACGGGGGTACAAGTGATCAAGGGAACTCTGTCCCGCCTGGCCGCGGCCGGCGCCGCCGCCACTCTGATCAGCCTTACCGCAGCCTCGCCCGCCATGGCCGCCGACGAGGGGCCCCTCTGGTACGGCAACCGGGGCACGGTGACGTTCAACGACGATGGTGACGACATCACGGTCTGCGACAGACTGGCTGACGGCCACGGCGTCACGGGGTACTTGGAGCGACTCAACAGCACCGGCACCGGCCTGGTTTGGGTCATCAAGGAAGAGGACGGCGGAGACGCCGGCTGCGACCGGTCCGACAATGGCTACGACATGATAGGCAACGTCTCGCATGGTCTGGCCATCTGCTGGAACGGCACCGGCTCCTGCGTCCGCTCGGACTGGTACTTCGACGAGTAGGCCCGTTTGACACCGAGAGGTTTTGAGGTCTCTACGGAGACCTCGACAATGTGACGGTGTGTGCGCACGCCGCATATCTGCCCAGAAGCTCCGGCCGGTGCAGACGATCAATCGATTCGTCTGCACCGGCCGGAGCTCTTGGTGTGGCCGGTCCCAGGTGCACATCCGCCTGGGACCGCAGAGACGGTCAGCGCTTGGTGAAGACTGGATTCCAGCGGCCGACGTAGTCGACTTCGGCTTTACGGAAGCCCGAGAGCGGTGTCACCTTGTCGCCCTCCAGGCTGACCAGGACCAGCTGGTTGCGGAACTCACCCTTGCCGGGTTGGCACTGGCTGGGGTCACACCGCCAGGCGATGAGGTGGGTGTTGTCCGCCCACGCGAGAAGCTGCTGTCCGGGTACGACTGCGCTCCGCTTGCCGGTCTTCGCGTCCAGAACCGCGGAAACGATCTGGCCGTCCTTACCCCCCGCGAAGCCGCCAGTCACAAGTTTTCCGTCCGGGGACGTAGCCACCGGCGGAAAGATCAGATCAGTCTTCTGCTGCGGAAGCGACTTCAGCTTGCCGTTCACGTCGTAGTAGTTCCTGCCCGGCTGGTCGAGCCTCTGCTCCCACAGCATCTCGCCGTCACGGCTCCAGCTAAAGTCCTGACGCCCGGTGCCGGCCATGGCCGCAAGACTGTCCTTCTTGGCCGGCCGCTCACTGAATTCCGCCTGGCCGGAGTCGACGTCAATGACATAGAAGCCGGTACGGCTCTGCTTCGGCCCCGGCATCTCCTGACCATCGCCACTCTCCGACGCGCCCTCCACATGCACCGGCGCGTCCTGGAAGAGGCCGTCCGGGTTGTGGCTGTACGTCGTCGCCACCAGGCGCTCGCCGTCCGGCGAGTACTGCACACCGCCAACGCCCTTGTCGACCTCGATCCAGCGCTGGACCTTGCCCGTCGACAGATTCATCAGGCCTATGCGGTTGACGGGCAGATCGCCCTCCAGCACCGCGGCCGTCTTCATCCCGGGAGCGACATCGAGCCAGGCCCAGTCGGTCTTCTCGTACCGCTTGGTCGCGGCGTTGTACAGACTCCACTCACGCGCGTTCACCGCATCCCCGTCCGGCTGCTGCACGAGCTTCGTCGTGTAGTACGCCGAGACGGCGACCTGCCCTGCGGCTATCAGCTCGCGCGGCGGGGACTGGTCCGGACGGGCCACCACGTCCGAGGCCTCGGACTGCACTTCCGGGCCACCGCCCGTCAGGGCCAACGACACCCCGATGACGCCGGCGACCACGGCGACCGCGGCGACCGCGGCGACCGCCAGGCTGCGACCCCTGCGGCGGAGCAACGACGGCTGCTCCCGCTCGGTGGAATCGTCGGACCGTGGCGACTGTTCGAGCTTGATGGCCATACCTCCTCGGCAGAGCACTTTCGGGGTCCCCAAGAAGCAAGGCAGCGGCCCCCACCGGGGGCCGCTGCCTTCCTTTGCAAGCTGTTACGAACCGGGCAGCGCCGACATGGCCCGCTTCGTGACGTCCGCCACCTTCCCCATCGCGGAGACCGTGGTCACAAGGCCCTGGGCCTTGTAGTAGTCGATGATCGGCTCGGTCTGCGTGTGGTAGACCTCCAGCCGCCGGCGCACCGTGTCCTCACGGTCGTCATCACGCTGGTAGAGCTCACCACCGCACACATCGCACACGCCCTCCGCCGCGGGCGGGTTGTACGTGGCGTGGAACACGTGCGCCGAGTCGTTGCGGCAGATCCGCCGGCCGGCGATCCGCTTGACGACCTCCTCCTCGGGGACCTCCAGGTCCAGCACCGCGTCGATCTTCATGTGCGCTTCACCCAGCATCTCGTCGAGCGCTTCCGCCTGGGCGACGTTCCGCGGGAAGCCGTCGAGGAGGAAGCCCCCGGCCGCGTCCGGCTGCTGCATACGGTCGCGCGCCATGCCGATGGTGACCTCGTCGGGCACCAGCTGTCCCGCGTCCATGTAGGACTTCGCACGCAGCCCGAGCTCTGTGCCCTGGCTGATGTTGGCCCGGAACAGGTCGCCCGTGGAGATGTGCGGGATCGACAGGTTCTTGGCGAGGAACACGGCCTGCGTTCCCTTACCGGCACCCGGCGGCCCGACGAGGACGATACGCATCAGCGGAGGAACCCTTCGTAATTGCGCTGCTGGAGCTGGCTCTCGATCTGCTTCACCGTTTCGAGGCCGACACCCACGATGATCAGGATGCTGGTCCCGCCAAACGGGAAGTTCTGGTCTGCATCGAAACCAGCCAACGCCATCGTCGGGACGAGAGCGATCAGCCCCAGATACAGCGAACCCGGCCAGGTGATCCGGTTGAGCACGTACGACAGGTACTCAGCGGTCGGTCGGCCAGCCCGGATGCCCGGGATGAAGCCACCATACTTCTTCATGTTGTCCGCGACTTCCTCGGGGTTGAACGAGATGGCCACGTAGAAGAAGGCGAAGAAGACGATCAGGAGGAAGTAGAGGGTGATGTGCGCCGGAGCATTCGGCTTCGCGAGGTTCTGTTCGATCCAGGTCTTCCAGTCGGCGCTGCCACCGGCGAACTGCGCGATCAGTGCCGGGATGTAGAGCAGCGACGAGGCAAAGATCACAGGGATGATGCCCGCCTGGTTGACCTTCAGCGGAATGTACGTCGACGTGCCGCCGTAGGACCTCCGGCCGATCATGCGCTTCGCGTACTGCACCGGAATACGCCGCTGGGCCTGCTCGACGAAGACGACGAGGCCGATCATCACCAGGCCAATGACACACACGATGCCGAACTCGATCCAGCCGCCGGCCAGGGAGCCCTGCGACTTGATGGCCCACAGCCCTGCCGGGAAGGTCGCGGCGATCGAGATGAACATCAGGATCGACATGCCGTTGCCGATGCCTCGGTCGGTGATGAGCTCGCCGAGCCACATCACGGTCGCCGTACCGGCGGTCATGGTGATGACCATGGTGACGGTGACGAAGATCGACTGGTCGGGGACGATCTGGCTGGCCACCGGGCAGCCCTGGAACAGAGCGCCGCTGCGGGCGGTGGCGACGAGGCCGGTGCCCTGGAGGATGGCGAGGGCGATCGTCAGGTACCGGGTGTACTGGGTGATCTTCGCCGTACCGGCCTGGCCCTCCTTCTTCAGGGCTTCCAGACGCGGGATCACCACGGTCAGCAGCTGCAGAATGATGCTCGCCGTGATGTACGGCATGATGCCCAGCGCGAAGATCGTGATCTGCAGCAGCGCGCCGCCACTGAACATGTTGATCAGACCGAAGATGCCCTGGTTGGCCTGGGCGTTATCAATACAGGTCTGGACGTTCCGGTAGTCGACGCCCGGGATCGGGATGTGCGTACCCACCCGGTAGACCACGATGATGAAGAGCGTGAAGAGCAGCTTCTTGCGCAGGTCGGGCGTCTTGAACGCCCGGGCGAACGCGGTGAGCACGGTGCCTCCTGCGACCCCCGCGCAACTGCGTCAAGGGTGACGTCTTGAGAGTCCAATGGAACAACGACATAGGTAACGGTCAACTGCCGCTCAGAGTGCCCGTAGTGAAGCACCCTGTGAAAAGAGGGCAGTGCAGGCCACCTTACCGGCGAGACTGCCGCCCTAGGAACGACCAACCGGGGATACCCCATTTGTTGGGGTATCCCCGGTCGGGATCGCTCAGGTCATCGAGACGCCTGTGGTGCTCAGACGAGCTCGGTGACGGTACCGCCGGCAGCGGTGATCTTCTCCTTGGCGGAACCGGAGACGGCGTCGACCGTCACCTGGAGCGCCACGGAGATCTCGCCCTGGCCGAGGACCTTGACGAGGCTGTTCTTGCGAACGGCACCCTTGGCCACCAGCGACTCGACGGTGACTTCGCCACCCTCGGGGTAGAGCGAGGCCAGCTTGTCGAGGTTCACGACCTGGTACTCGGTCTTGAACGGGTTCTTGAAGCCCTTGAGCTTCGGGAGACGCATGTGGAGGGGCATCTGCCCGCCCTCGAAGCGCTCCGGAACCTGGTAGCGGGCCTTGGTGCCCTTGGTACCACGACCGGCCGTCTTACCCTTCGACGCCTCACCACGACCGACACGGGTCTTGGCGGTCTTGGCGCCCGGGGCGGGACGGAGGTTGTGGATCTTGAGCGGGTTGTTCTCCGCCATGATCAGTCGACCTCCTCGACCGTCACGAGGTGGCGGACGGTGTGCACCATGCCGCGGAACTCGGGACGGTCCTCCTTGACGACCTGCGTGTTGATGCCCTTGAGACCAAGGGAGCGCAGGGTGTCACGGTGGTTCTGCTTGCTGCCGATGTAGGACTTGACCTGCGTGATCTTGAGCTGCGCCATGATTACGCACCCGCCCCGGCACGCGCACGCAGGAGAGCCGCGGGAGCGACGTCCTCGAGGGGCAGACCACGGCGGGCCGCGATCTCCTCGGGACGCTGCAGGCCCTTCAGGGCCTCCACGGTGGCGTGCACGATGTTGATCGCGTTGTCGGAGCCGAGCGACTTCGACAGCACGTCGTGGATACCGGCGCACTCGAGCACGGCACGCACCGGACCACCGGCGATAACACCGGTACCGGGCGACGCGGGCTTGAGCAGGACGACGCCGGCAGCCTTCTCACCCTGGATGGGGTGCGGGATGGTGCCCTGGATCCGGGGGACCTTGAAGAAGTGCTTCTTGGCCTCCTCAACGCCCTTGGCGATGGCGGCCGGCACCTCCTTGGCCTTGCCGTATCCGACACCCACGGTGCCGTCACCGTCGCCCACCACGACCAGCGCGGTGAAGCTGAAGCGACGACCACCCTTCACAACCTTGGCGACGCGGTTGATCGCGACAACGCGCTCAACGTACGCGGTCTTCTCGGCGGCAGCTGCGCCGCCGTCACGGCCCTTCCGGTCCCGCCGCTCGCCGCCACCGGCACCGCCACCGCGGCGCTGGGGTCCAGCCATTGGAATTACCTCTCTCTGTCTCCGCTAGCTACGGAACCAGGACTCAGAACTTGAGTCCGGCCTCGCGGGCGGCGTCCGCCAGGGCGGCGATGCGCCCCGCGTACTGGTTACCACCACGGTCGAACACGACGGCCTCGACACCGGCGGCCTTGGCGCGCTCGGCGACCAGGGCGCCGACCTGCTTGGCCTGCGCGGACTTGTCGCCCTCGCCACCGCGGATCGAGCTGTCCAGCGTGGACGCCGACGCAAGGGTGTGACCCTTGATGTCGTCGATCACCTGGGCCACGATGTGGCGGTTCGAGCGGGTAACGACCAGACGCGGACGCTCCGCCGTACCGTTGATGTGCTTACGGATCCGGATGTGGCGGCGCTTGATCGCGGCGCGCTTGTAGGCGTCGCCCTTAAGGATCTTCTGTCCGTATGCCATGGCTTACTTACCCGCCTTTCCGACCTTGCGGCGGATGACTTCGCCCTCGTACTTGACGCCCTTGGCCTTGTACGGGTCGGGCCTGCGCAGCTTGCGGATGTTGGCCGCAACCTCGCCGACCTTCTGCTTGTCGATGCCCTCGACCGAGAAACGGGTCGGGGACTCCACCTTGAAGGTGATGCCCTCGGGGGCCTCGACCAGGATCGGGTGGCTGTAGCCCAGGGAGAACTCCAGGTTGGAGCCCTTGGCCTGGACGCGGTAACCGACACCGCTGATTTCGAGCTTCTTGACGTATCCCTGGGTCACACCGGTGATCATGTTCGCCACCAGCGTGCGGGACAGGCCGTGCAGGGCCTTGCTCTGCCGCTCGTCGTTGGGCCGCAGCACCTGAAGGGTGCCGTCCTCGGCCTTGGCGATGTCGATCGGCGCGATGACGGTGTGGGTCAGTTCGCCCTTGGGGCCCTTGACCGCGACCGTACGGCCGTCGATGGTGACGTCCACGCCGGCGGGAACCGGGATGGGGAGCTTGCCGATACGCGACATTTTGTCTCTCCTCCGTTCCCGAACTACCAGACGTAGGCGAGGACTTCCCCACCCACGCCCTTCTTCTGCGCCTGCTTGTCGGTCAGAAGACCGTGGGACGTGGAGATGATGGCCACGCCCAGGCCGCCCAGAACCTTCGGCAGGTTGGTGGACTTCGCGTACACCCGGAGACCGGGCTTGGAGATCCGCTTGATCCCCGCGATGGAGCGCTCACGGTTGGGGCCGAACTTCAGCTCCAGGACGAGGTTCTTGCCGACCTCGGCGTCCTCGACCTTCCAGCCCGTGATGAAGCCCTCCTGCTGGAGGATCTCCGCGATGTGCGACTTGATCTTCGAGTGCGGCATCGCCACGGAGTCGTGGTACGCCGAGTTCGCGTTCCGCAGACGCGTCAGCATGTCTGCGATCGGATCAGTCATGGTCATGAATTGGCCTTCGGCCTCTCTCGCCGGGGTTTCCTGGTGCGCCATCCCTCTCCCCGATCCGAGACGGGACGGGTGCGGCGCGGTGGACCTACGGCGTAGTAAGTCGTAAGGGCGGCGGCAGACGCCCAACCCCACAAGCCTAAGGCATGCGAGCTGGACGTCCTGCCGCCCCAGATGCTTACCGAGAGCCCTGCTAATCCCTGATTGGGGGGATTACCAGGAGCTCTTGGTCACGCCCGGCAGCTCGCCACGGTGAGCCATCTCACGAAGGCACACGCGGCACAGGCCGAACTTGCGGTACACGGAGTGCGGGCGGCCGCAGCGCTGGCAGCGGGTGTAGCCACGCACACCGAACTTGGGCTTACGAGCAGCCTTGGCAATCAGAGCCTTCTTCGCCATCTCGCTCACGCCTCCTTGAAGGGGAAGCCGAGGTGACGAAGGAGCGCGCGGCCCTCAGCGTCGTTGGTCGCCGTGGTGACCACGGTGATGTCCATACCCCGGACGCGGTCGATCTTGTCCTGGTCGATCTCGTGGAACATGACCTGCTCCGTGAGACCGAAGGTGTAGTTGCCACGGCCGTCGAACTGCTTGGGGGACAGGCCGCGGAAGTCGCGGATGCGCGGGAGCGCCAGCGACAGGGTGCGGTCCAGGAACTCCCACATGCGGTCGCCACGGAGCGTGACGTGGGCACCGATCGGCTGGCCCTCACGCAGCTTGAACTGCGCGATGGACTTACGGGCCTTGGTGACGGCCGGCTTCTGACCGGTGATCGTGGTGAGGTCGCGGATGGCGCCCTCGATCAGCTTGGAGTCGCGGGCGGCGTCGCCCACACCCATGTTGACCACGATCTTCACGAGACCGGGGATCTGCATGACGTTCTCGTACTTGAACTCGTCACGCAGCTTGCCCGTGATCTCCTCACGGTACTTCTGCTTCAGGCGCGGAGTGGTGGTGGTCGTCATCAGATGTCCTCACCCGTCCGCTTGGCAACGCGGATCTTGTTGCCTTCGTCGTCGAAGCGGTAACCGACGCGGGTCACGACCTTCTTGCCGTCCTTCTCCACGACCAGCTGGACGTTGGAGACGTGGATCGGCGCCTCGGTGGTGACGATGCCGCCGGCCTGCGAACCGCGAGCCGTCGGACCGGCCTTGGTGTGCTTCTTGACCCGGTTGACACCCTCGACCAGGACACGGTCCTCGCGGGGGAAGGCCGCGATGACCTTGCCCTGCTTGCCCTTGTCCTTACCGGTGATGACCTGGACCAGGTCGCCCTTCTTGATCTTCATGCTCACAGCACCTCCGGCGCGAGGGAGATGATCTTCATGAACTTCTTCTCGCGCAGCTCACGGCCGACCGGGCCGAAGATACGGGTGCCACGAGGGTCGCCGTCGTTCTTCAGAATGACAGCGGCGTTCTCGTCGAAGCGGATGTACGAGCCGTCCGGACGGCGGCGCTCCTTGACGGTGCGAACGATGACCGCCTTGACGACGTCACCCTTCTTCACGTTGCCACCGGGGATCGCGTCCTTGACGGTGGCGACGATGACGTCACCGATACCCGCGTAGCGGCGACCGGAGCCGCCGAGCACACGGATGCAGAGGATCTCCTTCGCACCCGTGTTGTCGGCGACACGCAGTCGCGACTCCTGCTGGATCACGTCTATCTCCTGGTTGTCTGCCGGTTCCCGCAGGGCCCTTTCGGGACGAACCTGCGAGCCTGGCGGAACTGTCCTGCGGGGTAGCCCCCGAAGGAATTACTTAAGCCTCTGTGGGCGAAAACCCGCGCCGGGGGCCGTACGGCCGCCCCCGGCGGGGGTCAGCAGGGGATGACCCCCTGCTTGGTTACTTCGCCTTCTCGAGGATCTCCACGACGCGCCAGCGCTTGGTCGCCGAGAGCGGGCGGGTCTCCATCAGGAGAACCCGGTCGCCAACGCCGACGGCGTTCTGCTCGTCGTGCGCCTTGACCTTGTTCGTACGGCGGATGACCTTGCCGTACAGCGCGTGCTTGACGCGGTCCTCGACGGCGACGACGACGGTCTTGTCCATCTTGTCGCTGACGACCAGACCCTCACGGGTCTTGCGGAAACCGCGGTCCGTCTTGGTCTCTTCAGTCACGTTGTTCTCGCTCATGCGTTCTCCACCGTCTCGATGCCCAGCTCGCGCTCACGCATCAGGGTGTAGATCCGCGCGATGTCCTTGCGGACGGCCTTGAGCCGACCGTGGTTCTCGAGCTGGCCCGTCGCCGCCTGGAAGCGGAGGTTGAACAGCTCTTCCTTGGCCTCGCGGAGCTTGTTGAGAAGCTCCTCGTTGCCCAGCTCGCGCAGCTCCGACGCCTTGGTACCGGCCGACATCACGCTTCACCTGCCTCGCGCTTGACGATCTTGCACTTCATCGGCAGCTTGTGAGCCGCACGGGTCAGGGCCTCGCGCGCGATCTTCTCGTTGGGGTACGACAGCTCGAACATCACGCGTCCGGGCTTGACGTTGGCCACCCACCACTCCGGCGAACCCTTACCGGAACCCATGCGGGTCTCGGCCGGCTTCTTGGTGAGGGGGCGGTCCGGGTAGATGTTGATCCAGACCTTGCCACCACGCTTGATGTGACGCGTCATGGCGATACGAGCGGCCTCGATCTGACGGTTCGTCACATACGCCGGGGTCAGCGCCTGGATGCCGTACTCGCCGAACGCAACCTGCGTGCCACCCTTGGACATGCCGCTGCGCTTGGGGTGGTGCTGCTTGCGGTGCTTGACCCTACGGGGGATCAGCATTTCGGTCAGGCCTCCGTTCCGGTGCTCTCAGCCGGAGCGGCGGACGCGGGAGCCTCGGCCTTGGGGGCCTCGGCGCCGGCAGCCTGCTGCGGCTTGCGACCGCGCCCGCCACGCTCGCCACCGCGGCCACCACGGGCCGGGCGGTCGGCGCCGCCGCGAGCCGGGCGGTTACCCGCACGGGCAGCGGCGTTCTCGGCGCGGACCTCGGCGATGTTCTTGACGTCGCCCTTGTAGATCCAGACCTTCACACCGATGCGGCCGAAGGTCGTCTTGGCCTCGAAGAAGCCGTAGTCCACGTTCGCGCGGAGCGTGTGCAGGGGCACACGGCCCTCGCGGTAGAACTCCGAGCGGGACATCTCGGCGCCACCGAGGCGGCCACCGCACTGGATCTTGATGCCCTTGGCGCCGGCCTTCATCGCCGACTGCATGCTCTTGCGCATGGCACGGCGGAAGGAGACGCGGGAGGACAGCTGCTCGGCGACGGCCTGGGCCACCAGCTGAGCGTCCGTCTCCGGGTTCTTGACCTCGAGGATGTTCAGCTGGACCTGCTTGCCGGTCAGCTTCTCCAGGTCACCGCGGATGCGGTCGGCCTCGGCGCCGCGGCGGCCGATGACGATGCCCGGGCGAGCGGTGTGGATGTCCACACGCACACGGTCACGGGTGCGCTCGATCTCGACCTTGGAGATGCCGGCGCGCTCCATGCCGGACGTCATCATCCGACGGATGGCGACGTCTTCCTTGACGTAGTCCTTGTACAGCTTGTCGGCGTACCAGCGCGACTTGAAGTCGGTCGTAACGCCGAGCCGGAACCCGTGCGGGTTTACCTTCTGGCCCATTACCGGGTTCCTTCCTTGCTGCTGACGACCACGGTGATGTGGCTGGTCCGCTTGCGGATCCGGTAGGCACGGCCCTGGGCACGCGGACGGAACCGCTTCAGGGTCGGGCCCTCGTCGACGTAGGCCTCGGAGATGTAGAGGCTGTCGACATCGGTGTGGTCGTAGTTGTGCGCGGCGTTGGCGATGGCGCTGTCCAGCACCTTGCCGACCGGCACGCTCGCGGCCTGCGGGGCGAAACGCAGGACCGCCTGAGCCTCCGTGGCGTTCAGGCCACGGATGAGGTCCACCACTCGGCGGGCCTTCATGGGCGTGACGCGGATGTACCGCGCCTGGGCCCTGGCTTCCATGGTTGTCCTTCCAGTGTCTGTCATGGTCATTCCACCCCGCGCTTAGCGGCGCTTCGACTTCCGGTCGTCCTTGACGTGACCCCGGAAGGTGCGCGTCGGCGAGAACTCGCCGAGCTTGTGGCCGACCATCGACTCGGTGACAAACACCGGAATGTGGGTCTTGCCGTTGTGCACCGCGAGCGTGTGGCCGAGCATGGCCGGCACGATCATGGAGCGACGGGACCAGGTCTTGATGACGTTCTTGGTGCCGGCTTCGTTCTGGGCGTCCACCTTCTTGATCAGGTGGTCGTCGACGAAGGGCCCCTTCTTGAGACTGCGCGGCATCTAAACCCGCTCCTAGCGCTTCTTGTTCGTCTTGCGGCGGCGGACGATGTACTTGTTCGACGCCTTCTTGGGCGAACGAGTACGGCCTTCCTTCTTGCCCCACGGGGACACCGGGTGGCGACCACCGGAGGT
This sequence comes from Streptomyces azureus, assembly GCF_001270025.1. Taxonomy (NCBI): domain Bacteria; kingdom Bacillati; phylum Actinomycetota; class Actinomycetes; order Kitasatosporales; family Streptomycetaceae; genus Streptomyces; species Streptomyces azureus. The sequence goes on along the minus strand of NZ_DF968533.1, from coordinate 286,894 downwards.
ACGGCCCTCACCACCACCGTGCGGGTGGTCAACCGGGTTCATGACCACACCACGCACGGTCGGGCGGACGCCCAGCCAGCGCTTACGGCCGGCCTTGCCCCAGTTGATGTTGCTCTGCTCGGCGTTGCCGACCTCGCCCACAGTGGCGCGGCAGCGGACGTCGACCAGGCGGATCTCACCGGACGGCATGCGCAGGTGGGCCATGGAGCCCTCCTTCGCGAGCAGCTGCACCGAGGCGCCGGCGGAGCGGGCGAACTTCGCGCCGCCGCCCGGACGCAGCTCGATGGCGTGCAGCGTGGTACCGACCGGGATGTTGCGCAGGGCCAGGTTGTTGCCCGGCTTGATGTCGGCCCCGGGACCGTTCTCGACGCGGTCGCCCTGCGACAGGCCACGCGGCGCGAGGATGTAGCGCTTCTCGCCGTCCGCGTAGTGCAGGAGCGCGATGCGCGCGGTGCGGTTGGGGTCGTACTCGATGTGCGCGACCTTCGCCGGCACGCCGTCCTTGTCGTGACGACGGAAGTCGATCACGCGGTAGGCGCGCTTGTGGCCACCACCCTGGTGGCGGACGGTCACACGACCGGAGTTGTTACGGCCACCCTTGCTGTGCAGGGGGCGGACCAACGACTTCTCCGGCGTGGACCGCGTGACCTCGACGAAGTCGGCGACGCTGGAGCCACGGCGGCCCGGCGTAGTCGGCTTGTACTTGCGGATTCCCATTTCTCAGTCCTCGTCCGATATCGGACGATCCGACCCGCTTACGCGGTCGGACCGCCGAAGATGTCGATACGGTCGCCCTCGGCGAGGGTCACGATCGCGCGCTTGGAGCCGGCGCGCTGACCGAAACCGGTCTTGGTGCGCTTACGCTTCCCCTGGCGGTTGATCGTGTTGACCCCGGTGACCTTGACCGAGAAGACCGACTGGACGGCCTGCTTGATCTGGGTCTTGTTGGCGCTCGGGTCGACGATGAAGGTGTACTTGCCCTCGTCGAGGAGCGCGTAGCTCTTCTCCGAGACGACCGGCTTGAGCAGCACGTCACGGGGGTCCGTGAAGGACTTGCTCAGCGGGGTCTCGACGGTGTTCTTGCCCTCGGCGGCGTGGCGCCGCGCCTTCTTGACGCGAGCCTCCTTGGCCTTCTTCGCGGCCTTCGAGGCGATAGCGGGGTGACGGATGGCCATCAGACCTCGCTCCCTTCGGTGTCGTTGGCCTTCGGGCCGGCGACGAAGGACTCGAAAGCGGCCTTGGTGAAGACCACGTCGTCCGAGACGAGAACGTCGTACGTGTTCAGCTGGCCCGGCTCCAGGATGTGGACCTGGGGCAGGTTGCGGGCGGACAGCCACGCGGCCTCGTCGGAGCGGTCGACGACCAGGAGCAGGTTCTTGCGCTCGCTGATCTTGCCGAACAGGCTCTTGGCGGCCTTGGTGGAGGGGGTCTCGCCCTCGACCACGCCGGAGACGACGTGGATGCGGTTGTGGCGGGCCCGGTCGGTGAGGGCGTGACGCAGCGCGGCAGCCTTCATCTTCTTGGGCGTCCGCTGCGAGTAGTCACGCGGCACGGGACCGTGCACGACGCCACCACCGGCGAACTGCGGCGCGCGGGTCGAACCCTGACGGGCGCGACCGGTGCCCTTCTGGCGGTACGGCTTCTTGCCACCGCCGCGGACCTCGCCACGGGTCTTGGTCTTGTGCGTGCCCTGACGGGCAGCGGCCAGCTGTGCGACGACGACCTGGTGGATCAGCGGAATGCTGACCTTCTCGACGTCGAAGATCTCCGCGGGGAGCTCGACGGAACCGGCCTTGTCGCCCGCCGGCGAAAGGATGTCAACAGTGCTCATTACCTCAGGCCCCCTTGGCCGCGGTGCGGACCAGGACGAGGCCGCCGTTCGGACCGGGAACCGCGCCCTTGATGAGCAGCAGACCCTTCTCCGCGTCAACGGCGTGGACGGTCAGGTTCTGGGTGGTGACCCGCTCGTTGCCCATGCGACCCGCCATGCGGAGGCCCTTGAACACACGGCCCGGGGTGGCGCAGCCACCGATGGAACCGGGAGAGCGGTGCTTGCGCTGGGTGCCGTGTCCGGCGCCGAGGCCCTTGAAGTTGTGACGCTTCATGACACCGGCGAAGCCCTTGCCCTTGCTCTTGCCGGTCACGTCGACCTTCACGCCGGCCTCGAACACCTCAGCGGTGATCTCCTGGCCCAGCGTGTACTCGGAGGCGTCCGCGGTGCGGATCTCGACGAGGTGGCGACGGGGGGTGACGTCGGCCTTGGAGAAGTGGCCCTTGAGGGGCTTGTTCACCTTGCGCGGGTCGATCTCGCCGAAGGCGATCTGGACGGACTCGTAGCCGTCGACATCGTTCGTACGGACCTGGGTGACGACGTTGGGCCCGGCCTTGACGACGGTGACCGGGACGACGCGGTTGTTCGCGTCCCACACCTGCGTCATACCGAGCTTCTCGCCCAGGATGCCCTTGATCTGCTTAGCCATCTCTCAGATCACCGGCCTCAGAGCTTGATCTCGATGTCGACACCGGCCGGGAGGTCGAGTCGCATCAGAGAGTCAACGGTCTTGGGGGTCGGGTCGAGGATGTCGATCAGGCGCTTGTGGGTGCGCATCTCGAAGTGCTCGCGCGAGTCCTTGTACTTGTGCGGCGACTTGATGACGCAGTACACGTTCTTCTCAGTGGGCAGCGGCACCGGGCCCGCGACCGACGCACCAGTACGCGTCACCGTCTCGACGATCTTCTTCGCCGAGCTGTCGATGACCTCGTGGTCGTAGGCCTTGAGCCGGATGCGGATCTTCTGTCCCGCCATGGCTACTCAGTAGTCCTGTCTCTCGTAACGCTCTGGAACCCGATGTTCCAGCCCTTCTGTCCGACCCACGCGGTCGGGCGTGTCGCTCTCCCGCTGACACGGATGTCCCTTGTTCGAACATCCCTGCAGGGAATGCACACGGTCCTTCCGGAACCGCAGACCGGGACCAGAAGGCCACCGGGTGCCTGGCCAGTGCCGCACTGACACTTCCCGAAAGATTCCCGTACGTCCGCCCCAGCGCTGCCGTGTGGCAGTTAGGACGACGAGTACTGTGGGACTCGCTTCCGGTCCTCCCGGCGGGAGGCGCGCAGCATCAACACTCGACCGAGCAACTCCGACAGTCTGCCATATGGGGCAGCGGGGGCGCCAATCAAGGCGAGGACACCCCAGCCGCTCCAGGTCAGACAGGAGACGGGGCCCGGCCGAGCACGCCGGTTCCCCATCCGGCGTCGATCCTGGAGCACGCGGGCGCGGGCACCGCGCGGGGGGCTCAGTGAGAGCCGAGCGTACCCCTCAGCGCGAGCTCGTGATCACCATGCGCCTGATCCGTCAGGCGATCACGTCTTCCGGCCCGTGCGCGCGCAGGCGCAACGTGCGAGCGTCGGTGGCGCGCAGCCGAGCGGCCCGGTCGAGCAGCTCGTCGAGGTCGTCGGCGCCCGCATGGAGGAATCGTCCCGCCAGCGCGTCGAGGTCTCCTCGCGCCACTCGGACCATCGCCGCCACAAAGCGTGCCGGGTCTGTCCAGTCCTGGCGGTTCGCGCAGATGGCCATGCCGGACGTCATGTCGGTGCGCACCATGCCGGGGCTGATGTCGAACACGTGGACGCCCGACTCCCTGAGCGGGGCGTCCAGAATGCCGGACAGGGCCAGTACCGAGGCCTTGGAACTGCTGTAGGCCGAGTAGCGAGGGTCTCCTTTCACCGCAAAGACCGAGTTGACGTTGACGATCCGGCCCGACCGGCGCCTGATCATGTCCGGCGCGATCGCCCGGCAGGCGTTGACGGTGCCGCGGAAGTTCGTCTCGAAGACCTCCCACCAGTGCTCCGGGTCGGCTTCCCAGAAGGGAACCTCGCCCCGGTCCACGAGGCCGGCGTTGTTCACCAGCAGGTCGACGGGCCCCAGTGCTGCATGCACGGCCCGAGCGGCTCGCCGAACCTCTTCCGGGGATCGGACATCCGCCACCGAGACAGCGGTTGCCGCTCCGCGCTGAGCGCATTCGCGCGCGGTTTCGTCCAAGTGCTTCCTGTTTCGTCCGATCATCCCGATCGCCATGCCTTCTCCAGCGAGGGCGAGGGCGAGGAGCCGGCCGATGCCCCGGCCGGCTCCGGTGATCAGCACGACCTGCCCCGGCAGGGAGGATGTCCGGGCGCTCACCGGACCGGCTCCGCGGCGAGCTCCCCGATCAGGTCGGCGCCGCTCAGGATGGCTTCGCGGTCGCGCCAGTGCGCCCAGAAGGCACCTGTGTACCCCTGCCTGTTCAGGCTGGTGAGAAACGGGTTGTCGGCGTAGTTGTTGTCATTCTCGCTGCTTCCGGAGATCGTCGGCAGCATCACTCGGTAATGTTCGGACTTCGGAATGTAGTCCCACAGGAAGTCAACGGACGCACGCCAGATCCCATTGGGACTTCCCACGGTTTCCGGGGCTTCGGGAAGGTCCGGAGAAAAGTAACAGACCAGTCGAAAGTCTCCTGCGGAGTCGAACATGAACTGCCTCTCGTACTCAATGGGCCCGCTGCACTTCTCCAGGGGCTTCAGCACGATCGGCTGGGACGCGTTGTGGGACTGGAGTCCGGGGACCGTGCGGACCCCGTCGCACTGCTCGGCCAAGGAGATGGCCAGGTCCATGTAGGGGAAAAGGCGGAGTCCGAGGCTGAAACCGGTGACCGTGGCATCCAGCGCCATCATGCGGTCGACGCAATCGCGCATGGTCTCCAGGGTTTCCCCGGGCATTCCGAACAGCGCCTCCACCATCGTCAGCATCCCGTTGCGGTGGCACAGCTCCGTCAGGCGTTCGGTATCGCTGAAGTCGTAGTACCGCGTCCCCTTGCCGGTCACTTTCCACCCGTCGAGCATCTCGCGGCGTACGTGGTCCGCGCCGACGTTCACACCAGCGCATCCGGCAGCGGCCAAGAGCTCCGCGAATTCGGCGTCGAACGGAGCGGGCTGGCAGTAGACCCACAGCCTGAGATGGCGCAGCGGGCTGGACACATCGCTGTCCCTGCGCCTGATGATCTCCCGTAACAAGTTCTTGCTGGAGGCGATCGAAAGGTTGAACTCGCTGTCCGTGGTGTGCAGGTCGTAGACACCCTGAGCGGTCAGTGACTCGACCTCGTCCACCACCGCTTCCAGGTCTCGGCGCGCGAACCGGGTGCCCTTGGCGTCCGGCTCCACGCACTGCGTGCACCTGTACACACAACCGTTCTTGGTCAGGATGCTGCCCAGGCCTCCCGCCCTGTAGTAGCGCAGATTGTCGACCTTGTACGGCACGCCGGACCGCCGGGCATAGGACAGCTCGGTCTCCGCTTGCCAGGTCCGGCTCTCGAAGTGGCCGGGGGCGCCCAACGGCAAAGGCAGCGCGGTGGTGGCGGTGCGCCCGCTGAGCACGGGGGGCGGCACCCTCGTCACCTGCCCGGGGCCGTGGTTGATGAGCAGTCCGGGAATGCCGTCAGCGGGCCGGCCCTCGGAGAGGGCTTCGGCGAGATCGCAGATGATCTTCTCCCCCGGCCCCTTCACACCGAAATCGACATCGAAATAGTCAACCAGGGCGAAAGGCATGGTGGAGAACCCGACCCCGCCCGTGATGACGGGGGCTCCTGTGAGCCTGCGGATTTCGTCGATGACCGCCTTGTATCCATCGATGAAAGGGCGTTGCTCGAAGGCGTACACGGTGTCGGTGTTACGGCATGTGACGCCGACGAGCAGTGGCCGCCTGGCCTGGAAGTACTCCCGGAGCACTTGTTTCCAGTCGTCCAGGTGGAACGTCAGGTCGAGTACGTGTGTCTCGAACCCCGCGGCCTCGAGCGCTGTGGTCAGCACATCCAGGGCGTAGGGAGCGATAGGCGGGTAGATCTGGTTGGGATTGACCAGCGTGACGACGCCTCTGTCTTCCATGGTTCTCCTTCGCGGCTCGGCGGACTCGGGTTCACATCTGAGGGGAAACCGGGCGGGCCGTGGCCGTCGCTGTGCGCGGGGGCTGGGACGTTTCAAGGACGTACTCGGTGACTCGGCCACCGCGGCCTGCCGCGAGGGGGTCGGGCAGAGGCTCGGTGAAGGTCAAGGTGTCCCCCGGGGCGGCCACCGTGGCCGGCCAGCACAGGGGCTGCGACAGATCGACGTAGATCGGCTTGCGAATCGCAGCACCGGAAGAGGAACGTGCGGCCAGCACCGCGCGTTTGTCGGCCCTGCCGCGGACGACGTCCCATGGGTCCGGCAGCGTTGTGGTGCGCAGAAACGACCGGCGGGGGACGCCGCTGCGCGCACACCAGCGGTACCACGCCATGACGCCCTGCCGTGTCCCCGCCGGGGCCCTGCCGGGGAGGGCGGCAGCAGGTACTTTCCACGTGCGCCGGCACAGCACGAGGCGCCCAAGGGTCAGCCGTGGGTAGTGCCGGACGGTGGCGGATGTCTCCGGTGCCACCAGGGCGTCCACCTGGTCCCACAGGTCGAGCGTCGCACCGGACGCCGGACCGAGGCGACACAGCCATCTGTACAGTCCGGGCGCCACAGTGGACAGGGTCGAGTTGTGCGGGACGGGGAACAGGGGCCGTCCCGCGAAACGGTCGCTGAACAGCAGCAGCCGGCCGCCCCTGGCCTGCACGACGCACTCGGACAGGTCGATACGGGCCCGGGATTCGCACTCCAGCGCCCGCCCCGGATAGCTCAGCGCGGCGGGCAGCAGCAGTGGATGCTCATTGACCGTGGCCCCCAGCAGCGCGCGGATGTCGACCGCGATGCCGCCCTCCTGTGGCGTGTCCGCGGCCGCCGCCCAGTCGCGCAGCTCGGTCGTCCGCGCGTCGCCGAGGTCGGCGGCCACCCGGGCGGCGAAACGTCCGTGGCCACTGCCGACCCCGTTGACCACGACGCGGTCCCCCGCCAGTTGTACCGGCCATGCCGCGCAGGGCAGGTCCATGACCGCGTCCGGGAGTTCCGCCGCCACCTCGTCCAGCAGCGCGGGATCGCACCGCACTTCCGCGTCAGACCGGTCCGCCATCGTTCGAAGCCCGTCGAAGAGCCGCTTGCGAAGCTCGAGCGCTGCCGCCAGTTCCTGAGCGCCGCAGTCGACGAGCAGAGCGTCGGTCTCCTTGCGTCCTGACTCGAGAAACCACTGGTAGGCCGAGAGCAGGGGCACCGGATCCGAACCGAAGCGACGCCGGAACGCGATCGCCGTCGCGAGCTGGAACGGCAATTCGAAGCCGAGCAACGGCACGATGCGCTGAACCCGCCCCAGGTCGTCGAGCACCTCGGAGGAGGTGAGCAGGACGCCGTCGTCGGCCTGGACGCCTACGACGTCCTCACTGACCGCCGAACGGCCGGCTTCCCCGACGTCGATGTCCAGGGCTCGGGCGAGCGCGCCGATTCCCTCCTTCGCGCGGCGCGGTGCGCCGGTGTGCTGCACGCCCGCGATGGCGTCCTCCGCGTCACGCAACGCGCAGAGCGCGCGGTGCACCTCCTGAGCACGCGAGGCGCTGTCGTCTTCGCCGCCCGGAGCGGGGACCAGGGCGTCGGCGGCGGCGTGCAGTGTCCGGCGGCCGTGGGTGGGCAGGGCGGGGCCGACCTCCAGCAAGCCGCGCTCGATGAGGCTTTCGACGGCGGCGGGCAGCACTCCGCCCGTCGCGACGGTGTCCAGGCGGGCCGGGTCCCGCAACCGGTGCAGAGTGCGGGCCAGCGCCGCTGCGCACCGCGCGGTCAGGAAACGCTCGGTGCCGTTCTCCCTGGTCACCAGCCACGTCACGCGCAGGCCGTCCTCGTGTTCCCGGACCACGGCGCTCGGGTTCACGGTGAGCCACAGGTGTTCCGGTCGCAGGCTCCGGTAGCCGCCGCCCGTGACCCACTGCCGAATCCACTCGATCGCCGCCCGGTTCACTCTCACGTGACGGCGTGGCGGAATCTCCTCCACGTCCCGGAAGAGCAGGTGGGTCGTGGCGAAAGCCGCGAACGGCGTGGGCTTGGTCGCGGCGCGGTGCACCAGGCGCAGCAGCGTGAGCCCTCTGCGCCGTGCCTTTTTCTCCGCGGTCGCGTCCAGCACGCCGACCGGCCCGGCTTCCAAAAGGCCGGGCACGGACAGCTCGACGGACCATGCGATGTCCGGGTCGCTCAGCACCGCGTCGACTGTCTCGCCGGCGGTCCTGGCCAGCTGCCCCAGGGCCAGGTCGAGTTCCCGCTGGGCAGAGTCCCGGGATTCCAGGGTGCGCGCGTACTCCTCGACGGGGCCGGCGACGTCCTCGTCCACCAGCAGCCCTCCCGGCAGCTGCCGGGCGTTGAACGCGGCGCGGCGCGCTCGCAGCAGGTCGCGGCGCGGCTCCTTCGGCACCGTCGGCACCAGCGCACTGAGGTGGTCGGCGAGAGCGGCGCCGAGCCCGAGGGTGGCATCCTCGGCCTCGGCCAGAGCCGCGGCCGCCTGCCACACGCGGTCGCTGCCCAGTTCCGCCAGGACGGAACCCGGCAGCCGACACCGTCTGCGCACCGCGACCGGGCCCAGGGTGACGCGGCCACTGTGCCGGGATGCCTCGTCACCGCTCGCTACCGCCATGCGATCTCCAGCGGCAGGCTCTGTAGTCCCCGGTGGAGGAAGTGCGGGGCCCACACGGGCTCGGCCGCGAGCCGAAGGCCGGAACATCGCCGACCGATCGCCTCCAGCATCACCCTGCCCTCGGTGCGCGCAAGGTGTGCTCCGAGGCATACGTGACGTCCCTCGCCGAAGCTGACACCGGAGTGGTCGGCCTTCATGCCGCTGGTGAGCAGCTCGTGATTGGCGGCGCCGAGCATCACACGGAGTTTGTCCCCCGGGCGGATGCGCTGCCCGTCCAGCTCGCATTCCTCCCGTGCCACCCGGACGGTGAACGTGAGGGGTGATTCCGCCAGCAGGAGCCGGTCGACCTCGGCTGAGGTGTCGATGGCGCCGGCGGACAGGCCGTCCAGCAGCTCAGGATGCGTGGCCAGGCGCATCAGCAGGCCGCTGAGCATGTTGCGGGAGGTGTCGTGGCCGGCGATGTAGAGGCTGAACACATTGGCGACGATCTCGGTCTCGGACAGGGCTTCCGTCGTGTCCTTCGCCTCGACGGCGAGTGCCAGCAAGGAGTCGGGTATGAGGTGCTCCGGTGTGTCCATCCACCGCTTCACACGCCGGCCGAGCTCGTCGACACGCGTCAGCGCCGTACCGACGTCCTCTCCGGACGGCCGGCCCGACGCAACGCCGCCTCCCCTGCTGATCTCCCGGCAGATCTCACTGAGCTCACTCCGGTCGCCCGCGGGGATGCCGACCAGGTCTCCGATCACGGTGACCGGCAGTCGGGCACTGATCTCGGCGACGCCGTCGACGGCCGTACGCCGTTCCAGGCCGTCCAGAAGCGCTGTCACAGCGGCCTCGACCCGAAGGGTCTGCGCCCGGACGGCCCGGGGGGTCAGGAGCCGGCCGAGGAACCGGCGCAGTCGGGTGTGCCGGTCTCCCTCGGAGGCCAGCAGCATGCTCTGGAAGAAGCCGCCGTGACTGCCGCTCTCCGACCACTCCGACTGCGGCGGTGGGCCGGGCAGGTGGAAGCGCGGGTCGCGCAGTACGAGGCGCGCGAGTTCGTAGCCCGTGACCACCCAGGTCTGGTCCGGTCGGCTCCAGATCAGGGGCCCTTGGCGGTGCATGCGTTCGTACAGGGGAGCCGGGCATTTCAGCAACGCCTCGGTGACTGCCGCTCGGGCGGATCGTGTCGACATACCATCACGCTCTTTCTCAGCGAAGCACCTTGCCACGTGCGTCATAGGCGGCCGAGTCGGCGTGCCGGCAGACGACCCGGTGCGGTGTCACGGGTATGGGGAGGCGTCGGCAGGCGTCGCGGACCTGCGCCTCGGTGACATCACCCACCGCGATCACGGTCACACGGTCGGCGCTCCCGGAGCGTTCGACCGAGACCTGGGCGTCCACGACGCCGGCCAGCGCACGGACCGCTGCTGTGATCTGCCGTGGATAGACGCTCACACCGTCGACCTTGACGAGGTCGTCCTTGCGGCCGTCCAGGACGAAGCCTCCCCCTCCGGCCGGATGGGCCAGGTCACCGGTGCTCACGGCGCCGTCCTGCCGGGCCGCCAGCTGTCCCCCGGTCACGGCGAACCGGGTGTCGGGCCCCCTCGTCCAGAGAGTGCCGACCCCGTCCTGACCGACGTCCTCCAACCACACCGGTTTGCCGGGCAGCGGCGAGCCGACGTGGCCGTCGTCACGCACTTCGCGGTCAACGGTGAGGAGGCCTGTCTCGGTGGAGCCGAGCATGGTCAGGAAACGGCAGCCGGGGAATCCCGCGCTGATGCGTTCCGCTCTGTCAGGGGTGAGGCCACCACCTGCCGGTACGAACCAGGTGCCGTGGAAAGCGCGGCGTGCCGCTGCCGACCGGGATCCCAGCACGGCGACGGCCGGCGGCGCCAGGCACACCGCCGGCCGCCCGGCCAGTTCCGGGATCGCCGTCTGCCATGAGCTCGGCCGGAACAGGACCAGGTCGCGGCCGAGCATCATGGCCGGGGCGACCACCATGTAGAAGGCGGCGGCGAAATCGATCGCGGAACACGTGGCGAACACCTCGGCCGAGGCGTACTCCGGCATGCCGTCGGTGTACAGCTCCACCGCCGGTGCCACCGAGTGGGGCCGGCCGAAGAGGAGTTTCGGTCGGCCGGTGGTGCCCGAGGAGGCAGTCGCGTAGGTGGGGCCGTCGACACCGGTGGGTGGCGCGGCGTGCGGTCCGGCCATGAGCAGTTCCCCGGCGCCCGCGGCTCCGGTCCCGGCAGCGGACCAGACGGCGGGGTCGCCCAGTACCCAGCGCGGGGAGGGGGTCGTCAGACCGAGCGCGAGCAGCCCCACGATCGATCGTTCGCCGCCGTCCGCGGGGACGACCCAGCCGTGCGGCGCGTCGGGGAGGTCGGCCGCGAGACGCTCGGCCCTGTCCAGCAGCGAGGACCAGGAGAAGCGTCCTCGCTCGGTCACCACTCCGGCACGGGAGCCGCGCAGGAGGGGCTCGGCCTGCTTCAGCCACGCGCCGAGACCGCCCATGTCACCCACTCCCTGATCGTCGTCGGGCCCCGCAGTTCCTCGGGGACGGTGATTCCGTTCTCCTGGAGCACGACGAAGGCGATCTCGTGCTCCAGCGAGGTCAGCGGCCGGTCGATGTCCTGCTCTTCGATCGCCTCGGTGAGAACACGGGTGAGCAACCGGCCATCGGCCCGCGAGGGGGAGCACACCACCGGGAGCCGCCGCGGCATGTCGAATCTGATGTGCCGGACCCGTTCGGTCTTCTCGTCGGCCAGAGCGGCGTCCGGCGCGATGTGGTGGAGCGTCTGGAAGAGCTCCATCGCCTGCCGGCGGGCCAGCCGGGCGCCCAGGCAGCGGTACGCGCCCCACCCGAAGGAGAACAGGGCGCGGCCGGCCACCTCCTGGTCGTCCAGCCGGTTGGCTTCCGCGACTCTGACCGAGACGACCTGCCCGCGACGGAACTCGTGACCGTCGATGTCGAACGGCTCCCGGACCACGCGCTCCAGGGTCTTGAGCGGGGGCTCCGCACGGAGGGCGTCGTCGAGCAGACTCTCCCGGCGCTCCTGGTCGGCGAGTGCCCCGGGCGTGCCGAGGATCCGCACAGCCGTGTTCCCGAGCATGCCGGCGACCGTTTCCAGTGATGCCTGTACCAGCATCACCGCGTTGGCCTCGATGTCCTCGTCCGGCAGGTCTATCCTCCCGGCGGTCCACGCGCCGAGCACCGAGGCGGGAGGGGCGACCGCACGGGCGGCCGCGATGATCTCGCGGACGCGGGCCAGCGAGGTGTGGCCCGCGCGAACCGCCTCGGCGGAGTCGTCGAGCCGGGCGGCGTAAGCCACCAGAGCGACCTGCTGGCTCAGCTTGTGCAGCCGCCGGTAGTCCTCGTCCGTGAGGCCGATGAGCCGTGCCCCGGCGCGCACCGCGTACGGGAACGCCACGGAGGTCATGAACTCTCCGCCCCCGGCCGCCGCGAACGGACGCAGGATGTGTTCGGCGTCCGCCCGTATGAGCGGTGCCAGGGCTCCGACCGCGTCCGCGTCGAAGAAGCCGCCGAACGCCTTGCGGAGCACTGCGTGCCGGTCGTGCCCCGTCTGGAGCATGACGCGTTCGGCGAACGATGTGAGGTCGTCGACGAGTGGGTGCACCTCGTCGGGCAGTGTCGTGCGGAGATGGGCCATGACCGGCTGCGGTTCCAGGACGCCCATCCGCTGGTCGCTGAGCAGCCGAACCGCCAGGGCTCGGCTGCTGACCGTCCACCCCAGGCCGTTGGGCAGCGGACTCAGCCCGTCCGGATCGACCGAGGCGGTGGGAGAGGCTGCCGTGTCAGGGGAATGGGTGCGGCTCATGCCGTACCTCCTCGGAGGAGAACACGTGTTGGCTGACGCCGTTCCTGGCCCGGAACGCGTTGAGGGTCTCGGGCGGTGGCAGACGTCGATGCCGGTAGCCGAACGTCATCGGCACCGTGCCGGGCACGATCGCCTTGACGCAGCGCAAGCCCAGCCGGTGCAGTTCGCTGGTGGTGTGGTCGGCGACGAAGACCTCCTGCCCGTCGCGCCGGGCGGCGGCGAGCATCGCGGTGAGGTCGGCTGCGATGTCGCCGACCGGCTCATGGCAGGCCGGGGCGGGCGAAGGGTCCGGCTGCGGCCCGTCCAGGAGGAAGGAGAACCACGGCCGGGCCTGTGGCAGGGCCGCGACGAGGGCGTGGTCCTCCATGTGCCGCACGAGGTACGGGTCGTCCAGTGCTCGCTCCAGCTCGGGACGGCGGCGCTGGTACGCGACGGTGATCGCGGGCGCGGCGGCCGCCATCTCGTGAACGGCCCCGAGCAGCGCCTTCTCCACGGTGAGTCCCGAGCCTGCCGTGACCAGAGTCGCAGGCAGGGCCGGGTCCTCGGAGGTCGACACGAGCACGGCCACGGGGACGTCGAACGCGCCGACCGCCCGGAAAGCCCGAAGGTCGCGCCCGGTGCGGTGACGCACCGTCCGCACGGCCCTGGCGACCGTGCCCGTCATGTCACCCAGGTCGATCTCTGGAAGTGACGTCCCCGAATACCACGCGCACAGGAAAGCGTCGCGCTCGGCCACTTCCAGCATGGCCGCCAGAAGGGCCTCTTCCGGACCCGACCCCAGTGCGCAGCCGTTGGAGTTCTCGTAGACGAACCTCGGGCCGGTGTCCGGGCGTTTGGCGGCCCCGTAGTAGGCGACGTGGAACGGCATCAGCGCGCGCCGCCCTGTGAGCACGGAGTATGTTTCCGCCCACCCCGTCGGGGTGTTCGGACTGAACGGGGTGTACTCGAATCCGGGCTGCCGGTAGGCCTCGTCGGGGTGCAGGAGCAGGCTGCGCGGGTCGACCGCGTCGTCGAGCTCGGCGAAGGCGGAGAAGCGGACAGGGTCGCGGCCGCCGCAGTGCCACCCGGCGTAGCGTTCCAGGCCTTCGAGAACCGCGGCGGGCCGTGCTCCCGCGTAGTCCTCGGCACGTCCGATCGCGATCTCGTCGAACCCCCAGACGGTGGGCACGCCCACCTGAGTGGAAGGGAGGGCGGCCCCGTCGCCGACAGCGGCGGACCGGGTGATCCCTGACCAGGGGTCGAGGTACTCCCGCTCCAGACGTTCGGTGTACCGGGCGGCGGGGTAACGCCGCGCCGAGCCGGTGCCGGTCGCGGGCAGAGGCCGGGACAGGTCGGGAAGGGGCGGAGGGATCGGGCGGCGAGAAGCCAGGCAGTGCGGCGCGGTGCACAACGTGTGCGGCAGAGCCGGATGCCAGTCACCGCTCAACCGCGAGGGCCCGATCGCGAAGGCGGCCTCGACGGCGCGTGGCGGGGAACCGCCGGCGACTCTCTCCGCCTCGGCACGCAGGACGGCGGCCACGAGGTGCCCGGCTCCGGGCGACAACCAGCGGCCCGGCCTCACCGACAGGCGGCGCAGGGCTCCCACCTCGCTCACGGGAACGCCTTCCGGCCCGTCCGCCGCTCGTACGCGCAGCGCCAGGCAGTGCGGGCATCCCGGCTGACCGGGGCGCATCACCGGGCCGACGACGACTCGGCCCCGGAGCCCGTACACCGGCAGGATCACCCTGTCGGCCACGGGGAGGTGCGAGACATCGGCGTCCCAGTCCGGGTTCACCACGACGACCGGGCGCGCGTCCCCGGGCTCCCGCAGACCGGCCGCGGTGCGGACGTCCACGACGTCACCGACCAGACGCCGCAGCTGCGCCGCGAGGCCGGCGGAGAGGGAGGGCTCCTTGCGGCTCGGTGTCAGCGTTTCCCTCATGCGGCGGATCCCGGCCCGAGGACGATCCCCGCCAGGTCGGCGGCGACCAACGGCGGCAGGACGGCGTCGTGCCAGGCCAGGCCGAGGGCGGACGCGATCTCGCCGGCCCGGTCGACCGCCGGGATCGTCCCCGGCCACGCCGGTGCGACCTCCGAGTCGTCCACCGTTCCGAGTTGCTCCAGCGCCAGCGCGGCCAGCAGGGCGCGCTCCTCCGCCTGTTCGGGATCAAGACCCGTCCGTACGACTGTGCCGTTGAGCACAGTCCGCCACAGTCCGCTCGGATGGCGTTCCGTGCTCACGTCGACGTCCGCTCCGGCCAGGTCGGCCAGCTTGGCCGCGCGCTCGGAGCGCAGCGGCCCTGCCCGGCGTTCGGCACACGCGTCGTCCAGTGCCGTGTCCGCCCAGCGGAGCAGGGCTCGGGCCAGCGCTTCGCCGCTGTCCCGGCCCACGCCCACGACGGCGTCGCCCTCTGCGGGAAGTGTCGCCTCGACAGCGGTCAGGGCTGCCTCGGCCCGGGCGTCGGTCACCGATTCCGCCACGACGACGGGACCGTCGGCCGAGCCTGCCGGCTCGGTGCGTCCCGGAGGGTTGAGCCTGACGCGCAGTGCCGTGAGAGGGAATTGCGCGAGCTGTTCGGGAGCGCAGGAGAACAGCGGGCCGAAGCACCGGGCGCCGAAGACCGACTCGGGGAACCCGGCCCGCCCGCCAACCGGTGCGGTGGTCGAGAGGGCCGCCGGGCCGGCGTGTGCCGCGTGCGCGGGGCACTGGGGATCGGGGTCGACGGCCGTGCGCCAGATGCTGAGCCGGGTCAGATCCACTACGACGCCCTCGTGCAGCACAGCGGCGTCGCCCTGGGCGACGTACCGGAAGAGCTCGTGTGCGATCACGGTCGCCGCCATCGACGCCGGCACATGCCCGAGCCCGTCGGAGCGGGGCAGTTCAACGGCCTGGTGGGCGAGGCGCCGCCAGGCACACCGCACGCATGCGCTGCCCGACCCGGGCACCTGCCCCTTGAGGAGCATCGCCTGGCCGCGGACCAGTGCCGCCCACGCACCGCTGCCGAGGGCGTCGGCCCGGTCCAGGAACCGCCAGGCCTCGTCCTCCGCGCCCGGGGGGAACACACCGATCAGGGTGCGCCCTGCGATCTCGGCGTCCGGGCCGGAAAGGCGCACCGGCACACCTTCGCGGGCGAAATCCTCCGCGAGCTCCCGCAGTTCCGTGTCCGGGGCCGCGTCCAGCAGCATGATGTCGCCGAAGCCGGTCTCCATGAGTACCGTGACCAGCGGTGCCACCCGGCCGGCGGGGCCCGTCACGGCCAGCGGGTACCGCCGGACGCGGTCGAAGCCCGCCGCGGGGTCGGGAGCGAAGTGTCGCAGGTACTCGGCCAGTTGCGGGAAGAGCCGGGCCGGCGGCGAGTCGACGGCCTGCTCCCGCCGAAGGACCTTCCGCTGCTCCAGTGTCCGCAGGAGCCTGCCCACGTAGTCGGCCTGCTCCGGTTTGAGAGCGCCGAGGAGCTCGTCGGGGACGACACCGCGGTCCAGCAGAGGGGCCAGTTTCTCCACCCAGGTCGCGACCGTCCCACCGCTCAGGGTGAACGAGCCGTCCGTCGTACGGATCCACACCCCGTTCGGCACCGGTACGTAGTAGGCGTCGGCGCGCAGGCGCAGCAGTGTGCCGGTCATGTTCCACCCCCGTTGCCCGCCGGCGTGGCGAGCGGACTCAGACTGTTCTCCATATAGAGGCCCCGGCGATAGCCACCCACGGGAACCAGCAGCAGGGACGTCAGGCGTCGGGACCTCAGCCCGAACGCTTCGTCGAGCAGGCCGCTGACGAAGCCCAGCACCGGGTGGGCGGACATGCCGTCGCGGGCCGCGCACACGGCCAGTCGCTGGGCGAGAACACCCGCCAGCAGGTGCTGCGTTCGGTATCCCACCGGACCGCTGGCACCGCGGTGCGGCTCGGCGGAACCGACCATGACGGCGATCAGCGGGGCCTGCCCGACGTTCATGTAGTTCGCGAACATGCTCCGCTGGACCAGCGGTCCGAAATCACCGCCGGCGAGACGGGCCAGCCGGCGTCCGTCCCGGTGCGGCAGGTAGACGCCCGGGGGCACCCCCGGTACGGAACGGATGATCAGCAGACAGCGTGGGTCCGCCAGACCGTTGCCGCTCCCGGTCACGTCGCAGTCCACCGGGTCGAGCACCGCGGCCAGCCAGTGCGCCAGGGCCTCAGCGGGCATCGGCGAGCCCCGGAGCTGCTCACCGAGGGCGGAACGAGCCCAGGAGTCGGCCACCGACAACGGGCGGGCGGACACGGCGGGCAGCTCCGCGTCCACACGGTCGGCCAGATCCTCCAGCCCGTCGCACGGCAGGTCCACCGGCCGACCGGGGCGTGCGGCCGCAAGGCAGGCGGCGTGCATGCGGGAGGTGCCGGTGGCACGTCCGGGCGGCGCGGCCGCGCCGAGCCAGCGGAGCCGTCCGACCCGGGGCGCCTCGCGGTCGGCGGCGGGCTCTGCCACGGCAGCCTGCCCCAGGGCGATGTCGAGCACGGCGGGAGCGGCCTCTGCCTCGGGATCGAGCCCCAGTCGGTCCAGTACGCGCCGCTCGTCCACGCCGAACGTCACGCGACAGCCGAGATTCCAGGAGCGGGCGGCGAGTTCGAACTGGCCGACGACCGCCCCGGTGTCCATCGCGCCGAGCCGGTAGGAGAAGTCGCCGTACTTGAAGTAGTTCTTCCACAGCGGCTGGGTGAGGACGATGCGGACGCTCCCCTCGGGAGGCGTCAGCTCCGCTGCGGGCCGTCCGGGTGACAGCACGGCCAGTGCGTGGCGCACCGCGTCGTAGTGGTAGATCCCGGCGTCCAGACCGTCCGCGCCCGTGGTGGCCAGGTAGCACTCGGCGGGGTAGGTCACTCCTCCCGAAGGCATGGCGCGGCGGAGCTGGTAGTGGGGGTTGCGGTGGACCGGGGTGGGCTCCTCGGGGCTGCTCTTGGCGATGCCCTCGGGGTACCAGCGCACACCGGTCAGGCCGTAGCCGGCCTGGAGCAGCATTCCGATGCGCGTGCCGGGCCCGGCCGCGGCGAACGCCGCCGTGGCCGTGTCACCGGCCGCGGCGGCCCGCGACACCGTCGGCAGGTCCGTCCGGGGCACGTCGACGTACCAGCGGAACGGGCTGGGGATGTTCTTCCAGTCGATCTGCCAGTGCCTCGGGTGGACCTCCTCGTAGGCGCCGCGGAGCCTGCGGACGAAGCCGTCCACGCCCGCCGCGTCGAACGGTCCGTGCTCGGGCGAACCGCTCGGTGACAGTGGTACGTCGGTATCGGCCGCCGTCATCCCGCGACCTCGGCTTCGGGCCGCACCGACCTGATCATCTCGGCCGCGTCGAGGTCGAACTCCTCCTCGAAGGCACACGAGATCAGGTAGTAGAGCGTGTAGCGGTCAGCGAGCAGGAAGCCCAGCCGGTAGAGGTGCCAGTTGGTGTAGGCCTGAGCCAGCCGGGATGCCAGGAACCTGCGGTCCTCACGGATCATGCCCTGGTAGAACTTGTTGTCGGCGATCGCCCGGTGGATTCCGGCCACCGGCGGTTCCGGAAGGTCCGCGAGCCACTCCACCTTCGGCCTGCGATAGAGACCGTCGGGCGAGGGCATGAGCTTGGCCGTTTCGGACTTCCGGGGTGTGGCGTAGAGGTAGAAGCGGCCCTTGTCGAACCCCTCCTGGATGGCGGGGTAGTAGCTCCGCAGCCGTAATGTCCACTCGCGCGCCAACTCGGAGACGTCGGCCAGGTCGCCCTCGGGGTCTCGCATGGCCTCGACCAGTTCGCGCAGGCGGGGCCTGAGCAGGTGTTTGTTCTGCTCGTACCGCTGGGCGTGCTTGGCCCGGGTGCCCTCCGGGTCCCGGATCAGCAGCATGTACCCCTCGAACGTCGCGAGGTACGAGAGGTAGCCCGCCTTGAAGCCGAACTTGGCGATGGGGTCGGGCAGGCGGGGAGCGAGCAGCACACCGCTGCACACCAGGAAGTCGAAGGCCACGGCGAGGCGGAGGGCACGATGGCCGCGAGTGGAGCGAAGGGTCTGAAGGGCCAGCGGCGTCGTCTCGGTCCAGAACGCCTCGGCCAGCCCCAGCCCGGCGGTACCGCCCAGCCAGTCGTGCTCGTGGTTGTAGGGCTGGTACTCGAACACGTCACCGTCGTCGAGGGACCCGATGTGCTCCATGATGCGGGACTTCAGGCGGCGTTCGACTGAGGGACTCCCGGTCCTGAAACGCAGCCGCAGGAACGGTCGGCCTCCGTGGTTCTCCCGTAGGTAGAACCACGACTTCGTCTCACCGAGTTCCACGGAGGACTCGAGTGTGGGCGCGGCCACGTCAAGGAGAAGGTCCTCCTGCACAGACCACGGGACGCTGACGGTGAGATCCTTTTGTTCACTGGTGGACATGACGCTCATCCCTGTCGTGTGCCGTCGGCGCGGGGCGGGGTTGGCTCGGTGCCTGCTCGGTCGCCGCCCGGTAGGCCAGGTAGGCGACGAAGCATTCGCCCTGCGGGCGGACGTTCATCCGGTTGTTTGTTGTGTGCAGGTACTGGCTGACGAGGGCCGCGAGCGCCACCACGGAGGGCGCGGAGCGATCGACCTCCGCCGGCCACACCCGTCCTGCCTCAATGAGCGGACGCAGCCGCTCAAGGGCGTCTGCGATCGTTCGCTCCCACCGCTCGCCCAGTCCCTTGCCTATGGGTTCTCCGGCGTCGAGGCCGTCGATCAGAGCTGCGTAGGACTCCCGCTGCAACGCGTACTGCTGGTCCCAGGCGGCCAGCAGGCGCTCGTCGGAGACGTACGCGGCCCATCGCTCGTGGTAGGTGCGCAGGAAGAGGACGCGGTCGTCCCGGCCGAGACCCAGAGCCCGCGAGGCCAGGAGCAGCAGTTGCAGCGACACTCCCAGACGCGCCCGGTCGTTGCCGACCAGCCGGAGTACCTGCCCGGTCAGCAGCGAGCTCGCGTGGAAGACGTCCTCCGCGATGGCGATGCCTTCCGCCCCTCCGTACTTGTCCAGCTCGGGCCGGTATGCGAACCATCGCACCGAGTTCGGCGGTTCCGGGGTCTGCAACCGGCTGTCGGAGACGTCGCCGTGCTCCAGCTCACTGAGGCGGCGCAGCGCCTGCCGCAGCCTCACCGGGTCGGTGTCACCAGGGCCGGGGTGCCGCTCCAGGTAGTCGACGATCCTGCGTTCCGCCTCGGCCCGGACGATGTCCCGCTGGTCCGACGGCACCTGTAGCCGGAGCCGGACGTGCGGGCCACGTTCCCAGTGGCGCAGATAGAAGTGGCGCAGCAGGCGTCCCTCACGGCGCAGGTCGTCGGCCATGGGGAGGAGGAGGTCCGTCAGCAACGGGTCGGTGTCCCCGTGGTGGAAGACGTGACAGGACAGCCAGGAGTTCTCAGCGGTCGCGCTCACTGTGCCCCTCCGTTGTCTCGATGACGAACTCCTCGGTGAGCCCGTCGCCCCACCCCTCCGCGCCCTCCTCGCACACGGCCGGCAGGCACTCCTGGAAGGTCATGTCTCCCTGGCACCGGCGCAGTGCCCTCTGCCAGGCGCGCACGCTCGTGATGCTGGTGAAGTCCAGGAAGGTGGGCTTGCGTT
The DNA here is from genome assembly GCF_001270025.1 of Streptomyces azureus. Classification (NCBI taxonomy): domain Bacteria; kingdom Bacillati; phylum Actinomycetota; class Actinomycetes; order Kitasatosporales; family Streptomycetaceae; genus Streptomyces; species Streptomyces azureus. Next base: position 266,972 of record NZ_DF968533.1, on the reverse strand, counting down.
CGGCCGAGGTCGGGAACCGCGCGAGCGTCCTGGCCCAACTGTGCTGCGCCTCTTCCGACACCGGCACGAGCGGGTCGGGGACCGTGAAGCAGCGGTAGAAGACACGCTCGGGCAGGCCCAGGGACTCCCGCCATCGCCGCACCTCGTCGAAGAGGGAGACACCGTTCAGGCCGGCGGTGTCCGGGAGCCCGTCCGCGGGAACCTTCCAGGTCCGGCGGGCCAGGACCAGGCTCCCGGAACGGACGCGCGGATACCGGCGGACCTTGTCCCGGATGCCACGGCGCTGGTCGACCCGGTCCCACCAGGCGAAGTTGGCCTGGCTGCCGGAGCTGAAGAAGTTGAGGAACTGGTAGAAGCGGGGGGCAAGGTCGTTGAGCAGGAAGTTCAGCATCACCAGCCGCAGAGGGGGACCGTCCTTGCCGTGGCTGAGCAGCAGTCGGCCGGAGTCCTCGTCGAACCGGGCCCAGCACTCCTCGATGGAAACGCCGGTGTCCCCGCCCCACTCCTGGGGGGTGGAACAGGGGTAACGGAGGTGACGGCCCAGCAGCGGAGGGTGCACATTCGCGTTGATGCCGAAGACGGCTGAAACGTCGGTGAGGGGCGCGGATTCGAGGTCGGCCCGGGCGATCTCCGCCCTGACCAGGTCGTCGAATCCCTGGTCCCCGGCTGCCGAGTAGGCGGGCAGGAACCGTGACACGGCACGTCCGAAGCCGATGGCGCCTGCGTTGACGACGAGCAGTCCGGCTTCGGGGGACCCGTGATGCTGGACGTGCCAGCTGGCTCTTGACCACCGGGGTACCCAGGACGGAAGGTTCTCGGCGATCTCGGCGGCCCGCCGCGGATCGATGACCGTTTCCACGCCGTCGTCAGGGCCTGCCAGCTCGAACACCGAGTCCTGTAGGTTGCGCAGTCGCGTCGGCATCGGGGCGGAGAGGTCGGTCAGCCGCTGCGAGAGCAGTGGCTGGAGCCTGGGCGAGGACAGCGCCGCGAAAAGGGAGAGGAGCCGATGCGGGCCCGGTCCGAACCGGGCCCTGACCACGTCGGCGACGATCGCTCGGACGTGGGCACCGTCATCGAAGACCGGCATCAGACGGTGCCAGTCGGACAAGGCGGGAAGGTGCCGTTGCCAGCGGCCGGAGTCCTCGACGCGTGGGCCGACCACCACGCTGTCCTCGTAGACGAGCGTTCTCGCGGCCTCGATCGGTGGTGTGTCCACGCCGCACCGCTCGGCGAAATCGGTGACGCACCGCTTTATCCGGGCGATCAGGTCCTGCCGCCGGTCGATGTCGGCGCTCGCGAACGCGGACTCGGCGGCGGCCATGCCGACCACGCACTCACGCAAGCCGGCTTCGAAATCCTCGGGAAGCAACTCGACCAGTCGCGCGATCGGGTGCGGGTTCTGTTCTCCCACGCCGAGGTCGCGGGCGAGGACGCCCTGCTCGATCAACGAGTCGATGTCCCCTTGCGTGGTTTCCGGCTCCGTGCCGGGAAGCGATGCGCATCTGGTTCGCAGCTCCCGCTCGGGCACCGGGGCATCCGCCGACAGCGCGAGGAGTTCCCTCACCACCGGACTGGGCGGGATGCGGACGAACCGCTCCTTGCTCGCGGGGTCGTGGGTTCCGTCACGGCCGCGGACGAGGAAGACGACGCCTTCGGGCGACGTGGCCACGACCGGTGCCCGGCGCAGTGTCGCCGCGGCGCGAAGCCCGGGATGTCCGGCGAGGCAGCGCTCCACCCAGCTCACGAGCTGACGAGGAAGCCGGCACACCGAGGCCCGCGTCCCCGCGGCGGGCGCCGAGCAGCCTGCCGGGGTCGGCTCCTCGTCGCGGACGAGAATCGGTTGCGTGCGGACCAGCTGCCCGAAGGGGGACGGCTTGAGGGCGCTGCGGGTCAGCAAGTTGATCAATGTGGACTCGGTCATGCGGTCCCGCTTGCTGTGCGCGGTGCCCTCGGCGACCGCAGCGACGTAGCGGTCCATGTTGTGCAGCAGACCGTCCGCGCTCAACTGAGCCCCCGCGCGCAGGGGCTCGTCGAGTGCCGCCGAGGCGAGCAGCCGCTGCTCCGCGCCCAGGGCCGCCTCGTACTCGATCTCCAAGCGGGAACTCAGGTCCTCGCGCCGAGCGGCCAGTTCCCTCAGTTCCCTGGCGCCGGCCGTCTCGCCACCACCGGGGTGACGAAGAACGTCGAGGTCGGCTGGCGTGACGTCCGACGCGCGGTGCAGGCGTCGCCTGAGCGCGAGTGCCGCGCGGCGCTGGTCGCGGTCGTCCAGGAGCGGGACCAGCGAAGTGATCTCCTCCGCCACCCGCGGCGCCCGGTCCCGCCAGTCACGCCGCAGCTCCCTCAGTTCGTCGCAGAGTCGGGCGACCTTCCGCGAGGAGAGCCTGGTCACCGCGTCGACCGGCTGTGAGCAGATCCGCACGACGCCGTAACCGGCGATCTCGATCCCCTGCCTAGACATGGGTCGTTTCCTCGGCTTCCTCGCCTTCTCCGGCGGAGATTTCGGTCTGCGCTGCCCGGTCGGCGGCCCGCCGCCGCTCGTGGAAGGCGGTGTGTCCGGCGTCGATGCGGTCGGCGAACTCCTCGACGGTGGCGGCGAAGACTCGCGGCGCGTCCACCGGTACGACGTGTCCCGCGCCGGCCACGACGGCGACGTCCGCACCGGAGGCCGCCGCTGGACCGATCGCGTTGCGCTCGTTCTGCAACAGCGCCCCGTTGACGAGTTGGACAGGGGCCTCGAACCGCTTGAGTTCATCCGCCCCGGGCAGGCGAAGGCACCCGTCGGCAATCTCGTCGAAGGTCGCGGTGAGCAACTTCTCCCACTTCTTTCCGTGCAGCTGCACAAAATGGTCCCGAGCGCGTTGCTGACGGGCCGCCATCCTGGTGAAGCCCGTCAGCCAGCGGTTCAGTACGTCGGGGGCCACCAGAAACGAATAGCCCGACATGACGACTCCGGCCACCCTGGTCGGAGCGTTCTCCGCCGCACGGAACGCCACGGCCGCCCCGAGGTAGGAAAGTCCCACTACTACCGGGGGCTCCGGCTGTTCATTGATCGCTTCTCGGAGACGGTCTATCGCCGCGGCGGCGGGGTGTGACGGGACTCCGCCCTCGATTCCGTGGCCAGGAAGTCGCATTTCGGTGACGGAATGTGTCCACCAACGCCGACACCCGCCGAAATGGGCATCTTCTGTTCCCATCAGACCGTGCACCAGGATTACAGGTCGCACGTGATAGCAGCTTTCTTTCGCCGGAAGCAGCACGGTAAAAAATCCAGTCGAGCCACCTGGCACCGGAACGGCTGCTCCCCGGCGCACACCAGGCCGACGTCTCATCCGAATGCCGGCCGCCATATCGGCCGAAGCCGTCCGGGCTCGCCCTCGGGCCTGCCCGATCATCACGGACAGGTCCGAGGCAGCGGGGCTGGAGGCCCGCGTCTGATACTGGATCAGGAACTGCAGCTACAGGAGCAGATGCAGGTGGTGCACGAGACGGAGCTGACCAGCGTCACGGTCAGGTCCTCGCTGTCGAGCAGCGCCTCGTCCATGTAGTCGCTGATCTCCAGAGCGTCGACGTCCAGGCCCGTCAGGCCCTCGACGCCGATATCCTGACCGATGGAGGCATTACTCATACCGACCACCCCTCATGAAACGCGGCCGTGTCCAGCGCGGCCGCACACAGACCGGCCGACCAGTCGGCCGCGGTTACCCCTCGGGCCTGCTCGATTGGCGCGGGCAGGCCCGAGGGCGGCGGGCTCTCAGACGCCGCGCCGGCGACTAACTCAGGAGCTGCAGCTGCACGTGCAGATGCAGGTGGTGCACGAGGCGGAGGCGATCATCGTCACCGTGAGGTCCTCGCCGTCGAGCAGCGTCTCGTCCACGTAGTCGCTGATCTCCAGAGCGTCGACGTCCAGGCCCGTCAGGCCCTCGACGCCGATCTCCTGACCGATGGAGGCATTACTCATTACCGACCACCTTTCATGAATTGCGGTCGCGTCCATCGCAGCCGCATACAGACAGGCCGGCCCTAGGAATTGTCAGCCGGCCCCCGGGACTTCTGTCACCCGGCTGCCGCCGACCATAAGCATGACGTCATCGGGCCGACAAGGGCTCGATTCCAGACACATCGCATCAAGTTCTCGCCACTCCACCATGTGACGCACGCCACATCGCGCATTTGCGTTAATTCGCATCACCCACTGGATCACGGGTAGGTTCGCGACACAGAGGCATCGGTTCAATGTGCCGCGGAATACGCTGGCGCATTGCATTCGCACGGCCGATGAAGCCACACATGGGGGATCTGGATGCAGATAGCCAGCTGTTTAATTCCGGACGATTCTGCCCTCGCCCGTTTCCGCGACAGCGGTGAGTACAAACACGCCGAGGCAGCGGCAGCTCCTATACCGGGTGAACAGAAGGTCGACGCCAGAGAGCTCGCCCGCCTGACCATGGACCGCCCCAGCCTGACCCCTGAACGGGCGTTCTGGCTGGTCGACGTATGGACATGGTTCCAGGGCCTGCTCTTTCGGCCTTTCGGAGTCAAGCCCAACACCATGCGCAGCACGCGGGAACAGCCCCTGCCCGAGGTCGGGGGGCGTCTGGGCCCCTACGAGGTGTTCGAGTCGAGCGAGCGCGAAGTCCTCCTGGGCGACGCCGACACCTTCCTCGAGCACCGGATGTCCTTCATCGTCGCCGAGGGAAAGGCCTTCATCGGCGTCGTGCTGCGGACCAAGAACGCGGGGGGTGACGCCTACTGGAACCAGGTGCGTCACAACCAGACGCAGATCCTCCACGAGTCGCTCCGCCGCGGCCTGACCCGCGCCACGGGAAGCGGGGACGGGACCGAGGGCCATGAGACGACCACAGGCCGGTGACGGCCCTCGCCAGACATCCCACCGCCCGGCTCACCCGAGAAGAGCACGATGTCGAGTCTGACCGAGACCGCCCACTGGATCGCCTGCGCCAGAGCAGCCGAATCATTCCGGCCCGATCGCCTGTTCGATGATCCGCTCGCGGTGGAATTCATCCGTCGCACGGCACCGGATCTGTACACCGAACTGCGGTCCGCGCCGAGTTCACGCTTCGACACCCTCGCGGTGCGGACCAAGTTCTTCGACGACTGCCTGATGCGTGCCGTGTCCGAGAGCGGGCATCGGCAGGTCGTCGTACTGGCGGCCGGCATGGACGGCCGAGCGTTCCGGCTGCCGTGGCCGGAGGGCGTCACCCTCTATGAGGTGGATCTGCCCGAGGCGGTCGAGGAGAAGGCCGGGTTCCTGGCCTCCTGTGGCCTGGCCACCGATCGGTGCAGCCGCGTCGCGGTCCCTGCCGACCTCACGGCCGACTGGCCGTCCGCGCTCTTGGACGCGGGATTCCGCAGTGAGCTTCCCACTGTGTGGTTGGCCGAAGGAGTCCTCTACTACCTGACCGAGGACCAGGTGGACGCGGTGGTCGGGCAGGTGACGGAGCTGTCCTCACCCGGCAGCGTCCTGTGCCTGGAGCAGGTGAACACCGATCTGTACCGCGCACCGTGGATGCGGGAGTGGCTCCAGCAGATGCGCGACGAGGGCCGCCCGTGGCGCTCCGGTGTGGCCGACCCGGAAACCTGGCTTGCCCACCGGGGATGGCACGCCGTCGTACGTGAGCCATGTGATCTGGCCGAGGCCACGGGCCGGCTGGTTCCCCGGACGCCCCCGCGCGGCGTCTCCGGAGCCGCCCGCACATGGCTGGTCCGCGCCGACCTCGTGAACGCGACCGCGGCTGCGTGATCACCTCCTAGAGCTGGAGTCTTTATGCGACCTCTCATCACACAGCCCGCGCGCGGGCGCCTCGTCGCGATGGCGGAGGACCTGGCGGCGGCCTTCCGGGAGCGGGCCGCGGAGTACGACAGGAACGCCGAGTTCCCCCACCTGAACATCAACGAGCTCCGGGAGGCCGGCTACCTGAGACTGACCGTCCCCCGGGAACTCGGCGGGCTGGGCGGCGACCTCGGCGACATGGCCGCGACCCAGGAGCGACTGGCCACAGGATGCGCTTCCACGGCACTCACCGTGAACATGCACCTGTCGATGGCCGGTCAGATGGCGAGGGTGTGGCGGACCACGGGTGACGAGCGCGCCCGGCGGATGCTCGCCGACATCGCCGACGGACGGGTGATCCTCATGGGCGCCACCGCGGAGCCAGGGCACGCGCTCGTCCGGAGCACCGGGGCCAAAGCCCGCAAGGTCGAGGGCGGTTACCTGGTCACCGGGGAGAAGACGTTCGGCACCGGCTCGGCCGTCATGACCCACATGACGTCGATGGCGGTGTACCGGGAACACCCGGACGGCCCGCAGGTCCTGGTGTTCCGCATTCCCGCCGACAGCCCCGGCGTCCGCGTCGTGGAGGGCACCTGGCACACCTCCGCCCTCAGGGCCACCCGCAGCGAGAACATCGAACTGCGCGACGTCATGGTGCCCGAGGAGAACGTACTGACGAGCTTCCCCGTCGGCTCACTGGACGGTTCGCTCCTCCAGACCGTGTGGGGCTGGGCCATGCCCACGTTCGCGGCCGTCTATCTCGGGGTCGCCGTGGGCGCCTTCGAACAGTGTGTGCAGGACGTCCTGAGCCGCGGCTGGGAGGAGCGGGCCTACGTGCGGTCCTCGATCAGCGAGTGCGAGGTCCTCATCGAGACGTCCCGTGCGGTCATCGAACGGACCACACGGGAGGTCATGGGCAACGCCCTGTGGGATTCCATGAGCATCCAACAAGGCATGTCCCGAGTCCTGTTGGCCAAGACCGTCGGAACCAACAACGCCGTGGAGATCGTCGACCGCGTGATCAGGATCATCGGCACGCCGGCCTTGCGTCCGGGCTCGCTGTACGAGCGTGCGCACCGGGACGTGCGTGCCGGGACCATGCATCCCTACAGCAACTCCGACGCGTGCGACCTCATCGCCGCTACGGCTCTGGGAGCCGAGGTCGCCCCGGCGCATCCCCCTCGTCTGCGGAAACTCGCCGAGCCGGCCGCCGACGACCGGAACCCCTGATACCGATCATGTGAAAGGCGATCAGCTGTGGACAGAGAAGGCGCGCTGCGACTCATGGACCACTTTCTGGCGGCCTACAACGAAGGAGACCCGCGGCACCTGGATCACTGTCTGCACCCGGATTACCGCCACCCCAATCCAGCGGTCGAGCGCGGCGTGGAGGGAATGCGTGCGGCAGTCCGTCGCTGGGCGGCGTCGGTGGAGGATCTGAAGCTGACTCTCGACGACCTCGTCGTCGAAGGAGACAAAGTCGTCGCGCGCATGACCTTCAGCGGTCGGCAAGTCGGCACGATCCTGGACATCCCGCCGTCCGGTAACCGTTTCTCCATCGGCCTCATCGACATCTTCCTCGTCGAGGAAGGCCTGTTCGCCCAGCACTGGGACCAGATGGATCTGCTGGGGCTGCACCGACAGCTCGGTGCGCTTCCCGCGTAAAGGCGAAGGCTGGAGGACATATGTGTGGAATCACGGGCTGGGTCGCCTGGGAGCGGGACCCCGGCGCGCAGCAACCCGCCGTCGAGGCGATGACACAGACCATGGCCTGCCGCGGACCCGACGCCGGAGGGATCTGGTACGGCGGCAACGTGGCCCTGGGCCATCGGCGACTGGCCGTCATCGACCCGGTCGGCGGCACGCAGCCCATGGTCGTGGAGGAGGAAGGGCGTGTCGCGGCCGTCATCTCCTACAGCGGAGAGGTCTATGACTTCCCTCAGCTCAGGGATCGTCTGCGCTCCCTCGGCCACCGCTTTCACACCCGCAGCGACACCGAGGTAGTGCTCCGTTCCTACCTGGAATGGGGTGATGACTTCGTCCGGCACCTGACCGGTATGTTCGCCTTCGCCCTCTGGGACGTGCGCAGCCAGAAGCTGCTTCTGGTCCGTGACCGGCTGGGGATCAAGCCGCTCTACTACTACCCGACCGCGGACGGCGTGCTCTTCGGGTCCGAGCCGAAGGCCATCCTGGCCCACCCCGAGGCGCGGGCCCGGCTGAGCTCCGACGGCCTGCGGGAGCTCATGACGTGGGTCAACACCCCGGGACACGCGATCTTCGAGGGCATGTTCCAGGTGCGTCCGGGGCACACCGTCCACGTCAGCCGCGGGAAGATCACCGAGACGCCCTACTGGAAGCTGGAGGCCCGTCCGCACGACGACGATCTGGACACCACGGTCAGCCGTGTGCGTGATCTGCTGCGTACGGCGGTCGCCGGCCAGACCGTCGCGGACGTTCCCCTGTGCTCGTTGCTTTCGGGCGGCCTGGACTCGAGCTCAGTGGCGACGTTCGCCGCGGAGGCACTGCGTACCCGAGCGGAACCTCTCAACTGCTTCTCTGTCGGCTTCTCACGCGGCGGACCGGATCCGGCCGCCCGTGGCTCCGCTCTCGTCGACGACGCCGACTACGCGGCGGAACTAGCCGGCCACATAGGCGCCGCGCACAAGGACATCGTGCTCGACGCGAAGCTGTTGTCCGACCCCACGACACGCGCCGCCGTGCTCCGTGCCCGCGACCTGCCGCAGGGGCTCGCCGACATGGACACGTCCTTGTATCTGCTGTTCAAGGCGATTCGGCAGCATTCCACGGTCGCGCTGTCCGGCGAGGGCGCCGATGAACTCTTCGGCGGGTATCCCTGGTTCCACGACGAGGACGCGACGCGCGCCCAGACCTTCCCCTGGATGTACATGCGGGGCGCCGGCGCCCCGCCGGGACCCTCGTTCCTCGACCCCGCACTGCCCCGACGCCTGTCGCTCGACGAGTACCGCGCCGACCGCTACGCGGAAGCGGTGGCGGACGTCCCCGTCCTGGCCGGGGAACCGGAACAGGAACGGCGCATGCGTACCGTCAGCCACCTCTTCCTCACCAGATTCCTTCCGATGCTCCTGGAGCGCAAGGACCGGATGAGCATGGCCGTGGGCCTGGAGGTCCGGGTGCCCTACTGCGACCACGCCTTGGTCGAGTACGTCTTCAACGTCCCATGGTCGATGAAGACGTTCGACGGGCGCGAGAAGAGCCTGCTCCGGGCGGCCGTGGCCTCGGATCTCCCTGAGGCCGTCCTGACCAGGAAGAAAGCGCCTTACCCGACGATCTCTGATCCGGATTACGACCACATGCTGAAGGGCAGGCTGGGCGATCTCATGGACGACCCCGCCGCCCCCGTGCGCGCGCTCATGGACGAGAGGAGCGCGTCGGAGGCCTTCAACACCGTGCAGAAAGCCTCTCCGGAGGAACTGCGCTTCCTGCGTGTCGGGTTCGAGTCACTGATCAAGATCAACGACTGGATGCGCGACTACCGAGTGGAACTTACGGAATAGCGGCGCCCGGATCACGAGGGAGGGTGATCGGGCGGCCCCACCCCCAGCACAACTGACCGCGAGGACTGGAAGGACAGCCATGGCCGAAGAGAGCGGGCGACGAATCGCCGGTGTCCGTCATACGATCCACACGCATCTGTGGCCGCACCCGGCACCCAGGTACACCGCCGTCTTCGTCCATGGCTACGCCGACCACGCGGGTCGGTACGGACACCTGGCCGGCGCCCTGACACGGCACGGCGCCGCCGTGTACGCCCCGGACCACATGGGAAGCGGCCGGTCGGACGGGCCACGCGCACTCGTGGAGGACTACGAGGAACTCGTCGACGACGTCGGCACCGTCGTGGAGAGCGCGCGCGAAGACCACCCGAACGTTCCCGTGGTCATGATCGGACACTCGATCGGCGGGATGGTGGCCGCGCGTTACGCGCAACGCCATCCCGACAGCCTGTCAGCCCTCGTCCTGGTCGCCCCCGTGCTCGGTTCCTGGCACACCGCGACCGCCCTGCTGGCCTTCGACGAGATTCCCGAGATGCCGATGGACGTCGGCTCGGTCATGTCCAGGGAACCCGACGAAGCGGAACGCTACAACAAGGACCCGCTGATCTGGCACGGCGCCTTTGTCCGGAGAACACTGGAATCGGTCGTCGCTTGCCTCGACCGCATCAACGACGGAGGCGACCTGGCCTTCCTGCCGACTCTCTGGCTGCACGGTGACGCCGATCCCCTGGCTCAGCTGGAAGAGACCAGGAGCGGCATTGAGAAGATCCGCGGCCTTCACCTCACCGAACAGATTTACTCAGGAGCACTGCACGGGATTTACCACGACTCCGACAAGGACCGCGCCATAGCCGACACCATGAAGTTCATCGACGACGCACTGGGGGCACCCAGGTCCCCGGAAAGGTGATCAGCCGGCTGCGCCGCCCAGGAGGACGGTTTGTCATGACAGAAGCTATCGGCGGCACAGAACTCGGCGACGTGCATCAGCTTTCCTTGAACGAGCTGCCGGACGTCCCCATCGCCGATCTGTACCACATACTTCAGCAGTCACTGCACGAGGTGAATCGCTATCCCGACCCCTTCTCCCACAAGCTGGCCCGGTCCATAGCCGACACCTACTCCACGTCTGAACTCGATGTGGTCGTGGGCCCGGGCTCATCTGCGATCCTCCAGCAGGTCATACAGTGGGCGTCGCCCCATCGCGGCGACGTCGTGTACGCCTGGCCGTCATTCGATGCCTACCCTCTGGTGGTGCACAACGCCGGTGCCGTTCCTGTCGAGGTTCCGCTCAAGGACTACACACACGATCTGCCCAGGATCCTCGACAGCATCACCGGAGACACCCGCGCCGTCATTCTGTGCAACCCCAACAACCCGACCGGGACCACAGTCGACACCGCCGGAATGCTCGCGTTTCTCCGCGAGATCCCGGACCACGTGGTGGTCGTCCTGGACGAGGCGTACCGTGAATTCGCCGGAGCTCACACCCCCGACGGGTGTGAGCTCTACCGCGACCTGCCGAACATGGTGGTCCTGCGGTCCTTCTCGAAGTCATACGGGTTGGCGGGCCTTCGTATCGGCTTCGCACTCGCCCACAGGGACGTGGCTCGCACCCTGCGCGGCAGACTGCTGCCCTTCTCGGTGAGCACCGTCGCAGAAGCTGCGGCGAGAGCGGCACTCGAGCACCGGCCTGAGGTATTGCGGCACACAGCTCGCGTGATCGCGGAACGGGAACGCATGACACAAGAGCTCAGAGACCAGAGCTGGGCCGTTGTGCCGTCAGAGGCGAATTTCTTGTGGCTGCCGACCGGCTCCCAGTCCGATGAATTCGCCGCGGAAGCGGCTCGGAACGGCATCATGGTTCGTTCCTGGAAGGACCAGGGCGTCCGCGTGACGGTTGGCGACATCAAGTCGAATGACGTATTTCTTCAGTTCGCGGAACGATTCGCCGAAAAAGCAGGGCCGGCCGAGGTCTGACCGCCATCTGAGGGCGAACGAGTTGAGAGCTCTCCGGTCCTCCGGCACCGTCGCGGCCATGGCTCTCGACGTTCGGCAGCTCACGCCCGATCCAGGGAGTCAGTGCCCCGGCAGACAGCGTCAAGGACGTTGCCTGCCAGGGCACTAGGATCCGTCCATGACCGAGTTGGAAACCATCACGCATATCTCCGACCCTGCGATGCAGCGAATCATCGATATCACCAAGCACTCGCGGTCCAGCATCAAGACCACGTTGATCGAGGACACCGAACCGCTTGCGCAGTGCATTTCCGCAGGGGTGGAGTTGATCGAGGTCTACAGCAGCGACACCAGCCCCGTGTCCCCCGAGTTGCTCGCACTGTGCGAGCGGCACAACGTACCGGTCCGACTCGTCGACTCATCGATCGTGAACCAGCTGTTCAAAGGGGAGAGGAAAGCCAAGACGTTCGGCGTCGCGCGTGTCCCCCGCCCGGCCAAGTTCAGCGATATCGCGAGCCGGGACGGGGATGTCATCATCCTCGACGGGGTGAAGATCGTCGGGAACATCGGAGCGATCGTGCGCACCTCCCTGGCGCTCGGAGCGTCGGGGATCATCCTTGTCGACAGTGATCTCACCAGCATCGCCGACCGGCGTCTGCTGAGGGCCAGCCGAGGCTACGTGTTCTCGCTCCCCATTGTCCTTTCCAGCCGGGAGGACGCCATCGACTTCATCCGGAACAGCGGTCTGCGACTGCTGGCGATGGAGGCCGACGGCGATCTCTCCGTGAAGGACCTCGCCGACGACAAGGAGCGGATCGCCATGCTGTTCGGCAGTGAAAAGGGCGGGCCGTCGGACTCCTTCAAGGAAGTGGCCTCGTCCACGGTATCGATCCCGATGATCAACTCCACCGAGTCCCTCAACGTCTCGGTCTCGGTCGGGATCGCGCTGCACGAGAGGGCCCAGCAGAATTTCGGGGCGGCTCATCCCGGATGATCCGCCCTCTTCGAGCGGCACGGCAAAGGGGCCCGCACGACCGAAGTCGTACGGGCCCCTCCGAGCCACTCAGGTCAGTCGACCCTCAAGCCAGTCCGGAGACTCACTTGGTGATCTTGGTGACCTGGCCGGCGCCCACGGTCCGGCCACCCTCACGGATGGCGAACTTCAGGCCCTCCTCCATGGCGACGGGCTGGATGAGCTCCACCTTCATCTCGGTGTTGTCACCCGGCATGACCATCTCGGTGCCCTCGGGGAGGGTCACCACGCCGGTCACGTCCGTCGTACGGAAGTAGAACTGCGGGCGGTAGTTGTTGAAGAACGGCGTGTGGCGGCCACCCTCGTCCTTGGACAGGATGTAGGCCTGCGCCTCGAACTCGGTGTGCGGGGTGACCGAGCCCGGCTTGATGATGACCTGGCCGCGCTCGACGTCCTCGCGCTTGATGCCACGGAGGAGCAGACCGACGTTCTCACCGGCCTGGCCCTCGTCGAGGAGCTTCCGGAACATCTCGATACCGGTGACCGTGGTGGTGGTCTTCTCGGTCTTGATGCCGATGATGTCGACGGTCTCGTTGACCTTCAGGACACCACGCTCGATACGGCCGGTGACGACCGTACCGCGACCGGTGATCGTGAAGACGTCCTCGATCGGCATGAGGAACGGCTTGTCGACGTCGCGCTCCGGCTCCGGAATCGCGGTGTCGACGGCGTTCATGAGCTCGAGGACGGAGTTGCCCCACTCCTTGTCGCCCTCGAGGGCCTTCAGAGCGGAGACCTTGACGACGGGAACGTCGTCGCCCGGGAACTCGTACTCGGAGAGGAGCTCACGGACCTCGAGCTCGACGAGCTCCAGGATCTCCTCGTCGTCCACCATGTCGGCCTTGTTCAGCGCGACGACGATGTACGGAACGCCGACCTGGCGGGCCAGGAGCACGTGCTCCTTGGTCTGCGGCATCGGGCCGTCGGTGGCGGCGACCACGAGGATGGCGCCGTCCATCTGCGCCGCACCCGTGATCATGTTCTTGATGTAGTCCGCGTGACCGGGGCAGTCGACGTGGGCGTAGTGACGCGTCTCGGTCTGGTACTCGACGTGCGCGATGGAGATGGTGATACCGCGCTGGCGCTCCTCAGGAGCCTTGTCGATCTGGTCGAAGGCCGAGGCCTCGTTCAGGTCCGGGTACGCGTCGTGCAGCACCTTGGTAATGGCGGCCGTGAGGGTCGTCTTACCGTGGTCGATGTGACCGATGGTGCCGATGTTGACGTGCGGCTTAGTCCGCTCGAACTTCGCCTTCGCCACTGGGGTCCTCCTGTGGAGTGGTTCTGGTACGCCTTACTCATCGGCGCCAGGTGATCTTTGCTGGAAAGCCCGGGCCCCGGGGCATTCTCACCATGATTGCGGCGGAATGCCCCTCAAGGCTCCGGAGTCAAGCCTACGGCGTGTAGACGCGGTGCGTTACTCGCCCTTGGCCTTCGCGATGATCTCCTCGGCGACGTTCCGGGGAACCTCGGCGTAGGAGTCGAACTGCATGGAGTAGCTGGCACGGCCGGACGTCTTGCTGCGCAGGTCGCCGACGTAGCCGAACATCTCCGAAAGGGGCACGAGGCCCTTCACGACGCGGGCACCGGCCCGCTCCTCCATGGCCTGGATCTGGCCACGGCGGGAGTTGATGTCACCGACGACCTCACCCATGTAGTCATCGGGCGTGGTGACCTCTACGGCCATCATCGGCTCGAGCAACACGGGGCTGGCCTTGCGCGCGGCCTCCTTGAAGGCCTGCGAACCGGCGATCTTGAACGCGAGCTCGGAGGAGTCGACCTCGTGGTAGGCACCGTCGAGCAGCGTCACGCGGACACCGGTCATCTCGTAACCGGCGAGGATGCCGAACTGCATGGCCTCCTGCGCACCGGCGTCCACCGAAGGAATGTACTCCTTCGGCACACGGCCACCGGTCACCTTGTTGACGAACTCGTACGAGGCGTCGCCGCCCTCGATCGGCTCGATCGCGATGATGACGCGGGCGAACTGGCCGGTACCACCCGTCTGCTTCTTGTGGGTGAACTCGACCTTCTCGACGGCCTTGCGAATGGTCTCGCGGTACGCGACCTGCGGCTTGCCGACGTTGGCCTCGACCTTGAACTCACGGCGCATACGGTCGACCAGCACCTCGAGGTGCAGCTCGCCCATACCGCCGATGATGGTCTGGCCGGTCTCCTCGTCCGAGTGGACCTGGAAGGACGGGTCCTCCTCGGCCAGGCGCTGGATCGCGACGCCCAGCTTCTCCTGGTCGCCCTTCGACTTGGGCTCGATGGCGACCTGGATGACCGGCGCCGGGAAGTCCATGGACTCCAGGATGACCGGGTTCTTGTCGTCCGACAGCGTCTCACCGGTGGTGGTCTGCTTCAGGCCCATGACGGCGACGATGTCGCCGGCGCCCACCGACTCGATCTCCTCACGCTTGTTCGCGTGCATGCGGTAGATCTTGCCGATGCGCTCCTTCTTGCCCTTCACCGAGTTCAGCACCTGGGTGCCGGAGTGAAGACGGCCGGAGTACACGCGGACGAAGGTGAGCTTGCCGAGGTGCGGGTCGCTCATGATCTTGAACGCGAGCGCGGAGAGGGGCTCGTCGTCCGACGGCTTGCGCGCGATGATCTGCTCAGGGTCCTTGACGTCGTGGCCCTCGATGGCCTCGACGTCGAGCGGGGTGGGCAGGTAGCGCACGACCGCGTCGAGCAGGGGCTGAACGCCCTTGTTCTTGAACGCGGTGCCGCAGAACACGGGGGTGACGGTGGTGCCGCCGCCCTTGCCGGACGCGATGGTGATGCGACGGATCGCGGCGTAGAGCTGCTCCACGGTGGGCTCGGTGCCCTCCAGGTACAGCTCCATCAGCTCTTCGTCGTTCTCGGCGACGGCCTCGAGCAGCTTGCCGCGGTACTCCTCGGCAGCCTCGACGTGGGTGTCCGGGATGTCGACGGTGTCGTACATCTCACCCTTGGTCGCCTCGGCCGACCAGACCAGGGCCTTCATCGTCACGAGGTCGATGACGCCCTTGAAGTCCGCCTCGGCACCGATCGGCAGCTGCATGACCAGCGGCTGCGCGCCCAGACGGTCGCTGATCATGTCGACGCAGCGGTGGAACTCGGCACCGGTGCGGTCGAGCTTGTTGACGAAGCAGATCCGCGGCACGCCGTAGCGGTCCGCCTGACGCCACACCGTCTCGGACTGGGGCTCAACGCCGGCGACACCGTCGAACACCGTCACGGCACCGTCGAGCACGCGCAGGGAGCGCTCCACCTCGACGGTGAAGTCGACGTGACCCGGGGTGTCGATGATGTTGATGGTGTAGTCGTTGTCCTCGAGCGGCCAGTGACAGGTGGTGGCAGCAGAGGTGATCGTGATGCCACGCTCCTGCTCCTGCTCCATCCAGTCCATGGTGGCAGCGCCGTCGTGGACCTCACCGATCTTGTAGGAAACGCCGGTGTAGAACAGGATCCGCTCGGTGGTGGTCGTCTTGCCCGCGTCGATGTGGGCCATGATCCCGATGTTGCGGACCTTGGCCAGGTCAAGTGAAGTGGTAGCCATAAGGCTTCAGTCTTCTCTCGGTCTCGATGTGGGTAGCGACTACCAGCGGTAGTGCGCGAAGGCCTTGTTGGACTCGGCCATCTTGTGGGTGTCCTCGCGCTTCTTCACGGCCGCACCGAGCCCGTTGGAGGCGTCGAGAAGCTCGTTGAGGAGACGCTCGGTCATGGTCTTCTCGCGACGGGCGCGGGAGTAACCGACGAGCCAGCGCAGCGCCAGGGTGTTGGCGCGGCCGGGCTTGACCTCGACCGGCACCTGGTAGGTGGCGCCACCGACACGGCGGGACTTGACCTCGAGGGTCGGCTTGATGTTCTCGAGAGCGCGCTTCAGCGTGATGACCGGGTCGTTGCCGGTCTTCTCGCGCAGGCCCTCCATGGCGCCGTAGACGATGCGCTCGGCGGTGGAGCGCTTGCCGTTCAGC
Organism: Streptomyces azureus; assembly: GCF_001270025.1. Taxonomy (NCBI): domain Bacteria; kingdom Bacillati; phylum Actinomycetota; class Actinomycetes; order Kitasatosporales; family Streptomycetaceae; genus Streptomyces; species Streptomyces azureus. Next base: position 250,694 of record NZ_DF968533.1, on the reverse strand, counting down.
AGCACCTTGTTGATCAGGGAGGTCACCAGAGGAGAACCGTAGACCGGGTCGATGATGACCGGGCGCTTCGGGGCGGGGCCCTTACGAGGCATTCTTACTTCTCCTTCTTGGCGCCGTAACGGCTGCGAGCCTGCTTGCGGTTCTTGACACCCTGGGTGTCGAGCGAACCGCGGATGATCTTGTAGCGAACACCCGGCAGGTCCTTCACACGGCCGCCGCGCACGAGCACGATGGAGTGCTCCTGCAGGTTGTGTCCCTCACCCGGAATGTAAGCGGTGACCTCGATCCCGCTGGTCAGACGCACACGCGCGACCTTACGCAGGGCCGAGTTCGGCTTCTTCGGGGTGGTCGTGAACACACGCGTGCAGACGCCACGACGCTGAGGGGAACCCTCGAGTGCGGGCGTCTTGTTCTTCTCGACCTTGTCCTGCCGGCCCTTGCGGACCAGCTGCTGGATCGTAGGCACTACTTCTCCGGTTTCTGTGTGCCGATAGGTGAAGCTAACCTGGAACGTCGCCGACCCACGCGGTCGGGTGTGTCGAATCCCGCGAACTCCCGCCGCCAGGCAGAATTAAGCGCGGATTACGGTGGCCGGTATCAGCTCGACGTGCGGTTCATGGCACGCACGAGAGCCAGGGCACACCCCAGGCACAAGGTCTGAGCGTACCTATCGCATTGGCTGCGGTCAAAACAAATGGGTGCCGGCCGCATCGCCATACGGGGCATGTCAAGACCCCCGGCCGTTGTCGATCTTCAATTCGATGACGGCTGTCCGATTTGCACATGTTCCTCGCAGCCCGGACGTCACGCTGCCGCGATGGACACCACCGTGAGCAACACCAGCACGAGTGCCCAGCCGGCCGTGGACAACCACCCCAATACGAGACCGGTCAGCGCGAGCCCGTCCCCGAGCTCCCCCCTGCTGCGGATCTCGGCCCGCGCCACGTGCCCCAGCACCACGGCCGGAATCCCCGTCAGCCCCATGGTCGGCACACACAGCAGCCCGCACACGCCGGCCGCCACCGCCTTCCCGTTCGTCTGCGGCCGCGGCACGGGCAGAAACGCCCGCGGCACGGGCATCACCCCGGCCGGCTGCGGCAGGGGCCCCTGAGGCAGATCCGCGACGAGCATCGCCAGCTCCCCCACGGTCCGCGCCGCGTACGCCCGCGCCACCCGCTTCTCGAACTCGCCGTGCTCCATCCGCCCCTCGCCGTACCCGGCTCTGAGCACGTCCACGGCCCGCTCCCGATCGGCGTGCGAGGCGAGCATGGACGGGGCACTGGGGCCCTGCCAGGGCTGCCAGGGCTGCCAGGAGGGATAGGGCGGCTGGGACACGTAAGGCACCTCCCCGGTACGCCGAGTCCCTCCATGATGCGCCCTGGCGGCTCTCCTGGCACCGGCGCGTCCCCGAGGACACGCCGAAGGGCGGCCACCCCGAGAGGTGACCGCCCTTCAGTGACTCTGACGTACGCCTTACTGGTTGTACGGACCGTAGTCGTAGTCCTCCAGCGGCACGGCCTGGCCGGAGCCCGTGCCGAACGGCGAGTAGTCGATGTCGTCGTAGCCGACGGCCGAGTACATCGCGGCCTTGGCCTCCTCGGTCGGCTCGACCCGGATGTTGCGGTAGCGGGACAGACCCGTACCGGCCGGGATGAGCTTACCGATGATGACGTTCTCCTTGAGGCCGATGAGGCTGTCGGACTTGGCGTTGATCGCCGCGTCCGTCAGGACTCGGGTCGTCTCCTGGAAGGAGGCGGCCGACAGCCAGGATTCCGTCGCCAGCGAGGCCTTGGTGATACCCATCAGCTGCGGACGACCGGAGGCCGGGTGACCGCCCTCCTGGACCACACGACGGTTCTCGGTCTCGAACTTCGAGCGCTCGACCAGCTCGCCGGGCAGCAGCTCGGCGTCGCCGGACTCGATGATCGTCACGCGGCGGAGCATCTGCCGGATGATGATCTCGATGTGCTTGTCGTGGATCGACACACCCTGCGAGTTGTAGACCTTCTGGACCTCGCCGACCAGGTGGACCTGGACGGCACGCTGGCCCAGGATGCGCAGCACGTCGTGCGGGTTGGTGGCACCCACGGTGAGCTTCTGGCCCACCTCGACGTGCTCGCCCTCGCTGACCATCAGACGGGCACGCTTCGAGATCGGGTAGGCCATCTCGTCGCTGCCGTCGTCCGGGGTGACGACGATCTTCTTGGTCTTCTCGGTCTCCTCGATCCGGACGCGGCCGGAGGCCTCGGAGATCGGGGCGACACCCTTCGGGGTACGGGCCTCGAAGAGCTCGACGACACGCGGCAGACCCTGGGTGATGTCGTCACCGGCCACACCACCGGTGTGGAAGGTACGCATCGTCAGCTGGGTGCCGGGCTCACCGATGGACTGGGCGGCGATGATGCCGACCGCCTCACCGATGTCGACCAGCTTGCCGGTGGCCAGCGAACGGCCGTAGCACATCGCGCAGGTGCCGACGGCGGACTCGCAGGTCAGGACCGAGCGGGTCTTGACCTCCTCGACGCCGTGGCGGACCAGCTCGTCGATGAGCACGTCGCCGAGGTCGGTACCGGCCGGGGCCAGCACCTTGCCGTCGACCACGATGTCCTCGGCGAGGCAGCGCGCGTACACGGACGTCTCGACGTCCTCCGCCTTGAGCAGCGTGCCCTCGGCGTTCCGGCTCGCGATCTGAAGACGCAGACCGCGCTCGGTGCCGCAGTCCTCCTCGCGAATGATGACGTCCTGGGAGACGTCGACCAGACGACGGGTGAGGTAACCCGAGTCGGCGGTACGCAGAGCGGTGTCCGCCAGACCCTTACGGGCACCGTGCGTGGAGATGAAGTACTCCAGCACGGACAGGCCCTCACGGAACGACGCCTTGATCGGACGCGGGATCGTCTCGTTCTTCGCGTTCGACACCAGACCACGCATACCGGCGATCTGACGCATCTGCATCATGTTGCCTCGTGCACCCGAGTTCACCATCATGAAGATCGGGTTGGTCTTCGGGAAGTTGTCGTTCATCGCCTCGGCGACCTCGTTGGTCGCCTTGGTCCAGATCGCGATGAGCTCCTGCGTGCGCTCGTCCTTGGTGATCAGACCGCGCTCGTACTGCTTCTGGACCTTCTCGTCCTGCGCCTCGTAGCCCTTGACGATCTCCTTCTTCGCCTCGGGAACGACGACGTCGGAGATGGCCACGGTCACGCCGGAGCGGGTCGCCCAGAAGAAGCCGGACGCCTTCAGGTTGTCGAGCGTCGCCGCCACGATGACCTTCGGGTAGCGCTCGGCGAGGTCGTTGACGATCTCGGAGAGCTGCTTCTTGCCGACCTCGTAGTCGACGAACGGGTAGTCCTCGGGCAGCAGCTCGTTGAAGAGCGCACGGCCCAGGGTGGTGTTCAGCCGGAAGCTGTCACCCTGCTGCCACTCGGGCTCGCCCTCCTCACGCGCCGGCGGGGTCCAGCCGCGCGGCGGGATGGTGCCGACCGGGAAGCGGACGTCGATCCTCGACTGGAGCGACAGCTCGCCCGCGTCGAAGGCCATGATCGCCTCGGCGACCGAGGCGAAGGAACGGCCCTCGCCCTTGAGCTCGCGCATCTCGCCGTCGGTGGTGAGGAAGAACAGACCGAGGACCATGTCCTGGGTCGGCATCGTCACCGGACGGCCGTCGGCCGGCTTGAGGATGTTGTTCGAGGACAGCATCAGGATGCGGGCCTCGGCCTGCGCCTCCGCGGACAGCGGCAGGTGCACGGCCATCTGGTCACCGTCGAAGTCCGCGTTGAACGCGGTGCAGACGAGCGGGTGGATCTGGATGGCCTTGCCCTCGACCAGCTGCGGCTCGAAGGCCTGGATGCCGAGGCGGTGCAGCGTGGGCGCACGGTTCAGCAGAACCGGGTGCTCCGCGATGACCTCTTCCAGCACGTCGTACACGACCGTGCGGCCGCGCTCGACCATGCGCTTGGCGCTCTTGATGTTCTGCGCGTGGTTCAGGTCGACCAGGCGCTTCATCACGAACGGCTTGAAGAGCTCCAGCGCCATCGCCTTCGGCAGACCGCACTGGTGCAGCTTCAGCTGCGGACCGACGACGATCACGGAACGCGCGGAGTAGTCCACACGCTTACCGAGCAGGTTCTGACGGAAGCGGCCCTGCTTACCCTTCAGCATGTCGCTGAGGGACTTCAGCGGGCGGTTACCGGGACCGGTGACCGGGCGACCGCGGCGGCCGTTGTCGAACAGCGCGTCGACGGCCTCCTGGAGCATGCGCTTCTCGTTGTTCACGATGATCTCGGGCGCACCGAGGTCGAGAAGGCGCTTCAGTCGGTTGTTCCGGTTGATCACACGGCGGTACAGGTCGTTCAGGTCGGAGGTCGCGAAGCGGCCACCGTCCAGCTGCACCATCGGACGCAGGTCCGGCGGGATGACCGGCACGCAGTCCAGCACCATGCCCTTGGGGCTGTTGGACGTCTGCAGGAACGCGGAGACGACCTTCAGTCGCTTGAGCGCACGGGTCTTCTTCTGGCCCTTGCCGGTCCGGATGATCTCGCGGAGGCGCTCGGCCTCCTCGTCGAGGTCGAAGGACTCCAGGCGCTTCTGCAGCGCCGCGGCACCCATCGAGCCGTCGAAGTACGTGCCGAAGCGGTCACGCAGCTCGCGGTAGAGCAGCTCGTCGCCCTCCAGGTCCTGGACCTTGAGGTTCTTGAACCGGGTCCACACCTCGTCGAGCCGGTCGATCTCGCGCTGCGCACGGTCACGCAGCTGCTTCATCTCGCGCTCGGCACCCTCGCGCACCTTGCGGCGCACGTCGGCCTTGGCGCCCTCGGCCTCCAGCTCGGCCAGGTCGGTCTCGAGCTTCTTGGCGCGGGCCTCCAGGTCGGCGTCGCGGCGCTGCTCGATCTGCTGACGCTCGACGGAGACGTGGGCCTCCAGCGAGGGCAGGTCGCGCGTACGGCGCTCCTCGTCGACGTACGTGATCATGTACGCCGCGAAGTAGATGACCTTCTCCAGGTCCTTCGGGGCGAGGTCGAGCAGGTAACCCAGCCGCGACGGGACGCCCTTGAAGTACCAGATGTGCGTGACGGGCGCGGCGAGCTCGATGTGGCCCATCCGCTCACGGCGCACCTTGGCGCGCGTGACCTCGACGCCACAGCGCTCACAGATGATGCCCTTGAAGCGGACACGCTTGTACTTGCCGCAGTAGCACTCCCAGTCCCGGGTCGGACCGAAGATCTTCTCGCAGAAGAGTCCGTCCTTTTCGGGCTTGAGCGTGCGGTAGTTGATCGTCTCGGGCTTCTTGACCTCGCCGTGGCTCCACTGACGGATGTCGTCAGCGGTAGCCAGACCGATCCGGAGCTCGTCGAAGAAGTTGACGTCGAGCACTATGCGTCAATCCCTCTCAGGGTTGTAAGTCATGGGGTCTGATACGGGGGTCCTGGGGCCGGCGGCCTTCATGACGAAGGCCGCCGAACTCCCGTCAGACCTCTTCGACGCTGCTCGGCTCACGCCGGGACAGGTCGATGCCAAGCTCCTCCGCAGCGCGGAAGACGTCCTCGTCGGTGTCGCGCATCTCGATGGACATGCCGTCCGAGGACAGCACCTCCACGTTGAGGCACAGGGACTGCATCTCCTTGATGAGCACCTTGAAGGACTCGGGGATGCCGGGCTCGGGAATGTTCTCGCCCTTGACGATGGCCTCGTAGACCTTCACGCGGCCGGTGACGTCGTCGGACTTGATGGTCAGCAGCTCCTGGAGGGCGTACGCGGCGCCGTAAGCCTCCAGCGCCCACACCTCCATCTCACCGAAGCGCTGGCCACCGAACTGGGCCTTACCACCCAGCGGCTGCTGGGTGATCATCGAGTACGGACCGGTCGACCGGGCGTGCAGCTTGTCGTCGACCAGGTGGTGGAGCTTCAGGATGTACATGTAGCCGACCGAGATCGGCTCCGGGAACGGCTCACCGGAGCGGCCGTCGAACAGCCGCGCCTTGCCGGACGGGAGCACCATGCGCTCGCCGTCGCGGTTCGGGATGGTGTGCTCCAGCAGGCCGGCGAGCTCGTCCTCACGGGCACCGTCGAAGACCGGCGTCGCGACGTTGGTCCGCGGCGGGACCTGGTCGGCGTCGATGGCCTGGAGACGCTGCGCCCACTCGTCGGCGAGACCGGAGACGTCCCAGCCCTGGCTGGCGAGCCAGCCGAGGTGGATCTCCAGCACCTGTCCCGGGTTCATTCGGGACGGGACACCGAGCGGGTTGAGGATGATGTCGACCGGGGTGCCGTCCTCCAGGAACGGCATGTCCTCGATCGGCAGGATCTTGGAGATGACGCCCTTGTTGCCGTGACGGCCTGCGAGCTTGTCACCGTCGGTGATCTTGCGCTTCTGCGCGACGTAGACGCGCACCAGCTGGTTCACACCGGGGGGAAGCTCGTCGCCCTCCTCGCGGTCGAAGACGCGCACACCGATGACCTTGCCGGTCTCGCCGTGCGGCACCTTCAGCGAGGTGTCACGGACCTCACGGGCCTTCTCACCGAAGATCGCGCGCAGCAGGCGCTCCTCGGGCGTCAGCTCGGTCTCACCCTTGGGCGTGACCTTGCCGACGAGGATGTCACCGGCGATGACCTCGGCACCGATACGGATGATGCCGCGCTCGTCGAGGTCGGCGAGGACCTCCTCGGAGACGTTCGGGATGTCCCGGGTGATCTCCTCGGGGCCGAGCTTGGTGTCACGGGCGTCGACCTCGTGCTCCTCGATGTGGATCGAGGAGAGGACGTCGTCCTGCACGAGGCGCTGCGACAGGATGATCGCGTCCTCGTAGTTGTGACCCTCCCACGGCATGAACGCCACGAGCAGGTTCTTGCCCAGCGCCATCTCGCCCTGCTGGGTGGCCGGACCGTCGGCGAGGACCTGGCCCTCGATGATCCGGTCGCCCTCGGCGACGATGACCTTCTGGTTGACCGAGGTGCCCTGGTTGGAGCGGGCGAACTTCGCCAGGCGGTACGTGATGTACGTGCCGTCGTCGTTGGCGGTGGTGATGTAGTCCGCGGAGACCTCCTGGACCACACCGGCCTTCTCGGCCTTGACCACGTCGCCGGCGTCGACCGCGGAGCGGTACTCCATGCCGGTGCCGACGAGCGGGGACTCCGCCTGGATCAGCGGAACGGCCTGGCGCATCATGTTCGCGCCCATGAGGGCACGGTTGGCGTCGTCGTGCTCCAGGAAGGGGATCATGGCGGTCGCGACCGACACCATCTGGCGCGGCGAGACGTCCATGTAGTCCACGTCTTCGCCGCCGACGTAGTCGACCTCGCCGCCCTTACGGCGGACCAGCACGCGGGCCTCGGCGAAGCGGAGTTCGTCCGTCAGCGGCGCGTTGGCCTGCGCGATGACGAAGCGGTCCTCCTCGTCGGCCGTGAGGTAGTCGACCTGGTCGGTGACCTGGCCCTCGAACACCTTGCGGTACGGGGTCTCGACGAAACCGAACGCGTTCACGCGGCCGTAGGTGGCGAGCGAGCCGATCAGACCGATGTTCGGGCCTTCAGGGGTCTCGATCGGGCACATGCGGCCGTAGTGCGAGGGGTGCACGTCACGGACCTCGAAGCCGGCCCGCTCACGGGACAGACCACCCGGGCCGAGCGCGGACAGACGCCGCTTGTGCGTCAGACCCGACAGCGGGTTGTTCTGGTCCATGAACTGGGACAGCTGGCTGGTGCCGAAGAACTCCTTGATGGAGGCGACGACCGGCCGGATGTTGATCAGGGTCTGCGGCGTGATCGCCTCGACGTCCTGGGTCGTCATCCGCTCGCGGACGACACGCTCCATACGCGCCAGACCCGTACGGACCTGGTTCTGGATGAGCTCGCCGACGCTGCGCAGGCGGCGGTTGCCGAAGTGGTCGATGTCGTCGGTCTCGACGACCACGGACGTGCCGTTGTCACCGACCGTCTCGGTCTCGCCGGCGTGCAGCTTCACCAGGTACTTGATCGTCGCGATGATGTCCTCGACGGTCAGGATCCCGGCGTCCAGCGGGGTGTCCGTACCCAGCTTCTTGTTGACCTTGTAGCGGCCGACCTTGGCCAGGTCGTAGCGCTTGGGGTTGAAGTAGAGGTTCTCGAGCAGCGTCTGCGCGGCCTCACGCGTGGGGGGCTCGCCCGGGCGCAGCTTGCGGTAGATGTCGAGCAGCGCGTCGTCCTGGCCCTGGGTGTGGTCCTTCTCCAGGGTGGCGCGCATGGACTCGTACTCGCCGAACTCCTCGAGGATCTGCTCGGTGGTCCAGCCGAGCGCCTTGAGCAGGACGGTGACGGACTGCTTGCGCTTGCGGTCGATGCGGACACCGACCATGTCGCGCTTGTCGATCTCCATCTCCAGCCAGGCACCCCGGGACGGGATGATCTTGGCGGAGAAGATGTCCTTGTCGGACGTCTTGTCGATGGAGGAGTCGAAGTAGACACCGGGCGAACGGACGAGCTGCGACACCACGACACGCTCGGTGCCGTTGATGACGAAGGTGCCCTTGTTCGTCATGAGCGGGAAGTCGCCCATGAAGACGGTCTGGGACTTGATCTCGCCGGTCTCGTTGTTCGTGAACTCGGCGGTGACGAAGAGCGGGGCCGCGTACGTGAAGTCGCGCTCCTTGCACTCGTCGATCGAGTTCTTCGGCGGCTCGAAGCGGTGGTCGCGGAAGGTCAGCGACATCGACCCGCTGAAGTCCTCGATCGGGGAGATCTCCTCGAAGATCTCCTCGAGCCCGGACTTGGTGGGGACGTCCTGACCGTTCTCGAGAGCCTCCTCGACCCGACTCTGCCAGGCGGTGTTGCCGAGCAGCCAGTCGAAGCTCTCGGTCTGCAGCGCGAGCAGGTTCGGAACCTCAAGAGGCTCCTTGATCTTTGCAAAAGAGATGCGCAGCGGGGCAGTGCTGGCGGCGTTGTTCGTATTCGCGGTCGAGGCGTTGCGCGAGGCGGCCAAGAGGGGGTCCTTCCGAGGGCTCGGACTCACTACGCGCGTACCGGCCCCTCTCCCGTACACGGAGACAAGCTATGTCGATCCGGCCGAAAAGCCAGGTCGGACAGGTCTTGTCGTCGATGCTCGGGCGAGGGCAGACCCCTGGTGACGGGCAGGGGACAGCTAACAGGCAGCGCAAAGGGTCAGTGTAGCCACACGGCACACTGATGTCCAGTCCGGGTTCTGAAACCCGTGTTCACCCTCGTTGTTCCACTCCTGCGACACGGCGCTGCCCTCAACGCACGTTGATACTGCCCTCTTCGTCGCCGATCCATACCTCGGATTCGGATCCTTGTGACGACGCGTCCTGAGAATTGCGCGCTGCGTGCGGTTCGTCAAGGCCCCACTGCCCGATCCGGGGCCGGCCCAGAGACACGACGAAGATCACCATACCCCCCGCCACAGAGGGTGCAAGGCAACCGTGGCCGGACCCCGGAAACGCCGAAGAGCGACCACCCGGATGGATGATCGCTCATCGGCGCTTACGCGTTACACGCCCACTGGGACGTGTTGTGGATCCTGGCGGATCCGGGAGGTCTTACTTGACCTCGACGGAGGCACCGGCGCCCTCGAGGGACTCCTTCGCCTTGTCGGCGGCCTCCTTGTTGACCTTCTCCAGAACCGGCTTCGGCGCACCGTCGACCAGGTCCTTGGCCTCCTTCAGGCCCAGGGAGGTCAGCTCACGCACGACCTTGATGACCTGGATCTTCTTGTCGCCGGCGCCGGTGAGGACGACGTCGAACTCGTCCTTCTCCTCCTCGGCCGGGGCAGCCGGGCCACCCTGGGCCGGGCCCGCAACGGCGACCGCGGCGGCGGCAGCGGTGACGTCGAACTTCTCCTCGAACGCCTTCACGAACTCGGAGAGCTCGATGAGGGTCATCTCCTCGAACTGCGCGAGCAGGTCTTCCTGGCTGAGCTTCGCCATGATTGGCGGTCCTTCCACTAATTCGGCAGGTGCCGGATGTACATGTGAGGCGGGCGTACGTCTGGCCCGCTACGGCCTCCGCGTTCAGGCAGCGGCGACCGGGATGCGAGCCGAGTTACTCGGCACCGCCCTGCTCGTCCTGCTTGGCACGGAGCGCGTCCACGGTGCGGACGAGCTTCGACGGCAGCGCCTGGAAGACAGAGGCAGCCTGGGACTGCTTGCCCTTCATGGCACCGGCCAGCTTGGAGAGCAGAACCTCGCGGGACTCGAGGTCCGCAAGCTTCTTGATCTCATCGGCGGACAACACCTTGCCGTCAAGGACGCCGCCCTTGATGACCAGGCTGGGGTTGTCCTTGGCGAAGTCACGGAGACCCTTTGCCGCCTCGACCGGGTCACCGGTCACGAAGGCGACGGCCGACGAACCCGTGAAGAGGTCGTCGATCTCGTTGATCCCGGCCGCGTTGGCCGCAATCTTGGTCAGCGTGTTCTTTGCCACACGGTAGTTAGCGTTCTCACCGAGTGAACGACGCAGCTGCTGGAGCTGCGCCACGGTGAGACCGGTGTACGCGGTGATGACGGCGCCGTTGGAGTTGCGGAACTTGTCCCGCATCTCCTCGACGGCATCGACCTTGTCAGGCCTCGCCATGAGCCTCGGCCTCCTTCCGGGTGATTCGGACCGCGCGGACCCGAAGGAGGACTGGGGAAAACGAAACGCCCCGGCGCAGGCGCACGGGGCGTAGCTCGACCGGTTGCACGCACGCACGGGGCGGCGGACTCCGGGAGCTTCTCCAAGTGTCACCTGCGCGGGTCGTCCGCCGTTCAGCGGATCCTTCGGCCACCACGCCCTCATCCGAGCGCGCGGTAACGACCAGCGGTCTTTGGCTTCTGTAGGAGAGTACGGGAACGGATCGCCGTCAAGCAAATCCGCCCGTACGACGGATCAGCTCGCATCGAGTTCCTTGAACAGGTCGGCGAGGTCGGCGATGTCCTTGGCCGGCGGGGCCGTGACGTTCACCGGCTTGTTGCAGTCGAGGAAGGTGATGGTCATGTCGAGCGGACCCTTGTCGGCCGCGCCCTTCATCCGGAACTGCTTGGTGCGGTCGTCGCCGTCGACCCACATGTCCATCGTGAGCTTTCGACGCCCAGCTTCTCGTACTGCTTGATGCTCTTCTCGCGCTGCTCGCGCGTGGCCGCCTAGCCTGTCCCAGAGGGGCACAAGTGATCTATGCGGATTCTCGGGGACCTCAGGACGTACCGGCCCGCTTCCGCATGAGGTCCTCGAAGTCCCCGGTGTCGGACGATGGGGGCCGCTGGGCCCGGACCCGCACGCCATAGTCGCCGTAGTGCGCGGTCTGGGTCATCTGGCCCGTGGTCATCCGCGCCTTCTCCACCTTCTTGACCAGCAGGTTCCGCTCGTCGATCCAGATGTCGACGGTCTCGGTGGTGACGCCGGCCTCGGTGAGCTGCTTCTTCAGGGCGGCGTCGGTGACGTCCGCGGCGGCCACGGTGCCTGAGTAGTGCGTGGCGGGCCGACCGCGCACGGACTCCTCGCCGACCTTCCGGACGTCCCCGGAGGCCAGCAGGAGCTTCACGGACTGGTTCGGCGTGGTGGTGCGCATCTGGTCGCCGAGGTGGGCGCCGGAGCCCCCGGCGAGGGCTTCCAGGTCCTCGTAGGCGTACCGGATCCAGTGCTTGCCGCCGGTCTGCTCGGCGAACTTCTCACCCATGCGCGCGTAGTAGGCGTCGGGCAGGTAGCGGGCCTCCATGGAGGTGCTGCCGAGCCGGCGCATGGTGTCGGCCAGGGTGCCGCCGGTGCACGTGATGGTCAGGGTGCCGGTGATGCCGTCGCTCCAGCCGAGAATGCCGTCGGCGGTCATGGACATCAGCGAGCCCATGGTCGTCGTGGACTCGACCCGGGCGGACGCGGCCCGCCGGGTGGCGCGCTCGGCGGAGCGCAGGGCTTCGACGGACCTGCCGTGGGCGGCGCGGTCGTCCTTGCCCGGGCCGTCGGAGGAGTCCGGAGACGTGCAGGCGGCCACCCCTGTCAGCGCGGTCGCCGCCGCGAGCACCAGGCTCACGCGGCGCACGGTCCTGCCCTGCATACGTCCCCCGTTCGCATCCGGTTCCCGCACGTTAACCCAGGCCACCGGCGTACGTACCGGAAAAGGGAACGGGCCCCGCACCTGTGAGAGGTGCGGGGCCCGTGACCGGTTGGGCGAGCCGTCAGGCTCAGACCGCGGCCGGGTCCTCCTCGACGAGGAGGTTGCGGGTGCGGTTCGGGTCGACAGGAATGCCGGGGCCCATCGTGGTGGTGATGGCGGCCTTCTTGATGTACCGGCCCTTGGCGGCGGACGGCTTCAGACGGAGGATCTCCTCCAGCGCGGCGCCGTAGTTCTCCACCAGCTTGGTGTCGTCGAAGGACGACTTGCCGATGATGAAGTGCAGGTTCGCGTGCTTGTCGACACGGAACTCGATCTTGCCGCCCTTGATCTCGGTGACGGCCTTGGCGACGTCGGGGGTGACGGTGCCGGTCTTCGGGTTCGGCATCAGACCACGCGGACCGAGCACGCGGCCGAGGCGGCCGACCTTGCCCATGAGGTCCGGGGTGGCGACGACGGCGTCGAAGTCCAGACGGCCCTTCGACACCTCGTCGATCAGCTCGTCGGCGCCGACGATGTCGGCACCTGCGGCACGCGCGGCCTCGGCACGGTCGCCGGTCGCGAAGACCAGGACCCGGGCGGTCTTACCGGTGCCGTGCGGGAGGTTCACGGTGCCACGGACCATCTGGTCGGCCTTGCGCGGGTCGACACCCAGACGGAAGGCGACCTCGACGGTGCCGTCGAACTTGGTCGTGGAGGTCTCCTTGGCGAGACGGACGGCCTCGAGCGGGGCGTAGAGCTTCTCCCGGTCGATCTTGGCGTCCGCAGCGCGAAGGGACTTGCTGCGCTTGCTCACTACTGCTCCTGTGGATTCTTAGGAGTCGTGGTCCGGGCCGAGCAGGCCCTGCCACTTCTGCTGATGGGGTTGGGGCTCAGCCTTCGACCGTGACGCCCATGGAACGGGCGGTGCCGGCGATGATCTTCTCGGCGGCGTCCAGGTTGTTGGCGTTGAGGTCGGGCATCTTGGTGGTGGCGATCTCGCGGACCTGGTCACGCGTGATCTTCGCGACCTTGGTCTTGTGCGGCTCGCCGGAGCCCTTCTCCACGCCCGCGGCCTTGAGGATCATCTTCGCGGCCGGCGGGGTCTTGGTGATGAAGGTGAAGGAACGGTCCTCGTAGACCGTGATCTCCACCGGGATCACCCAGCCACGCTGCGACTCGGTCGCGGCGTTGTAGGCCTTGCAGAACTCCATGATGTTCACGCCGTGCTGACCCAGCGCGGGGCCGACCGGCGGGGCCGGGTTGGCGGCACCGGCCTGGATCTGGAGCTTGATGAGCCCCGTGACCTTCTTCTTCTTGGGAGGCATTGCTCTCTCCGGGTCCTAGTGAGAGTTTTCCAGCCTCCGATCCGGATCATCCGGATGGAGGCATACCGCACAACGATAACGGGTATCCATGCGCGGCCAAAAACCGAGCAGGTCAGACGGGCCGCGAGGCCCGCCTGACCTGTTCGGAAGCTGGGTGACTGCTAGTTCTTCTGGATCTGGTCGAAGGAGAGCTCGACCGGCGTCTCGCGGCCGAAGATCTCCACGAGGCCCTTGACCTTCTTCGAGTCCGGGTTGATCTCGTTGATGGTCGCCTGGAGCGTGGCGAACGGGCCGTCGGTGACGGTGACCGAGTCGCCGACCTCGAAGTCCAGCACCTGGACCTCGACCTTGCGCTGCGGAGCCGGCTTGCCCTCGGCCTCGGCTGCCTCGCGGGCGGCCTTCTCCTCGGCCTCGGGGGCGAGCATCTTGACGATCTCGTCCAGCGTCAGCGGGTACGGGTCGTAGGCGTTGCCCACGAAGCCGGTGACACCGGGGGTGTTGCGGACGACGCCCCAGGACTCGTTCGTCAGGTCCATGCGGACGAGGACGTAGCCCGGGAGCTTGTTCTGCTTGATCGTCTTGCGGTCGCCGTTCTTGATCTGGACGACCTCTTCCTGCGGCACCTCGGCCTGGAAGATGTAGTCCTCGACGTTCAGCGAGACGGCGCGCTGCTCCAGGTTGGTCTTCACGCGGTTCTCGTAGCCGGCGTAGGTGTGGATGACGTACCACTCGCCGGGCAGGACCCGCAGTTCCTCGCGGAGCTTCTCGATCGGGTCGCGGTCGTCCTCGGGCTCTTCCTCGAGTTCTTCCGCTTCTTCCGTGGCCTCTTCGTCGGCCTCGGTCTCCGCCTCGGCGGCGTCGTCCGCGACGGCGTCGGCAGCCTCGACCTCGGCGGAGGCCTCGGTGTCCTCGCTGTCCGCGCCCTCGACGGTGTCGAGCTCGTCCTCGACGGACTCGACAGGCTCGATGGCGTCGTTCACGTTCGGGTCAGACACGGTGGCTGCTTCTTCCTGGATACATAGGGGTGGAACATGCGAAAGGAGCGCCGGGTACCTCGGCGCTCTTCGCTGGTGGATCAGCCGAACACGTACTTGGCGGCGTTGCTGAGTCCATAGTCAATCACGGTGACCAGGCCGATCATGATGACCACGAAGATGATCACCACGGTCGTGTAAGTCGTGAGCTGGTTGCGGGTCGGCCAGACGACCTTGCGCAGCTCCGCGACGATCTGGCGGTAGAAGAGGGCAAGCCGCTTCAGCGGGCCCTTCTTGCCGCGCTTGCCACCCTTGCGGGTCTTCCTGGACTCCGGCGCTTCGTCCTGGGCATCAGGCATGTCGATGGAGCCCACGGCGTCCGTCACTCGTCCTCACCTGATTCCGGGTCGTGGCCGTGCCGCGCCCGGTCTGAGCCGCACGGCGGTGCATTGCTGTACGTACATGCGCACACATCCTGGCGAAGGTGTGTGTAGCAGGGCCGGAGGGACTTGAACCCCCAACCGCTGGTTTTGGAGACCAGTGCTCTACCAATTGAGCTACGACCCTTTGTGTGTCCCCCAACGTACCGCATCCGTCCGGATGCTTGGTGTGCACCGAACGGGCGCGGCCTGCTGAAGGCCAACGAGGTGAGAGTGTACGTGGTCCGCGGCCGGTCGTCGAACAGAAAGGGCTCCGGAGAGGCCTCGTTGGCGGAAGATCGCCTGCGGAGCGGGGTGCGGACGAACGGGCTCCAGCTGAAGATCGCCCAGGCCGGGCGGTCGATCCGGACTGTTGTTCTGGGGTTTGCCCGGCGTTGTTCAGTCTGTGAAACCCGGTGCCGCCCACGTTTCCTGTCTGAAACGATGGGGCTCATGAGCCCTGCAACCCCTCCCACCGAGCGCCGGGTCTCCGCCCGAGTCGGCGCGATCTCCGAGTCCGCCACCCTCGCCGTGGACGCCAAGGCCAAGGCCCTCAAGGCCGCCGGGCGGCCGGTGATCGGCTTCGGCGCCGGTGAACCCGACTTCCCGACCCCGGACTACATCGTCGAGGCCGCGATCGAGGCCTGCAAGAACCCGAAGTTCCACCGCTACACGCCGGCCGGCGGCCTGCCCGAGCTGAAGGCCGCGATCGCCGCGAAGACGCTGCGCGACTCCGGCTACGAGGTCGACGCGTCGCAGATCCTCGTCACCAACGGTGGCAAGCAGGCCATCTACGAGGCCTTCGCCGCGATCCTCGACCCGGGTGACGAGGTCATCGTGCCCGCGCCGTACTGGACGACGTACCCGGAGTCGATCCGGCTGGCCGGGGGTGTCCCGGTGGAGGTCGTCGCCGACGAGACCACCGGCTACCGGGTGTCCGTCGAGCAGCTGGAGGCGGCCCGCACGGAGAAGACGAAGGTCGTCCTGTTCGTCTCCCCGTCGAACCCGACCGGCGCGGTCTACAGCGAGCAGGAGACCGAGGCGATCGGCCGCTGGGCCGTCGAGCACGGGCTGTGGGTGATGACCGACGAGATCTACGAGCACCTGGTCTACGGCGACGCCTCCGCCGTGTCGCTGCCGGCGGTGCTGCCCGAGCTGCGCGACAAGTGCGTCGTGGTGAACGGTGTCGCGAAGACGTACGCGATGACCGGCTGGCGGGTCGGGTGGATCATCGGCCCGAAGGACGTGATCAAGGCCGCGACGAACCTCCAGTCGCACGCCACGTCGAACGTGTCCAACGTCGCCCAGGCCGCCGCGCTGGCCGCCGTCTCCGGTGACCTGGTCGCCGTGGAGAAGATGCGCGAGGCCTTCGACCGGCGCCGCAAGACCATGGTGCGGATGCTCAACGAGATCGACGGCGTGGTGTGCCCGGAGCCGGAGGGCGCGTTCTACGCGTACCCGTCGGTGAAGGCGCTGGTCGGCAAGGAGATCCGGGGCCGGCGGCCCAAGGACACGGTCGAGCTGGCCGCGCTGATCCTCGAGGAGGCCGAGGTCGCGGTGGTGCCGGGCGAGGCGTTCGGTACGCCCGGGTATCTGCGGCTGTCGTACGCGCTCGGTGACGAGGATCTCGTCGAGGGCGTGAGCCGGATGCAGAAGCTGCTGGCGGAGGCCAAGGACTGACGTCCGCTTCGTCGGCCTCCCGGCCTGGGGCACATACCGGATTCGGCATGTGCCCCATTTGTTTGTGCGAGCAAGACCACGAAAGGGGAAACAGCTTCCGGGACGGCTGGGGCGTACGGCAGGATCCTGGAATGGAGCGTGTACGTGATGTCTCTGAACTGCCGAAAGCCCATCTGCATCTGCACTTCACCGGGTCGATGCGGCCCACGACCGTGCTGGAACTGGCCGACAAGCACGGGGTGCGCCTGCCCGACGCGCTGACCGAGGCTCTGGTCGGCGGGGAGCCGCCGAGACTGCGGGCGACGGACGAGCGGGGCTGGTTCCGCTTTCAGCGGCTGTACGACGCGGCGCGCTCGTGTCTGCAGGAGCCGGAGGACATCCAGCGGCTGGTGCGGGAAGCCGCGGAGGAAGATCTGCGGGACGGGTCGGGGTGGCTGGAGATCCAGGTCGATCCGACGTCGTACGCGCCGCGGCTGGGCGGGTTGATCCCGGCGCTGGAGGTCATCCTGGACGCGGTGGAGACGACGTCGCGGGAGACCGGGCTCGGTATGCGGGTGCTGGTCGCGGCGAACCGGATGAAGCACCCGCTGGACGCGCGCACCCTGGCGCGGCTGGCGGTGCGGTACGCGGACCGGGGGGTCGTCGGGTTCGGGCTGTCGAACGACGAGCGGCGGGGCATGGCACGGGACTTCGACCGGGCGTTCGGGATCGCGCGGGAGGCCGGGCTGTTGTCGACGCCGCACGGGGGCGAGCTGGCGGGGCCGTCGTCGGTGCGGGACTGTCTGGACGACCTCGGGGCGAACCGGGTCGGGCACGGAGTGCGGGCCGCGGAGGACCCCCGGCTGATGAAGCGGCTGGCGGACCGGCAGGTGACCTGTGAGGTGTGCCCGGCGTCGAACGTGGCGCTGGGGGTGTACGAGAAGCCGGAGGACGTGCCGCTGCGGACGCTGTTCGAGGCGGGGGTGCCGCTGGCGCTGGGCGCGGACGACCCGTTGCTGTTCGGGTCGCGTCTTGCCGCGCAGTACGAGATCGCGCGGCGGCATCACGGCTTCACGGATGCCGAGCTGGCGGAGGTGGCTCGGCAGTCGGTACGGGGGTCGGCGGCGCCGGAGGACGTGAAGGCGAAACTGCTGGCCGGGGTGGACGACTGGCTGGCGTCGTAGCGCCTGCGGGTGCTCAGCTGCCGTCGGCCGCAGCTGCGTGCGGCGCCTGCGGGTGCTCAGCCGCCGTCGGCCGCCGCTGCGGGCAATCGTGCAGCTAAGGGCGGCACGGGTGGGCGCAGCGGCACCCCGTTCCGCCGGGCTGCGGACCCACCCGGCAGCGGCACCCAGGCCGGGTGCCTACAGACTCACGCCTACCGTCACCGGCTCGTTGACCAGCGTGATCCCGAAGGCCTCGCGGACACCGGCCACGACCTCGCGGGCCAGGGCGAGCAGGTCCTCCGTGGTCGCGGTACCCCGGTTGGTGAGGGCCAGGGTGTGCTTCGTGGAGATGCGGGCCGGCCCGTCGCCGTAGCCCTTCGTGAAGCCCGCCTTGTCGATCAGCCAGGCCGCGGACGTCTTGGTGCAGCCCTCACCCGCGGGGTACGCGGGCGGCTCCACGCCCTCGCCGAGGCGCTCACGCACACGTGCGCGGAACGTCGCGAAGTCGGCGTCCGTGAGGATCGGGTTGGTGAAGAAGGACCCGGCCGACCACGTGTCGTGGTCCTCGGGGTCCAGGACCATGCCCTTGCCGGAGCGCAGCTTGAGCACCGTGTCGCGGGCCGATGCGAGCGGGACGCGGTCGCCGGGTCCGACACCGAGGGCGCGGGCCGTCTCGGCGTACCTGAGGGGGGCGGAGAGGCCGTCGGCGTCGTCCAGGGAGAAGCGGACGCGCAGGACCACGTATCGCTCCGGGTCCGACTTGAAGCGGCTGTGGCGGTAGGAGAAGGCGCAGTCCTCGTTGGCCAGGGTGACCGTCTCACCGGTCCGGCGGTCGTAGGCGACGACCTCGGTGATCGTCGAGGAGACCTCCTGGCCGTACGCCCCGACGTTCTGGATGGGGGTCGCGCCCGCCGAGCCGGGGATGCCGGCCAGGCACTCGATGCCGGCCAGACCCGCCTCGACCGTGCGGGCGACGGCGTCGGTCCACACCTCGCCGGCGGCCAGCTCCAGTCTCGTGCCGTCGAGGGAGTAGCCCTTGGTGGCGATGACGAGGGCGGTGCCCTCGAAGCCCTTGTCGCCGATGACCAGGTTCGAGCCGCCGCCGATGAGCAGCAGCGGGGTGCCCGCCTCGTCGGCTTCGCGGACGACGGCGATCACCTCGTCGTCCGTCGTCGCGGTGACCAGCCGGGTCGCGGGGCCGCCCAGCCGGAAGGTGGTCAGCGGGGCGAGGGGGGCGTCGTGGAGTTCCTGCACGGGCTCAAGAGTACGAGACGGCACTGACAGGCTCCGGCACGCATGGGTGCGGCCCCCGTTCGGGAGTGGATGCCGGTGAGTCCGTACGAGTGACGCCCGTACCTGCGTACGAGTAAGGGGCGCGCCCCGCAATGGAGAGCGCCCCCTATCCGGCAGCTGCCACCTCAGGCCAGCCGCACGACCGCACGCGACATGCCCAGCACCTTCTGCCCGGCGCTCATCGCCGTGAGGTCCACTCGGACCGTGTTGTCGTCGAGCTTGGCCGCGACCTTGCCGCCGACCTCGATCACGGCGCCCTGGTCGTCGTTCGGGACGACGACGGGCTTGGTGAAGCGGACGCCGTACTCGACGACCGCGCCCGGGTCGCCGACCCAGTCGGTGACCACGCGGATCGCCTCGGCCATGGTGAACATGCCGTGCGCGATGACGTCCGGAAGGCCGACCTCCTTGGCGAACTTCTCGTTCCAGTGGATCGGGTTGAAGTCGCCGGAGGCGCCCGCGTACTGGACGAGGGTCGCGCGGGTCACGGGGAAGGTCTGCGCGGGCAGTTCCGTGCCGACCTCGACGTCGGAGTAGGAGATCTTCGCCGTCATGGGATCGCTCACGCCTCCTCGGCCGCGCGGGCCACGAGCTTGGTCCAGGCGGTCACGACGTGCTCGCCGGCCTCGTCGTGGACCTCGCCGCGGATGTCCAGGATGTCGTTGCCCGCGAGGGACTTGATCGCCTCGATGGTGGAGGTGACCGTGAGCCGGTCGCCGGCGCGGACCGGGCGGCGGTAGGCGAACTTCTGGTCGCCGTGCACGACGCGGCTGTAGTCCAGGCCGAGCTGGGGGTCCTGGACGACCTGCCCGGCGGCCCTGAAGGTGATGGAGAAGACGAAGGTCGGCGGCGCGATCACGTCGGGGTGGCCGAGCGCCTTGGCGGCATCCGCGTCCGTGTACACCGGGTTGGTGTCCCCGACCGCCTCGGCGAACTCACGGATCTTCTCCCGGCCCACCTCGTAGGGCTCGGTGGGCGGGTACGTCCGCCCCACGAAGGACTGGTCGAGCGCCATGGCCCGGCACCTCCTGGTTGCGCTACTGAACGATTCGGGTCATTCAACGACGCGAGGCCGCCCCCGATCACTCGGGAACGGCCTCGCGTACGAGCCTGTTTTTATCGCGTTTCGCGGTGCGCGGTGTGCGCGTTGCAACGCGGGCAGTGCTTCTTCATCTCAAGACGGTCCGGGTTGTTACGCCGGTTCTTCTTGGTGATGTAGTTCCGCTCCTTGCACTCCACGCAGGCCAGCGTGATCTTCGGGCGGACGTCGGTGGCAGCCACGTGAGTGCTCCTAAGACGAACGGATGGACTGTTTAACGCAAGAAGAGTAGCCGATCGAAGGACCGACCCCGCAATCGGCTACTTAGAGTAGCGGTGACCGGACTTGAACCGGTGACACAGCGATTATGAGCCGCTTGCTCTACCGACTGAGCTACACCGCTTTGATGTGGTCGGGCCCCGCCTCGCGACGGGAACCGTTCACACCAGAGCCCCAAAACGGAATCGAACCGTTGACCTTCTCCTTACCATGGAGACGCTCTGCCGACTGAGCTATTGGGGCGAGCGATGAAGACATTACACGCTCCGCCGCCGTTCGCCCAAATCCGTTTCGGGTACCCGCCCCGGACGCGCGCACCGTCCTCCCGGCAGCCTCGTGCGTGCCTCTCGTTCCGCGCAGCGGCCACGCCGGTACGACTATTGCGCTCCTCCCCGCGACGGGCGGGAGGCCGTCCTAGGCTCGACTCACTCTGAGTGATCATGCGTCCTCGCGTGCGCAGCCGAGCCCCAGGAGCGCGATGCCCGACAGCCAGCCGCAGCCGCCGCCACCCCCGTCGTCCTCGCCGGGTCCGGCCGACCCGTCGTCGCTGCTGCTGTGCGGGGCGCGGCTCACCGACGGCCGGACCGTGGACGTACGGCTGGGCGGCGGGCGTATCGAGGCGGTCGGCACGGCCGGCAGCCTGGCGGCGGGCGGCACGCGCGCGTGCGGGGCGCGAGTGGATCTCGGCGGCTATCTGCTGCTGCCGGCCCCGGCCGAGCCGCACGCCCATGCCGACACGGCGCTGTCGGCCGATGCCGAGGGCCCGGTCTCGTACGAGCCCCAGGACGTCCAGCGCCGGGCAACCGAGGCCACGCTGTTCCAGCTCGGGCACGGGGCGACGGCGGTGCGGGCCCATGTGCGCGTGGGGGACGTCCAGGGGCTGGGCGCGCTGGCGGCCGTGTTGCAGGCGCGGCGGGCGCTGCGGGGGCTGGCCGAGCTGACGACGGTGGCGATGCCCCGAGTGCTGACCGGGGTGGCCGGGGCGGACGGGCTGGCGGTACTGCGGGACGCGGTGAAGATGGGCGCCTCGGTGGTGGGCGGCCGGCCGGATCTCGACCCGGATCCGACGGGGTACGTGGAGGCGGTCCTGGAGGTGGCCTCCGAGCACGGCTGTCCCGTCGACCTGCACACGGACGCCGGGGATCCGGCGCGGCTGGCCCGGCTCGCGGCGATGGCGGGCGGACTGCGTCCCGGGGTGACCCTCAGCCCCTGCGGCGATCTGGGCCGGCTGCCCTCCGAAGTGGCCTCGCGGACCGCGGACCAACTCGCGGCGGCCGGGGTGACGGTGGTGTGCCTGCCGCAGGGCGGCTGCGGTGGTGTGGACCGGCGGGGGGCGGCTCCGGTGCGGTTGCTGCGCGCGGCCGGGGTGCGGGTGGCCGCGGGGAGCGGGGCGCTGCGGGACGTGTCGAACCCCGTGGGGCGCGGCGACCCGATGGAGGCGGCGTTCCTGCTGGCCTCACGCTACGGCCTCTCGCCCGAGGAGGCGTACGACACGGTGAGCGGGTCGGCGCGGGCGGTGCTGGGGCTGCCGGAGGTGCGAGTGGAGGCGGGTTTCCCGGCCGAGTTGCTCGCGGTGCGCGGGGACCGGCTGGCGGGGGCGCTCTCGCTGGCGTACAGCCGGGTGGTGGTGCACCAGGGGCGCGTGGTGGCGCGGACCAGCGCGGTGCGGGAGTTCTGCAGTTCGGCGGCTTCGGTGGAGCTGGGGCTGCCGCGGCAGGGGCGGGGGCAGTTGTCGTAGGGCCCGGGGCGGGTGGGGCTCCGGGGCGTGGCTGAAGCCGTGCGGCGGACGGTGCTGTCCGGGCGTACGGTCGAAGGCATGCGTACTGTCATCGCTGGTGGTCATGGTCAGATCGCGCTGCGGCTCGAGCGGCTGCTCGCCGCGCGCGGAGACGAGGTTGCGGGGATCATCCGCAAGGCCGAACAGGCCGACGATCTCCGGGAGGCCGGTGCCGAACCGGTCGTGCTCGACCTGGAGTCGGCGTCCGTGGACGAGGTCGCGGAACGGCTCAGGGGTGCCGACGCGGCGGTGTTCGCGGCGGGCGCGGGCCCGGGCAGCGGGGCGGCCCGCAAGGACACCGTGGACAAGGCCGCGGCGGTCCTCTTCGCTGACGCGGCGGTGACGGCGGGCGTGCGGCGCTTCGTGATCGTGTCGTCCATGGGCGCCGACCCGCAGCACCAGGGCGACGAGATCTTCGACGTGTACCTGCGCGCCAAGGGCGAGGCGGACGCGTACGTGCGCGGTCTGGACGCCCTGGACTGGACGATTCTGCGCCCCGGTCAGCTCACCGACGACGCCGGCACCGGGCTCGTACGCCTGGAGGCGCACACGGGTCGCGGCCCGATTCCGCGCGACGACGTGGCCGCCGTGCTGGCGGAGCTGGTGGACACCCCCGCGACGGCCGGCCTCACTCTGGAGCTGATCAGCGGACCGGCTCCGGTGTCCGTGGCGGTGAAGTCGGTGGCAGGGAACTGACGACGCCGGGGAAGCGTTCCTAGAACAGGGGCAGTTGGCCCGGGAAGTCGGGGACCGCGTAGCCGTCCAGGGAGGGCTGTTCCGGGCCGAGCCGGGCCTGGCGGCGGGAGCCCGGGCATGAGGTGAGTTCGCCGTGTTCCCGGGCGCCGGGCGGGTCGTGGCGCGCGTACCGCCCGGCGACGACGGCGATCTCGCGACGGCACTCGGGGCAGGTTCTGCGACGGGAGGACATGGGGCCAGTGTGCCGCGCGTGCGGCCTGCGTATGCCTGTCCCCCGCCCCGTGGTCTTCTCCGCTCCCTCGCCCCGCGGCCTCCTCCGTCCGCTCGCCGTGCCTCCACCCCCATCCGATTGCTCAACTCAATCGATTTGGCTTGGCTTTGACGGGTCGCGCTGCCCCTGACGCCCCTACGGAGGCCCGGCCATGCCCCATGTCCTTCCCCGTCCCACCGACGACGGGAGGCCCGTGGCGCCGCGGGCGGACGCCGTGGTGGCGGTTCTGGCCTTCGGCGGGATCGTGGTCTCGCTGATGCCGACGCTGGTGATCCGATCGTCCCGGAGCTGCCCCGGCTGCTGAACGCCCCGGCGTCGGACGCCCTTTGGGCCGTCACCGTGACGCTGCTCACCGCCGCCGTCGCCACCCCGATGACGGGCCGACACCGCGTACGCCAAGTTCCTGAAGAACGGGATGAGGCAGCGAACGCCAAGATCTCGACGCGCCTGGAAGGGCCCGGCTGCTCGCCGAGCACGCCGTCCACGCCCCGTCCACACAGTCCGAGACGGGTGGTCGAACACGAGGCACAGTGAGACGGTGGACTGATCTCGCGACCGCACGACAAAGGGCCCGTGACCTGCAAGATTCGCAGGTCACGGGCCCTTTGTTTCCCGTGTGGCGGCGCCAGGATTCGAACCTGGGAAGGCTGAGCCGGCAGATTTACAGACCGCGCGCGTCTGTCTCTTACCAGGGATTCAAGCCACCACTGAGTGAAGCTGCCCCACACTTGCCCCACCAAGCTGAGAACCGTAAGCGCCGTCAGCATTCATGCCGCGTCTGCCCGAGCCGGGAGCTGATCACGGTGTGAGCGCGTTCCTGCATCGCGCATTGGAGGCGCTGGCCATGCTTCGTTAACGGCGTTTGCGGCCAAAGCGGCGTTTGCCCTGGTTCGACTTCCGACCAGTCAGCTGCTGCGCCTCATGTGTCCTTCCCATCGCGGTCAGTGCAGCGGCGAGATTCCGGGTGGCACGCTCAGTTTTGGGATGCGTCGCACCGAAGAGGCGCACGTAGCTGGCACGTACATCCTTCAAGAGTCGGACGGCCTCCGGGTACTGACGGAGAGCGTGCAGGGTGCTGGCGAGGTTGTTGGCGGAAGTGAGGGTGTCGGGATGGTCCTCACCCAGAACACGGCGACAACGCCCAAGGACATCCTCCTGCATGCGGCGGGCCTCCGCATGCTCCCCCAAGGCGTTCAGGGTGCCGGCGAGGTTGTTGGCGGAACTGAGGGTGGCGGGATGGTCCTCACCCAGAACACGGCCACGACGCGCAAGAACATCCTCATGCATGCGGCGGGCCTCCGCATGCTCCCCCAAGGCGTCCACGGCGCTGGCGAGGTTGCCGGCGGAACTGAGGGTGTCGGGATGGTCCTCACCCAGAACACGGCCACGACGCGCGAGAACATCCTCATGCATGCGGCGGGCCTCCGCATGCTCCCCCAAGTCGTTCAGGGTGCCGGCGAGGTTGTTGGCGGAAGTGAGGGTGTCGGGATGGTCCTCACCCAGAACACGGCCACGACGCGCGAGAACATCCTCATGCATGCGGCGGGCCTCCGCATGCTCCCCCAAGGCGTTCAGGGCGCTGGCGAGGTTGCCGGCGGAAGTGAGGGTGTCGGGATGGTCCTCACCCAGAACACGGCCACGACGCGCGAGAACATCCTCCTGCATGCGGCGGGCCTCCGCATGCTCCCCCAGGTAAGACAGGTTGGTGGATGCATCGTTGGCAGAGTGGAGCGTGTCGGGATGGTCCTCACCCAGAACACGGCGGCGACGGACAAGGGTGTCCTCGATGATGAGGTGCCCTTTGGCGTAGTCGCCGAGTCCGACGGTCGCGTGCCCCAGAAACTGTGCGCAGGTAAGGGTGTCGGGGTGATCTGGCCCCACATCGATGCTCCATGCCTGATGCAGTACTGCGCTGAGGTCATGGGCGGCGCGCGGCAGGCCGCTGCAGATGAGGAAGTGAGCCGCTTTCGAGAGGGTGGGGCGCAGTGCAGGCCGGTTGGTGATCGCGGTGGTGACGTGGGGGGCGGTGAGGTGGACGGTGAGAGAGGCCCACGCTGGCCAGTCAGCCGGAGATCGCGGGTCGCCCGGGTTGACTGCTGCAAGGACAGCGGTGACGTCATCGCGGATTGCTACGACCAGGTCAGGACTGGTCTGGGTGCGGATGATGGCCTGGGTCAGTCGGTGGATCTGGAAGGTGTCGAAGTCGGTGCGGGCCAGTCCGAAGCGGCCGAGGGGCTGGAGGGCGTTGCGCAGCCACATCGGGTCGTCTGGGTCGCCGGGAATGGTGGCCAGTCGGGGGCGGGCCGTCTCCAGCCAGGCGGTGGGGATGGGTTCGGGGCCGAGGAACGCGCCGAGACGGAGCAGGGCGGTGGCATCGGGGTGGCCATCTTCCACGAGGCGGGTAACGGCGATGTTGACCGTCGCAGCCAGCGGCGCGGGATAGTCGCGCACGTCACTCTCCTGCAGGAGGCGTGCGGTGTCGGTGGTCAGAAGTTGACGGTAGCGGTCCAGGGTCATGCCGCTGCGCAGAACTCCCGCAGCTTGGGCGAGCGCAAGGGGTAGGTCGCCGAGATCCTGCGCCAGGAGATCGGCGTGCTCAGTGGTCATTCCCGAGATACGACTCTTGAGGTAGGCCAAGGAGTCGGTGCGGGTGAACACGCCCAGGTCACTCTGGTGAGCGATCCCGTGCCAGTCGGGGTTGCGTGAGGTGATCAGAACGTGGCCTGGCCCCTCGGGGAGCCAGGGCTCAATCTGATCAGGGTGCTCAGCGTTGTCGAGAATGAGAAGCCAGCGGTGCCGCGTCCGCAGATGCTGGAGAAGAGCACGGGCGTTGGGTTCGGAGCCGGCATCGGATTTGGCAATGCCGAGGCGGTCGGCGAGTTCGGTGTAGCGGACGGGCAACTGGTCGGCCTGTTCCGCATCGACCCACCACACGAGGTCGTACTGGCTGGCGAAGCGGTGAGCGTACTCCAAGGCAATCTGGGTCTTCCCGATGCCGCCCATGCCGTGGAGCGCCTGGACCACTGCTTGGTGTCCGCTGAGCAGACCGGTACGAAGCTGCCCCATAACAGCCTCGCGGCCGGCAAAGTCGGGGTTGCGGCGACGGACATTCCACACCTCGGGCAGACCGACGCTGCTGGGTAGTCGGGGACGCTGTGTATCAGGTTCCGTAGTCGTATCGGCGGAGGCGGCACCAGGGAAGGCGACCGGACCGGTAGGGGTAACCGGTCCATGGACTGCTTCAAGCAGGGCAGCAGTAGCGGCGGTCTCGTCCAGACCGTGAACGTCTGTGCGCAGCATCCCGGCCAGGAGGGCGGGGATGTCGTCGTCGGCCAGAAGCTCGATCGCCACCGGAACGAGGCGTCCCCGAAGGGCCACGGTGGCCGACCACTCCTCTCGGGTCCATCGTTTGGGGGCGAAGTAGTGCCTGGAGAACAGGGCCACCACCGCGTCGGCCCTGTCGAGAGCAAGGTTCATCTTCTGGACGAAGTCGTCTCCGGTGCGCCAGTGCCACCGGTCCAGCTCAACCTGGTGCCCAGCCTGCTGGAGCTGCCAGCTGGCCCACTCCGCCCAGGCCCGGTCCGGGCCTGCGTAGCTGACAAAAATTCGTTGCGTGGTGTCGGTCACCGTTGACCCCCGAATCCCCTGACGCTCGTAACGTGGAGCACCGGCCATGATCTCGCGTATAGCGTGGGGCAGGGGAGAGAACGCCGAGATCTCGTAGGTAGGAAGAGGCAGAGAAATGGCCCAGGCGCCGAAGAACGTGGAAGTCAGGCTGAAGCTGCCGATGCTTGAGATCGCAGGCAGCTGGGAGCCAAACGACGCGGAGCGGCGAGCTGCCTGGGAGCTGTATGTAGAGCTGATCACCCGAGTATCTGTGGTGCCGCTGCGGGAGGACGAGGGCCTGCTGCGAGAGGCGCTGACGAGCCTGTACTCGCTGTTCGGCACCACTCGCGAGATCCTGCGCCGTCACGGGCCGCAAATCGCCGAACCGAAACGGAACGGCGAGTACAACTTCGGGTACCTGGCTGTGGCAATGCTCAACTACGGTGTACGCCCGCTCCTCGCCGCCTGGCACCCTGCGTTGGAGGACTGGGAGAGCCGTCGCCCCGCGGACCGCTCCCTCCGCGACCACGAGCGCGCCTGGCCCCAGTCGGCTCAGCTGCGAACCGCCTTGAACGACACCCGTCGCATCCTTGCCGCGTACGCCGACCTCCTCGCCACCGCCTGCGGCGTACCCAACCTCCTCGGCGCCTATCCAAACCCCCGCTCCTGACGCACCACGAGGCTGGAGGAGGGCGTTCCTCGTGATCGCGGGTGAGCATGCACCCGCCGCCCTGGCTCGGCAGCACATTTACAGCGGGCTACCTTCAGCATCAGTAACCTGCGCTTCTTCCTGTCCTTGCCGTAGTTGGGGGACGCGTGGGGGAATCGGGCCCGCCTCTAATCAGGCTCGGCTCTCTCAGCTCCTCGTCGGGCACCATCTTGCCGACCAGCCGGAGCAGGGCACCGCCATTAGTCGCCGGTCCAGCCGCTGTGCGGTCCAGCTCGAAGAGCGAAGCGCTACCCCGTAGGCGTGTTCGGTGTCTCATCTGCGCTAACGGAAGGACCCGAGACTATGAACCTGTCCATGGACTGCCCTTGAGGCCACCGAGCCAATACCTCAAGCGTTGCAGCGTCCCTTTGTGGGATGGGCTCAGAGCGCAAGAAGGCGCCGAGGCAGGCGATGCTGTCCAGGCACAAACTCATCCCATCCGCACGACGTTGCACGTCACTTCGCGGATCACCGGCCGGCCCAATCTGGGTATACAGGGCGTTGATGCCGAGTCGCGTCCTCAGCTCCGCATCGGGTAACCACTGCGAGTGCAGTTGGACGGTGGCGTGATGACGGCTTCTAGCACGGTTGTACTCGTGTACCTCGTCCCCGGTTACGTCGTAGGCCCCCCGCCGTAGGTTTTGCTGCA
Source organism: Streptomyces azureus (assembly GCF_001270025.1). Taxonomy (NCBI): domain Bacteria; kingdom Bacillati; phylum Actinomycetota; class Actinomycetes; order Kitasatosporales; family Streptomycetaceae; genus Streptomyces; species Streptomyces azureus. The sequence continues at coordinate 222,780 of NZ_DF968533.1, read as the reverse complement.
TGACTAACAACTCGGCCAGCAGCTTCTCCGCAGCAGTGACTGCCTCACCTCGCCGCCGAGCAGTCTCCGCTGCGCGGGATGCATGGCGCTGTTGGTAGACCACACCACCGAAGGTGGCACCGGCGCCCGCACTTACACCGACAAGACCGATCAACGCACCCAGCACCGTCGCGTCCATGCTGAGGATGGTCCCAGGCAGAGCCGGGTCACGTCACTGACCTGTACGCCCTCGCAGTGCCCGCCACCCACTGAGGCGGAACGGCCAAGAGCGTCGTGGCAGCAGCGTCCGTACAGCGCGTGACCTGTATGAACGCTCATTCGCACACTCACGGCTGCTGCGCTGGCCCACAGATGGCCCACGTGCCTCCTCCTCCGCTTCCCCTGTCCGCCACCTCGGCCCCGGCGGACGGACTAGCCCATCCTCCGCCGCTGGCTTCAAGCAGGACTGGTGAACCTAGTCGCGACCGATCAGCACGAGGCAGAATTTCGGCGTGACTGAGTACAGAGACCTGGCGAGTACCCGTTCTCAACTCTCAGGTAGTAGCCTTTTCGCATTTTCGAATTCTTCTAGATGCGACGTGTAAAGATCAGACCACTCTCCCCCGTCGGCCTTTTGCAGAACAAGAAGAAGTTGGAGTATCAAATCTTCGGGAGAAGTGAACCCGTTGTTTTCTATTCCTTCGTTGCTCAGTGCTCTGAGCGCCGGTGCGATGTGCTCGTCGGCGTCCCGTAGCGTGTCGACAAGTGAACTCAGTTTCCCAATCGAGTAAGCATCAAGAGCCTCAGTCAGACGCGTGCGGTCGAAGGCGGCCTGACTGGACCCCCCCTCATCGATCCGGGGGTAACCGGCATCTTTGGCTCGCATGAGAAGATCTTGGACCAGCGGATCGACGGATATCCAGGCGGCGATGGAATCCGCGTTGATCTCGACATCGTAATCTCCGCCCCCGACAACCCGTGTGTACATTCGAGAGAGCTCCAGCCCCTCCTGCTTGATGTTGGAGAACTCCTCGTCTGCGAGCTCGAAGAGTGCACTGAGTCGGAATAGCTTGCGGCGCAATTCCCTGGGCACCTCGTGCGCCTTCTTGTACTCGATCTTATGGTTTACTGCCGCCCAGGCATGCTGAAGGGCGGTGCGGATTTGGATTTCTGCTCGATAGTTCTCGAAGGCTCGCCATTCAGGTAGAGATTTTCGAGAATCGCCAAGCTCGAATATGAGGTGGAATGAGGAGTATCCGAACTGATCGTCGGCCAACTCGGCCGCCTTGTCTACACTGTGCTCCTCTAGGACATGAAATTCGTTGCGGATCAAATCTGCTACTTCATTCACGTCCTCCATGTAGTAGGTGATCACGCGGATTCCTACGAGGTCGGTGACTTCTTTCAGTGGGTCGGTGTACTTCCCTGCCTTCCTGGTCAGCTTCTCAGCGAAGCTGTCCACGTCTTTCACTCGTCCGTCGATCTGCACCACGTCAACATCTGCTGAGTAGATGATGGTCTCGATGAGCTCCTTCAGTTTCCTACAGTATTCCGTGTACGTGGGTCGGAGCCGGCTGTAAGACTCTGTCCAGCTTGCCTGGTCATCCTTTTCCACAGATATCAGCCCCCTGGCTTGGCTGTAGGCGCGGCGAGACGCAATAGTTTCAGATGGGCGACCTTCTTGATGCCGACTCCAGGGAGCGCATCTGCTCAGACGTCGCCACGCTCCGCACCTCGGACACACGCGGACCCGCTTCCCTTCACCCTGCCCGCTGAACTCTCCGAAGGAGTCCCTGCCTTGGCCCGCCCCAAGATGCTCAAGCTCCCCGAAGTCCTCGAAGAGATCGAGATGAGCCGCGCCGCCTTCTACCGCATGCGCGCCCGAGGCAAGGCCCCCAAGCTCATAAAGCTCCCGAACGGGCATATCCGGTGTCGCCGCAGCGACCTGAACGCCTGGTGCGCCACGCACGAAATCGCAGCCTGATCTCTGACCGCACCACGGGGCCCCGCCATGGCGGGGCCCCTTTCGTAGGAAGGCCCTCGATGGAGAAGACGTACGACGTTCGGATCTGGTCCGTCCGCCAGCGGAAGGATCGTGGACAGACCTCCGCAGAGTTGCGCTGGAAGACGGGCGAGACGCCTCACTCGCAGCTCTGCGCCTCCGGGAGACTCGCCCGCGCTCAGGGTCGGCCTGGACGGACAGCGGTGAGGCGCACGGTCGGCGAGGGCTCAAGCACCGGCCCCGGAAAGCAGTCCGCACCGTTCCGATCCCGCCCGATCTCGTGAACCTGCTGCGGTGGCACGTCACGGCATACGGAGTTACCCCCGACGGGCGGCTGTTTCGGACGCAACGCGGCGGGCTCATCCAGGACACCGGATACGGCGAGGTGTGGGCGGAAGCCAATGCGCGCGCTCTCACGCCCGCTCAGTGCGCGTCACTGCTGGCGAAGCGTCCGTATGATCTTCGCCACGCCGCCGTGTCCACGTGGCTCAGTCCGGGGTGGAACCGCAGGAGGTAGCCGCGCGCGCCGGCCACAGCGTGGCCGTGCTGTTCCGGGTGTACGCGAAGTGCCTGGACGGCGGCGCCGCCACAGCGAACGCCCGGATCGAGCGGGCGCTAAGGAACGGCAGCTAGGAGGGTCGGAAGCTGCCCCACGCCTGCCCCACACGGACTGGTCAGCACCCGAATCAGGGTGAGACACACTGGGAAAAAGCGCCCATAGCGATCAGGTCGGGCCCGTGAACGACGAAAGGGTCTGTGACCAGCGTTGCTGCTGGTCACAGACCCTTTCGGTCGTGTGGCGGCGCCAGGATTCGAACCTGGGAAGGCTGAGCCGGCAGATTTACAGTCTGCTCCCTTTGGCCGCTCGGGCACACCGCCGGGGTTGCTGCCCGTCGAACCGCCTTTCCGGCGGCGCTCCGTGGCAACGACGTAAACAATACCTGATGTGGAGGGGTGCTTCGCCACCCGATTGATCGGCGCTCGGAGGGCGGGGGGTGGCTAGGCTTGTCCGGATGCGGCCCGGGATCCGAACAGGCCCGGCGGCCGCCCACGTACGCCGGTACGCACGATACGCACCCCGATACAAGGAGCCACAGGACATGGCCGACTCCAGTTTCGACATCGTCTCGAAGGTCGAGCGGCAGGAGGTCGACAACGCACTGAACCAGGCCGCCAAGGAGATCTCGCAGCGCTACGACTTCAAGGGCGTGGGTGCCTCGATCTCGTGGTCCGGTGAGCAGATCCTCATGGAGGCGAACTCCGAGGACCGGGTGAAGGCCATCCTCGACGTCTTTCAGTCCAAGCTGATCAAGCGCGGCATCTCGCTGAAGGCGCTGGACGCGGGCGAGCCCCAGCTCTCCGGCAAGGAGTACAAGATCTTCGCGTCGATCAAGGAGGGCATCTCCCAGGAGAACGCGAAGAAGGTGGCGAAGACCATCCGCGACGAGGGCCCCAAGGGCGTGAAGGCGCAGGTGCAGGGCGAGGAGCTGCGCGTCAGCTCCAAGAGCCGTGACGATCTTCAGGCCGTCATCGCCCTGCTGAAGGGCAAGGACTTCGACTTCGCCATGCAGTTCGTGAACTACCGGTAGGTCCAGTCGGGACCTCGGAGCTCCCGGTCTGCACGGGCGGGCTCCCGGTCTGCATGGTTACGAGGAAGGGTGGGCACCTGCTGGGTGCCCACCCTTCTCGCCTGCTGGCTGCGGTCGATGGGCGCGTGCCGGGCACGGGCGGTGGGCACCGGCCAGTCCTGGGGCGTGCGCACAGGCGGTGGGCACCGGCCAGTCGTGGGGCTGTGCGGGGCGGGCGTATGCCGGTCGAGCGTCGCGCGCGGTCAGCTGCGTGAGTTGCCGAACAGGAGGCGGTAGGCGATCAGGAGGACGAGCGATCCGCCGATCGCCGCGGCCCAGGTCGCGCCGTCGTAGAAGTTCTGGGTGATCGGGTGGTCCATCCAGCGGGCCGATATCCAGCCGCCGATGAACGCTCCCGCGATGCCTATCAGAGTCGTGCCGATGAGGCCGCCCGGGTCGCGCCCCGGCAGCAGGAACTTCGCGATGGCTCCGGCCAACAGTCCCAGGAGGATCCAGCTGATGATGGTCATGCCGTGAACCTGCCCTTCCACGCTGTGCCCGCACTGTCCCGGCCATGTGATCTTGCTCCCGGCAGGCCGTGCTCGTGCGTCGTGCGTCGTACGCCGGGTGTTCCGCGTGCGACGTCCTTGCCGCGCGCGTTCACACCGTCTTGGTGGGGAGGACGCCCTGGCGGCGCCCGCCGGTTGCACTGATCAGTAGGGTGCGGTGCATGACAGCCTCCGCTTCCGGACTGCGCCGCACCCTAGGCGTCGGGGACGCCGTCGTCGTCGGACTCGGCTCGATGGTGGGAGCCGGGATCTTCGCCGCCCTCGCGCCCGCGGCGCACGCGGCCGGCTCCGGGCTGCTCCTCGGGCTCGCCGTCGCCGCCGTGGTCGCGTACTGCAACGCCATGTCGTCGGCTCGCCTCGCCGCCCTGTATCCGGCCTCGGGCGGTACGTACGTGTACGGGCGTGAGCGGCTCGGGGAGTTCTGGGGGTATCTCGCGGGCTGGTCGTTCGTGGTCGGGAAGACGGCCTCCTGCGCGGCGATGGCGCTCACCGTGGGCACGTACGTCTGGCCGGGGCAGGCGCACGCGGTGGCGGTCGCGGCCGTGGTGGCGCTGACGGCGGTGAACTACGGCGGTGTCCAGAAGTCCGCGTGGCTGACGCGGGTGATCGTGGCGGTGGTCCTGGCTGTCCTGGCTGCTGTGGTGGTCGTGTGTCTAATGTCCGGCGAGGCGGATGCCGGGCGGCTGGACATCGGGGCATCGGACGGTGCGGGCGGTGTGCTTCAGGCGGCCGGTCTGCTGTTCTTCGCGTTCGCCGGGTACGCCCGGATCGCGACCCTCGGTGAGGAGGTGCGGGACCCGGCGCGCACCATTCCGCGCGCGATCCCGCTGGCACTGGGTATCGCGCTGGTGGTGTACGCGGGTGTGGCGGTGGCTGTCCTTTCGGTGCTGGGATCGGACGGTCTCGGGGACGCGACGGCGCCGCTGGCCGACGCTGTGCGGGCGGCCGGGATGCCCTGGCTCGTGCCGGTGGTGCGGATCGGTGCGGCCGTGGCCGCGCTGGGGTCGCTGCTCGCCTTGATCCTGGGCGTCTCGCGGACGACGCTGGCCATGGCCCGGGACCGGCATCTGCCGGGCGCGCTGGCGGCCGTGCATCCGCGTTTCCAGGTGCCGCACCGGGCGGAGCTGGCCGTGGGTGTGGTGGTCGCGGTCCTGGCCGCCACGGTGGACGTCCGGGGCGCGATCGGGTTCTCCTCCTTCGGGGTGCTGGCGTACTACGCCGTGGCCAACGCGTCGGCCTGGACGCTGGGTTCGGCGCCGACGGCACGGGTGGTGCCGGTGGTCGGGCTGGTCGGGTGCGCGGTGCTGGCGTTCTCGCTGCCGGGGGTTTCGGTGGTCGTGGGCGCGGGTGTGCTCGTGGTGGGTGCGGTTGCGTACGGGGTGCGGCGGGTGGTGCGGGCGAGGGCCGGGAGGGCGTAGTACTGCCCTGTTTGCTGTGGCCGGGGCTTCGTGGCCGTGGTCGGTCGGGGCTTCTTCAGCTGCGGTCCAGGGCCTCATGACTGCTGTCCGGTTGCTGCCCGTCAGGGGCCTCTGCCAGGGTCGGCAGGCTCAGGACGTGAAGTCCGACTGCGTGGGCAGGTGTTGTGGGCCTTGCCCCTCGCTCGTGTCTGCAACTGCTCGATCGCGGTCATGGGTTCATGATGCAGGCCGCCGCTGACAGCCGGGCGGGCCTGTGGATAACCCGTGGCCTGTGGAAACCGGGTGGCGTCGCCCCGCCGTCAGCGCACCGCGAAGGGCTCGTTCGTCCGCACGATGTCGCGGCCCAGCGGGAGCAGCGATACCGGGATGAGCTTGAAGTTGGCGACGCCGAGCGGGATGCCGATGATCGTGACGCACAGCGCGATGCCGGTGACGATGTGGCCGAGGGCCAGCCACCAGCCCGCGAGCACCAGCCACAGGACGTTGCCGACGCAGGAGGGCGCGCCCGCGTCACGGCGCTCGACCGTCGTGTACCCGAAGGGCCACAGGGCGTAGACGCCGATACGGAAGGCCGCGATGCCGAACGGGATGCCGATGACGGTGATACAGAGGAGCAGGCCGGCGACCATGTAGGCGAGGAAGAGCCAGAAGCCGCTCAGGACGAGCCATATGACGTTGAGGATGGTCTTCACTGGTTCCCACCTGCCATCTTCTCGAGCCGGGCGATGCGGTCCGCCATCGGCGGGTGTGTGGAGAACATCTTCGAAAGGCCCTGGCCGGGCCGGAACGGGTTCGCGATCATCATGTGACTGGCGGTCTCGATGCGCGGCTCGGGCGGCAGCGGGAGCTGCTTGGTGCCGAGTTCGAGCTTGCGCAGGGCGCTGGCCAGGGCGAGCGGGTCGCCGGTGAGCTGGGCGCCGGAGGCGTCCGCCTGGTACTCCCGGGAGCGGCTGATGGCCAGTTGGATGAGAGAGGCGGCCAGCGGGCCCAGGATCATGATCAGCAGCATGCCGAGCAGGCCGGGGCCGTCGTCGTCGTCCGAGCGCCCGATCGGGATCAGCCAGGCGAAGTTGACCAGGAACATGATCACGGAGGCGAGGGCACCGGCGACCGACGAGATGAGGATGTCGCGGTTGTAGACATGGCTGAGCTCGTGGCCGATGACGCCGCGCAGCTCGCGCTCGTCCAGGAGGCGCAGGATGCCGTCGGTGCAGCACACGGCGGCGTTGCGCGGGTTGCGGCCCGTGGCGAAGGCGTTGGGCGCCTCCGTCGGGGAGATGTACAGGCGAGGCATGGGCTGGCGGGCCTGTGTGGAGAGCTCGCGGACCATGCGGTAGAGCCCCGGGGCCTCGAACTCGCTCACCGGGCGGGCGCGCATCGCGCGGAGGGCCAGCTTGTCGCTGTTCCAGTACGCGTACGCATTGGTGGCCAGCGCTACCAGGACGGCGATGACGAGCCCCATACGGCCGAAGAAGCTGCCGATGACGATGATGAGTGCGGACAGTCCTCCGAGGAGGACTGCTGTCCTGAGCCCGTTGTGCCGGCGGTGCACGGTACGCCCTCCAAGTGGTGCGGCAGGGGGACCCTCGCTTGCTGATCTGCGGTGCCACTGGTGCCGTGAGGTTCACGTCCAGTGGAACTTCCCGTACTGGTCAACGCCAGGCGGGAGGCACTAGTTCCCTTGTGCGCGCCGCGGGGGGTGTGGACCGTCCGGGTGAACAGCGCCGGGAGAGCGGCACGCGCGCGTGGAGGGCCGGGTGCCCCACGCGCGCGTGGTGAATGCGCCTGTTGTTCAGAAGAGGGCCGTGTCGGTGAAGCGCAGGACCAGCTGGGGTGCGCCGGACAGGGCGATGCCGAGAACGCCGGTCAGCGCGATCGCGGCGGTGAGCGGGGCGGGGACGCGGTGCTTCTCGGGTTCGCCCTCGGGGGCGCGGAAGAGCAGGGCCGTCCACTGGAGGTAGTAGAACAGCGCGATGACGACGTTGACGGCCATGATCACGGCCAGCCAGCCGAGGCCGGCGTCGACGGCCGCCGAGAAGACGGTGACCTTGGCGAAGAGGCCGATGATGCCCGGCGGCAGCCCGGCGAGGCAGAGCAGGAAGAACGCCAGGAGCAGCGCGGACAGGGGGCTCGACGCGTACAGGCCGCGGTAGTCGGAGACGCGGTTGAGGGACTTCGTCCGGCCGACGAGGGCGGCCACGGCGAAGGCGCCGAGGTTCACGGCGCCGTACATCAGGGCGTAGGCGACGGTGGAGCCGATCGACTTCTCGGCGTCGCCGGAGTACGCGGCGGCCGCGATCGGTACCAGGAGGTAGCCCGCCTGGCCGACGGACGACCAGGCGAGCAGGCGTACCGCGCTGTACGCGCGCGTGGCCTGCTGGCGCAGGGCGCCGACGTTGCCCACGGTCATGGTGAGCGCGGCCAGGGCGGCCAGGGCCGGGCCCCAGACGTCGGCGTACGACGGGAGGGCGACGACCGTGACGAGGATCAGGCCGCTGAAACCGACCGCCTTGCCGATGACCGACAGGTAGGCGGCGATCGGCAGGGGCGCCCCCACATAGGTGTCGGGTACCCAGAAGTGGAAGGGCACGGCGGCCGTCTTGAAGGCGAAGCCGACGAGGGTGAGGACGACACCGGTCTGGGCCAGCGTGTGGAGCTGCCCGTCGACGTTCTGGATGCGGTCGGCGACCTGGGTGAGGTAGAGGGTGCCCGTGGAGACGTACAGGAAGCTGATGCCCATGAGGCTGACCGCGGTCGCGGTGACCGAGGACAGGAAGAACTTCAGGGCCGCTTCGGAGGACTTCCGGTCGCCGTACCTGAGGCCGACCAGCGCGAAGGCGGGCAGGGAGGCGACCTCGAGGGCGACGATCAAGGTCGCGAGGTCCCGGGAGGCGGGCAGGAGGGCGGCGCCGGCCGCGGAGGACAGCAGGAGGAACCAGTACTCCCCTTCGGGAAGTTCCTTGCGGGCGTCCTTCAGGGCGGTGACCGACAGGAGGGCGGCGAGGAGGGCGCCGCCGAGGACCAGGAACTGGATGACCAGGGTGAAGCGGTCGGCCGTGTAGCTGCACACGGTGGCGTCGCCGGTCAGGCAGAAGGTGCTGCGGTCGCCGTCCAGGAGGGGCAGCAGCAACAGCGTGGCGGCGGCCAGGCCGGCCACGGACGTCCAGCCGAGCAGCGTCTTGCGGTTCTCGGCGACGAACAGGTCGGCGACCAGGACGACGAGTCCGACGACCGCCGCGATGGTGGGCGGGGCGATCGCCAGCCAGTCGACGGACTGGACCAGCGACGCGGCCAGGGGCTGGGCCGGGGAGCTCATCGGGTGCCTCCTGCGAGGAGCTGCTGGACGGCCGGGTCGCTCAGGCCGAGGAGGGCCCTGGGCCACAGGCCCGCGACGACGGTGAGGACGACGAGGGGGGTCCAGGCCGCGAACTCGTACGAGCGGACGTCGGTGAGCTTCGGCGCGTCCTGGGGCAGGGCACCCATGCAGACGCGGCGGACCACGATCAGCAGGTACGCGGCCGTCAGAAGCGTCCCGAACGCGCCGATCGCCATGAAGGTGAGGAACGCGGGACGGCTGAGGCCTGCTGCCGGCTGGAACGCGCCGAACAGAGCCAGCATCTCGCCCCAGAACCCGGCCAGGCCCGGCAGACCGAGCGAGGCGACGGCTGCGAAGGCGAGCAGGCCGCCGAGGCGCGGGGCCCTGCCGTAGAGCGCGGCTCCGGTCTCCTCGGCGAGGGTGTCGAGGTCGGTGGTGCCGGTGCGGTCCTTCAGCGCGCCGACCAGGAAGAAGAGCAGGCCGGTGATGAGGCCGTGGGCGATGTTGGCGAAGAGGGCGCCGTTCACGCCGGTCGGGGTCATCGTGGCGATGCCGAGCAGGACGAAGCCCATGTGGCCGACGGAGGAGTAGGCGATGAGGCGCTTGAGGTCGCCCTTCGCGCCCTGCTTGGCGAGGGCCAGGCAGGCCAGGGAGCCATAGATGATGCCGACGACGGCGAGCGCTGCGAGGTAGGGCGCGAAAGTGCGGAAGCCGTCCGGTGCGATGGGGAGGAGGATCCGGACGAAACCGTACGTACCCATCTTCAGCAGGACACCGGCCAGCAGGACCGAGCCGACGGTCGGCGCGGCGGTGTGGGCGTCGGGCAGCCAGCTGTGCAGCGGCCACATCGGCGTCTTGACCGCGAGGCCGATCCCGATCGCCAGAACGGCGATGACCTGCACGGATGCGGTCAGCGACCGGCCGTTGTCAGTGGCGAGTGCCATCATGTCGAACGTGCCCGCCTTGATCCCGATCAGGAGCAGGCCGAGCAGCATGACCACGGAGCCGAGCAGCGTGTAGAGGATGAACCGCCACGCGGCCTGGCTCCGGCCCTCGCCGCCCCAGCGGGCGATGAGGAAGTACATCGGGATGAGGACCATCTCGAAGGCGAGGAAGAACAGCAGCAGGTCGAGCACGGCGAAGGTCGCGAGCGTGCCGGACTCGAGGACGAGCAGCAGCGCGACGAAGGCCTTCGGGGTCGGACCCGCGGGCATCTTGAAGTACGAGTAGAGCGCGCAGAGGAAGGTCAGCAGCGCGGTCAGGACCAGAAGGGGGAGGGAGATGCCGTCGATGCCGAGGTGGATGCGTACGTCGAGTGCGGGGATCCAGCTGATGTCCGTGCTGGCCTGCATCTGCGACGGCTGGTCGTGGTCGAAGCCGAGCGCGAGGACGATCGCCGCGATGAGGACCGCGCCGGTGACGGTGACGCCGTGCCGGAGCACGGCCTGCTCGGGTGACTTCCCCTTCAGCCCGGGCGGGGCCGGCAGCAGAGCCGCGGCGGCGCCCAGGAGCGGCCCGACGACGACGAACGCCAGAAGGAACTGCATCACGGACTCGTTGATATCGATCACGCCTGCTCACGCTCCCGTGGCGACGAGGACGACGGCGACCGCGAGGACGACGGTGCCGGCGAGCAGCGCGCTCACATAGGTCTGGACGTTGCCGGTCTGGGCACGCCGTACGGCGGCGCCGAGCCAGCGGGGCAGCGCACCCGCTCCGCGTACGTAGGTCTCGACGACCTCCCGGTCGAGGAACCGGACGAGGGCCGCCCCGGACTGGACCGGTCGGACCAAGACGGCCCTGTACACGGCGTCCACGTGGAAGCCGGCGGCCGCGTGGCGGTGCAGCGGGCCGAGCAGGAGCCGTCCGGGGTCGGCGGGGTCGGGCGCGTAGGCGATGTCGCCGTAGGCCGGCTTGTGGGTGGCGATGGCCTCCGCCTCGACCTGGGCGGCGTCGCCCTCGGGGTGGGCCGCGACCGCGCCCAGCGGGACGCGTGCGGTGAGCGCGGTGGTGTGCCGCCAGGCGGCGTAGGTGACGATGCCGCCGACCAGGGCCACTCCCGTGCCGAGCACCGAGGTGGTCAGGGTCGGGCTGAGGTCGCGGCCGTCGAACCAGTCGGGCAGCAGGCGGAACGCGAATCCGCCGAGGGCCAGGGACGGGGCGGCCAGCACCCACAGCACGACGGTCATCGTCAGCGGCTGCCTGCCGTGGTCGGGGGCTTCGGCGCCCCGGCCGCGGAAGGCCAGCAGCCACAGGCGCATCGCGTAGGCGGCGGTGAGCACGGCCGTGAGCAGGCCGGCGACGAGGACGATCCAGCCCGCGGCGGCGGGGGCGTGCTCGGTGTGACCGGTGACGACGTGTTCGGCGACGCCGAGGACGGCCTCCTTGGAGAAGAAGCCGCTGAACGGCGGGATCGCGGCGAGCGCGAGCAGCGCCACGGTCATCGTCCAGTAGGCGTCGGGGACGCGGTCGCGCAGGTTCCGCATGCGGGACATGGCGGCGAGCGAGTTGGTGCCGGCGGCGTGGATGATCACGCCGGCCGCGAGGAACAGCAGCGCCTTGAAGGCGCCGTGGGACAGGAGGTGGAAGACGGCGGCGCCGCGGTCGCCGACGGCCAGGGCGCCGGACATGTAACCGAGCTGGCCGATCGTCGAGTAGGCGAGGACGCGCTTGATGTCGTCCTGGGCGAGCGCGGCGAGCGCCGAGCCGGCCATCGTGACGGCGGCCATGACGGCGAGGACGACCATCGCGGCCTGGGAGGTCTCGAACAGCGGGAGGAGACGGGCGATGAAGTAGACGCCCGCGGCGACCATCGTCGCGGCGTGGATCAGCGCGGAGACGGGGGTCGGGCCCGCCATCGCGTCGGGGAGCCAGGTGTGCAGCGGGAACTGCGCGGACTTGCCCGCCACGCCCGCCAGGAGCAGCAGGGCGATCAGCGTCGGGTGGTCGAGCGAGCCGCTCGCGACGGCGCCGAGGACCCGGGTGATGCGGAACGAACCGGCGTCGGTGGCCAGGGCGAACAAGCCGATGAGGAAGGGGACGTCGCCGAGCTTGGTGACCAGGAAGGCCTTGAGGGAGGCGGCGCGGGCCTCCGGCGTCTCCCAGTAGTGGCCGACCAGGAAGTAGGAGCAGATGCCCATGACTTCCCAGCCGACCAGCAGGACGATCAGGTCGCCGGAGTAGACGACCAGGAGCATCGCGGAGGTGAACAGGGAGACGAGGGCGGCGTACGAGGGGTAGCGCGGGTCGTCGCGCAGGTAGCCCGTCGAGTAGATCTGCACGCAGGAGGCGACCAGGCCGACGAGGACGGCGACGAGGGCGGCGAAGCCGTCGATGTGCAGGGCGAGTTCGATCGGGACGGAACCGGTGGGGGTGAGTTCCGTGGCCGCGTTGACGGCCGCGTCACCACCCTGACGTACGGCGACCAGCGCGGCGAGCACCAGGGAGGTGAGCGTCGGCAGGACGGCGAGCGGGCGGACGAAGCCGGGTGCCGTGCGGCCCAGGAGCAGGCCGGCGACGGCGCCGAGGAACGGAAGGAGGGGGACGAGAACGGCGAGGGTGGTCGTGGTCACGCGGTGGCCTCAGCCTTCTGGGCCTCGCCGGACTGCTCGGCCGTAAGGGCGTCGTGGTCGGTGCCGTCGGGGTCGTGCCGTTCGGCGGTGTCGCGGAGCTTGTCGATGTCCGCGGTGCCGCGGTTGCGGTGGACGGCGAGGACGATGGCCAGGCCGATGCCGATCTCGGCGGCGGCGATGGCGATGGTGAACAGAGTGAGGGCCTGGCCGGAGTGCAGGGTCTCCTCGGCGGTCTTGCTGAGCCAGACGTCGAACGCGACCAGGTTGAGGTTGACGGCGTTGAGCATCAGCTCGACCGACATCAGGACCAGGATCGCGTTGCGGCGGGCGAGGACGCCGTACAGGCCCGTGCAGAAGAGGAGGGCGGAGAGGACGGCGGGATAGGCGAGGTGCATCAGCGGGTCCCTTCCTTCTCGCTCCCGGTGGCCGGGGTGCTCCCAGCCGCGGTCGCCCCGGCGGCCTTCGCCTTGCGGGACAGGACGATCGCGCCGACCAGGGCGGCGAGGAGGAGGACGGAGAGGGCCTCGAAGGGGAGGACCCAGTTCTGGAAGAGGCTCGCGCCGGTGGCCTTGGTGGACCCGGCGGCGGGGCCGTCCAGGTCGATCCAGGTCGTGCGGAACGCGTCGACGACGACCCAGACCAGGGCGGCAGCGGCGGCGACGGCCACCGTGAGGGCGGCCCAGCGGTTGCCGGAGTCGGCGTCCGGGGAGCGGCCGATGGGGGCCCTGGTGAGCATCAGACCGAACAGGAGGAGGACGACGACGGAACCGACGTAGATGAGGACCTGCACCCAGGCGATGAACTCGGCGGTGAGCAGGAGGTACTCGACGGCCAGGCCGCCGAGGGTGACCACCAGCCACAGGGCGGCATGCACCAGCTGCCGGGTGGTGACGGTGATGAGCGCGGCGCCGAAGGTGACCAGGCCGACGAGGAGGAAGGCGATCTCGACGCCCGTCGGGGAGAGGAAACCGTGGGTTTCGGCCGCGGCCCCGGTGGCCGGGCCCGCCGTGACGAGGGCTGCGGTTGCGGCGAGGGTCATTCCCGGCCCTCCTGCCCCGGCCTGGGCTGGTCGGTCTGCTGCTTGGAGTCGCCCTGCGGGCGGGTCGGCCGCTCGGCTGCGCGGGCCTGCTCGTCGGCGTGCGGTTCGGTGGCGGGCGGGGCCTGCTGGGCGGCCAGCTTGTCGGCGGTCTTGCGGGCGGTGGCGAGTTCCTTCGGCTCCTCCGCGCCGGGGTCGAGGGCCGGCGGGGCCGGGACGGTCCACATCCACTCGCGGAGCTTGTCGCGTTCGTGGGTGAGGTCGCGGATGTCGGTCTCGGCGTACTCGAACTCCGGGGACCAGAACAGGGCGTCGAAAGGACAGACCTCGATGCAGATGCCGCAGTACATGCACAGGGAGAAGTCGATGGCGAAGCGGTCGAGGACGTTGCGGCTGCGTTCGCGGCCGCCGGGGGTCGCCGCCGGGACCGTCTCCTTGTGGGAGTCGATGTAGATGCACCAGTCCGGGCACTCGCGGGCGCACAGCATGCAGACCGTGCAGTTCTCCTCGAACAGGCCGATCACGCCGCGGGTGCGGGGCGGGAGGTCGGGCTGGGCGTCGGGGTACTGCGCGGTGACGGACTTCTTCGTCATCGTGCGGAGGGTGACGGCCAGGCCCTTGGCCAGGCCGCTGCCGGGAATGGGGGCCATGGTTACTGGATCACCACCTTGACGATGCCGGTGAGGGCGATCTGGGCGAGGGAGAGGGGGACGAGGAGGGTCCAGGACAGTTTCTGGAGCTGGTCCTCGCGCAGGCGGGGGTAGGTGACGCGCAGCCAGATGACGACGAAGGCGAGGACGGCGGCCTTCAGCAGGGTCCAGACCCAGCCGAGGCCGTCGGCGCCCCAGGGGCCGTGCCAGCCGCCCAGGAAGAGGACGGTGGTCAGTCCGCACAGGACGACGATTCCGGCGTACTCGGCGAGGAGGAACAGGGCGAAGCGGAGGCCGGTGTACTCGGTGTACGCGCCGAAGATGATCTCCGAGTCGGCGACGGGCATGTCGAAGGGCGGGCGCTGGAGTTCGGCGAGGCCGGCGACGAAGAAGACGATCGCGCCGACGATCTGCCAGGGCAACCACCACCACTCGAAGGCGTCGAGGATGCCGGGGATCGAGACGGTGCCGGCCGCCATCGCCACCGAGGCGGCGGTCAGGAGCATCGGCAGTTCGTAGGCGAGGAGCTGGGCGGCGGTGCGGAGGCCGCCGAGGAGGGAGAACTTGTTCGCGGACGCCCAGCCGGCCATGAGCGAGCCGAGGACGCCGACGCCCATGATGGCCAGGACGAAGAAGATGCCGGCGTCGATGACCTGGCCGACGGCTCCCTCGTCCGGGCCGATGGGGATGGCGAGCAGGACGAGGAGGTAGGGCAGGAGGGCGACGGCGGGGGCCAGTTGGAAGATGCGGCGGTCCGCGCCCGCGGGGACGACGTCCTCCTTCTGCGCGAACTTCACGCCGTCGGCGATCAGCTGGGCCCAGCCGTGGAAGCCGCCGGCGTACATGGGGCCGAGGCGGCCCTGCATGTGGGCCATCACCTTGTGTTCGGTCTGGCCGATGATCAGGGGGAAGGTGAGGAAGACCACGAACACGATCAGGAGTCGCAGGATGACGTCGAGCACGTCGTTCACCGCGGGCCTCCTGCGGGGTCTTCGGGGTTGTCGGTGGGCTGCCGGTTGTTCGCCGGTTCCGGAGTGTCGGGGGTGTCCGAGGGCTCGGGACCGTCCGCGGGGACGGGGGTGTCCGAGGGCTCGGGACCGTCCGCGGGGGCGGGGGTGTCCGAGGGCTCGGGGTTTTCCGGGCTGCTCGATGTCTCCGAGTTGTCGGGCGACTTGCCGCTGTCCGTCGGCTTCGGGGTGTCCGGTGATTCCGGGGGGGTGTTCGAGGTCTTGGAGTCACCCGGCGGCTCGGGAGTCGGCAACGGTCCGGCCTCGGGCGACGGCTCGGGAGCCGGTTCGTCGAAGGCCGGGCGGGCGTGGTGCCAGGGGGCGTCCGTGCTGCGCGGGGGTCGCGAAGCCCTCCCGGGCCGGCTGTCGCCGGGTTGGGACGCGGCACGCTGGTCGGCGGGGCCCTCCGATGCGCTGCGCGTCCGGCGCGGGCCGGTAGGGGCACCTGGCTGCGTCCGCTGCGACGCCGAGCCGTCACTCACGCTTCGCGCCCGGCGCGGCTCCGCCGAGGTGGTCGGGGACCCTGGCTCAGTGGCCGACGGCCCCGGCTCAGTGGCCGACGGCTCCGGCTCGGTGGCCGGCGGCCGGGAGCCGGTCGCGGTCGCCGCTGGTTCGGATTCGGTCGCCTGGGATTCGGTGCCGGAGGTCGAGGATTCAGGGTCGGTGGATGTCTGGCTTGCCGAGCCCTCGGCCGCTGTGCGGGTACGGCGCGGTGCGGTCGGCGACCCGGAGAGCGTGTCGCCCGTCGTGGCCTGACTGGCCGATCCCTCCGCCGCCGGGCCCTCCGCCGCCGAGCGGTCGCGACGCGGTCCCGTCGACGCCGCAGCAGCCGACTCCTCCGGCACGGTCTGGCTCGCCGAGCCCTCCGCGGCTGTCCGCGCACGGCGTGGGGCAGCCGGAGACGGAGTGCCCGCGTCGCCGGAAGCGGCCCGGCTGGCCGAGTCCTCTTCCACCGAGCGGTCGCGGCCCGGGGCAGCCGGAGACGGAGTACCGGCGTCGCCCGCAGCGGACTGACTCGCCGGGCCCGCCGCCGCCGAGCGGTCGCGGCGTGGGGCCGTCTGGGACGGAGTGCCCGTGTCACCGGCAGTGGACTGGCTTGCCGAACCCTCCGACGCCGAACGGGTCCGCCGCACCGGGCGTTCGCCCGCGGGGCGGGCGGCGCCTCGGGCCGGGCGGTCGCCGGCCGCGCGGCCGGCGCCGCGGGCCGGGGCCGGGGGGAGTTGGCCCTTCAGGGGGCCCCATTCGTTCGGGTCGGGGACGCCGGGGGGAAGCATCTGACGGCGCTTGGGGCCGCCGTGTTCCGACTCGCCGGGTTCCTTAGCGCCGGGCCAGGCCTTGGCGACGCGTGCGGCCAGGACGAAGTCCTTGCGCAGGGGGTGGCCTTCGAAGTTCTCGGGCAGGAGCAGGTGGTCCAGTGCCGGGTGGCCCTCGAAGGTGATGCCGAACATCTCGTGCGTCTCGCGTTCGTGCCAGGCGGCACCCGCGTAGACGTCGACGGCCGAGGGCAGGGCGGGGGCCTCGTGCGGGACCGTCGTACGCAGGAGGAGGCGCCGGAGCGGGGTCAGCGCGGCGACGTGGGCCGTGACGCGGAAGCCCGTGCCCGGTTCGTCGACCGCGCTCAGCCAGTCGAAGTACGTGCAGCCCAGCCGGTCGCGTGCGGCCTCCAGGGCGGAGATCCAGGTCGTCGGCGGTACGTCGACCGTCAGGACCTCGTACGACTCCTCGGCCGTGGCGTCCGTGCCGAAGAGTTCCTCGACATCGGCGGGGAGCCAGCCGACCGCGGTCATCGCCCCTCCCCCGGCGTCGAGTCGGAGGCCGGAGCCGGCGGTCGCACCAGGCCGCTCTGCAACGCCGCCGCCGAAGGCCGCCCCGCGCCCGTGCTGCCGTACCGCTCCCCCAGCGACTCGCGAGCGATCTTCTCCTGGAGCTTGAGGACGCCCTGGAGCAGTGCCTCGGGGCGGGGCGGGCAGCCGGGGACGTAGACGTCGACGGGGATGATCTGGTCGACACCCTTGGTGACGGAGTACGAGTCCCAGTAGGGGCCGCCACAGTTGCTGCACGCGCCGAAGGAGATGACGTACTTGGGTTCCGGCATCTGCTCGTAGAGGCGCTTCACCGCCGGCGCCATCTTGTCCGTGACCGTGCCCGACACCACCATCAGGTCGGCCTGGCGCGGGCCCGGCGCGAACGGGATGACGCCGAGCCGGATGAAGTCGTGGCGGGCCATCGAGGCGGCGATGAACTCGATCGCGCAGCAGGCGAGACCGAAGTTGAAGACCCAGAGCGAGTAGCGGCGGCCCCAGTTCAGGATCACCTTCATCGGCTCGGGCGCGAGACGCGCGAGGGCGCCGAGCCGCTTCGGCTCCGGAAGCAGCACGGGCTCGGGGCTGGAGGGGGTCACGTCCATGCCAGCACGCCCTTCTTGTATGCGTAGAGCAGGCCCACGGCCAGGAAGCCGAGGAAGATGAACATCTCCACCAGGGTCGTCGCGCCGTAGCCGGGGGCTGCGAACACGGTCGCCCAGGGGAAAAGGAAGATCGAGTCGACGGCGAAGATCACGTACAGGAACGCGTAGACGTAGTAGCGGACCTGGGTGTGGGCCCAGCCCTCGCCGACGGGGTCGACGCCGCACTCGTACGTCAGCAGCTTCTCGGGTGTGGGGACCACGGGCCGCAGCAGCCGGCCCGCCCCGAAGGCGACGGCGACGAACAGCACACCGACGACGGCTAGCAGCCCGACGACCGAATAGGACTGGAAGTAGTCCGCCGCGACGACGGTCGTGGTGACGACGGTCAGTTCCGGCACGTCCGTCCCTCGCTCCCTGAAACTCGGACTGGATCCTGCGACGATTCCGCGACTCCGGAGTACGGCCGGGAACCACGGACGCCGCCGTTCGACGATCTGTACGCACGGGAGTCTAGGCCCTGATAAAGGCAGGGTAAGCAGCCCGTCACGCCCTGGCATGCGGGGGTGGGGTTTACCTCAGTTGATCCTGGCGGTCTACCTCATGGCGCGGCTGCCCGCCGCCGGGCACGCTAACGCATATGACCGAACGCATTCCGTCCTCCGGCACGAGCACGGCCGACGCGGCGGCCGGGCAGGACGACCGCCCGCCGCCGCCCCGTCTCGCCTACGACCGGCACACCTGGAAGGAGATCGCGCACCTCCTGGCGAACCTCCCGGTCGCGCTGCTCGGATTCACCTACGTCGTGACGGTGCTGTTCACCAGCTTCGGGCTGACGATCACGGTGATCGGGTTCCCGCTGCTCGCGGCCGGGCTCATGGGCGCGCGGCTGCTGGGCCGGATGGAGCGGGCGAGGGCCAGGGCGCTGCTCGGGGTGCGGGTGGACGAACCGAGCCGGCTGCCGCTGCGCGGCGCGGGCGGCCTGCTCCCGCGATTGTGGATGTCGCTGAAGGACCCGGTGGGCTGGCGCACGGTGCTGTACGAGTTCATCCGGCTGCCGTGGGGCGTCCTCACCTTCACCATCACACTGACCTCGCTGTTCGTGCTGTGGCCCGTGCTGCCGTTCGTCGCGCGGGGCCTGGCCAACGCCGACCGGGCCATGGTGCGCGCTTTGCTGTCCCCCTCCGACGAGCTGGAGCGGCGCATCGCCGAGCTGGAGTCGGACCGGGGGGTCGTGGTCGACACGGCCGCCGCCGACCTGCGGCGCATCGAGCGGGATCTGCACGACGGGGCGCAGGCCCGGCTGGTCAACCTGGCCATGGGGCTGGGCCTGGCGAAGGAGAAGGTGCTGGAGGACCCCGACGCGGCGGCGGCAATGGTCGAGGAGGCGCACGGCGAGGTGAAGCTGGCGCTCCAGGAACTGCGCGACCTGGCCCGCGGCATCCACCCGGCGGTGCTGACCGACCGTGGTCTGGACGCGGCCCTGTCCGCGGTCTCCTCGCGCTGCACGGTCCCGGTCAAAGTGACGGTCGACCTGCCGGCGCGGCCGGCCGCGGCCATCGAGGGCATCGCCTACTTCACCGTCTCGGAGCTGCTCCAGAACGTCAGCAAGCACAGCGCGGCGAGGTCGGCCTCGGTGGATGTGTGGCGGACGAACGACCGGCTGCTCATCCAGGTCTGGGACGACGGCCGCGGGGGCGCGAGCCTCGACGGCGGTACGGGGATGAAGGGCCTGGCAGAGCGGCTGGACGCCGTCGACGGGCTGTTCGTGCTGGAGTCGCCCGAGGGCGGCCCGACGACCGTCACGGCCGAACTGCCCTGGCGCGACCGCACGGACGCCGCCGGCCCGGACAACCGCTAAGTCCTGCCACCGACCAGGTCCTGTCGCCGCAGGCCTGGGGCCGGCGGCCGGAGGCGGGGCCGTGGCCGCAGGCGCGGGGCCGGTGGCCGACCACGCGGACCGGAGGCCGCAGGCACGGGCTGAAGGCCGACCACGCGGACCGGTGGCCACACACGCCGGCCGAAGGCCGCAGGCGCATGGTCGGTGGTCGCACGTGCGGGGTAGGGAAAACCCCCCGTCCAAGACGCCGACGGACTCCATGGTCCGCCGACTTGCGGCGGAGCAGGGTGGAGGTACGAGGGGACAGCCGCAGGACGAGGAGAAGGACGACGCCGATGGCCACGGAGTACGGACAGGGGTACGGGTTCGACGGCAGGCCCGGGTTCCCCGGGAGCACCGAGCGGCGGCACCGGCTGCCCGCCGCGCTGCGGGCGCCGGTCGAGGGCCGCACCTGGCGCGAACTCGGCCATGTGCTGCTCAGCCTGCCGATCAGCATCCTGCTGTTCACCTACGCGGTCACGATGGTGTCACTGGGGGCGGGACTGCTGGTGACGTTCCTCGGCATACCGGTGCTGGCGGCGGCGCTCGCCGGGTGCCGCGGCCTCGGGGCGCTGGAGCGGGCGCGAGCGCGGACGCTGCTGGGCATGGAGGTGGCCGACCCGGAGCCGCTGCGGATGAAGAAGCCCGGCGCCATGGCGTGGATGGGGGCCGTCCTCAAGAGCGGCGCCTCCTGGCGGGCCCTGCTGTACGCGGTGCTGCATCTGCCGTGGGCGGTGTTCTCGTTCGTCGTCGCCGTGAACGTCTGGGTGCTGGGCTGGGCGCTGCTGACGTACCCGGTGTGGTTCTGGGTGCTCCCGATGTACGCCGGTCAGGACGGGATCCAGCTGTACGGCGACGAGACGCACCAGGTGTACCTGGACAACCCCTTCGAGATCACGGTGACCGCGCTGGTGGGGCTGCTGTTCACGATCGCCGCGCCGTGGATCGTACGGGCGCTGACGATGGTGGACCGGCTGCTGGTGCACGGGCTGCTCGGGCCGTCACGGCTGGCTTCGCGGGTGGTGGAGCTGGAGTCGGACCGGGGCGTCGTGGTCGACACGGCGGCGGCCGACCTGCGGCGCATCGAGCGGGATCTGCACGACGGGGCGCAGGCGCGGCTGGTGGCGCTGGCCATGGATCTGGGGCTGGCGAAGGAGAAGCTCCAGGAGGATCCGGAGGAGGCCGTGCGGATGGTGGACGAGGCGCACGGTGAGGTGAAGACGGCGTTGCAGGAGCTGCGGGACCTGGCCCGGGGGATCCACCCGGCGGTGCTGACGGACCGGGGGCTGGACGCGGCGCTGTCGGCGGTGGCGTCGCGATGCACGGTGCCGGTGCAGGTCGAGGTCGATCTGGTGGAGCGGCCGGCGCCGGCCATCGAGGGGATCGCGTACTTCACGGTGTCGGAGCTGCTCCAGAACGTCAGCAAGCACGCGCGGGCGACCTGGGCCGGCGTGGAGGTGTGGCGGACGGAGAACCGGCTGATGCTCCAGGTCGTGGACAACGGTGTGGGCGGGGCCGACACATCCCGGGGATCGGGGCTGGCGGGGCTGGCGGAGCGGTTCGACGCGGTGGACGGGATTCTCGTGGTGGACTCGCCGGCGGGCGGGCCGACCCGGGTGACCGCGGAATTGCCGTGGCGGGGCGCGCACGTGAGGTGACCTTCGTTCGAGGGGGTGGCAGGGGCTGAGCCCCTGCCACCCCCTGAGGCTCCGCCCCCTGTGCCCGGCCTGGGATCTCCGCCCCTTGACACGGCCTTCGCCCTCCCCGCCCCCGAATCGCCGGATCGATCGGACAACAAGCCTGTCCAACCCCCATCCGGCGCCGGATCCTGAAATGCTGGGCCCGTCGCACGGGTGGGCGCGGAGCCGTTGTTGGCTGCGGACGGGCGACGTCGGGCTGTGGGGGGCCGAACATCGTGGAGGACAGGGTGCGGGTGGTCATCGCCGAGGATTCAGTGCTGCTCAGGGAGGGCCTGACTCGGTTGCTGACCGACCGGGGGCACGACGTCGTCGCCGGGGTCGGTGACGGCGAGGCGCTGATCAAGACCATCACGGAGCTGGACGCGCAGGGCGAGCTGCCGGACGTCGTGGTCGCCGATGTGCGGATGCCGCCCACGCACACCGACGAGGGGGTGCGGGCCGCGGTGCAGTTGCGCAAGGCGCACCCGGGGCTCGGCGTGCTGGTGCTGTCCCAGTACGTGGAGGAGCGCTACGCCACGGAGCTGCTCGCGGGGTCCAGCCGGGGCGTCGGCTATCTGCTGAAGGACCGGGTGGCCGAGGTGCGTGAGTTCGTTGACGCGGTGGTGCGGGTGGCCGAGGGCGGGACGGCCCTCGACCCGGAGGTCGTCGCGCAGCTGCTGGGCCGCAGCCGTAAGCAGGACGTGCTCGCGGGGCTGACCCCGCGGGAGCGTGAGGTGCTGGGGCTGATGGCGGAGGGGCGGACGAACTCGGCGATCGCCCGGCAGCTCGTGGTCAGCGACGGGGCGGTCGAGAAGCACGTCAGCAACATCTTCCTGAAGCTGGGGCTCTCCCAGAGCGAGGGGGACCACCGCCGGGTGCTGGCCGTGCTGACGTACCTGAATTCCTGACCGGACGACCAGTCCCCGACCGAACCACGGGACGGGCGCGGAGCGTCTCGGAGGACAGCACCGGTGATCGGAAACAGGACAAGTCAGGCCGCGAGATCGTCTCAAAGTCGTGTCCAACATGCGAATGACCCGCAGAAGGCGACCTCTGCGGTCGTAGTGTTGATCCTGGGAAGGCCTGCGGGAAGGCCCTCCCGGACAGCCGCCTCGAGGGAGGTCCAGTTCAGTGACCAGCCAGGTCAGTAGCCCAGCGGAGCAGGCCGACGAAGCAGTCGTAGGAGAGCAGCGCAAAGCGGCGGGCGCGAAGGACGTTCGCCGCCTCGACCGGGTGATCATCAGGTTCGCGGGGGACTCGGGTGACGGTATGCAGCTCACCGGTGACCGTTTCACCTCGGAGACCGCGTCGTTCGGCAACGACCTGTCGACGCTGCCGAACTTCCCGGCCGAGATCAGGGCGCCCGCCGGGACCCTGCCGGGCGTGTCGTCCTTCCAGCTGCACTTCGCCGACCACGACATCCTCACGCCCGGTGACGCGCCGAACGTGCTGGTGGCGATGAACCCGGCCGCGTTGAAGGCGAACATCGGCGACCTGCCGCGCGGCGCGGAGGTGATCGTCAACACGGACGAGTTCACCAAGCGCGCGATGCAGAAGGTCGGCTACGACACCAGTCCGCTGGAGGACGGGTCACTGGACGGCTACCAGGTCCACCCCGTGCCGCTGACGACGCTGACGGTGGAGGCGCTGAAGGAGTTCGACCTGTCCCGCAAGGAGGCCGAGCGCAGCAAGAACATGTTCGCGCTGGGCCTGCTGAGCTGGATGTATCACCGGCCCACCGAGGGCACGGAGAGATTCCTCCGCTCGAAGTTCGCGAAGAAACCCGATATCGCGGCGGCCAACATCGCCGCGTTCCGGGCCGGCTGGAACTTCGGCGAGACCACCGAGGACTTCGCCGTCTCCTACGAGGTCGCCCCGGCGGCCACGGCGTTCCCGCCGGGCGTCTACCGCAACATCTCCGGCAACCTCGCCCTGTCCTACGGCCTGATCGCCGCGTCCCGGCAGGCGGATCTGCCGCTGTACCTGGGGTCGTACCCGATCACGCCGGCCTCGGACATCCTGCACGAGCTGAGCAAGCACAAGAACTTCGGGGTGCGGACCTTCCAGGCCGAGGACGAGATCGCCGGTATCGGAGCGGCCCTGGGCGCGGCCTTCGGCGGTTCGCTGGCCGTGACCACCACCTCCGGCCCGGGTGTGGCGCTGAAGTCGGAGACCATCGGCCTGGCGGTCTCGCTGGAGCTGCCGCTGCTGGTGGTGGACATCCAGCGCGGTGGCCCGTCGACCGGTCTGCCCACCAAGACCGAGCAGGCGGACCTGCTCCAGGCGATGTTCGGGCGCAACGGCGAGGCCCCGGTCCCGATCGTCGCGCCCCGTACGCCGGCGGACTGCTTCGAGGCGGCTCTGGAGGCGGCGCGGATCGCGCTGACGTACCGCACGCCGGTGTTCCTGCTGTCCGACGGTTACCTGGCCAACGGCTCCGAGCCGTGGCGCATCCCGGACCTGGAGGAGCTGCCGGACCTGCGGGTGCAGTTCGCGCAGGGGCCGAACCACACGCTCGACGACGGCAGCGAGGTGTTCTGGCCGTACAAGCGCGACCCGCAGACCCTGGCCCGCCCGTGGGCGATCCCGGGCACGCCGGGTCTGGAGCACCGGATCGGCGGCATCGAGAAGGAGGACGGCACGGGCAACATCTCCTACGCCCCGGCCAACCACGACTTCATGGTGCGCACCCGCCAGGCGAAGGTGGACGGCATCGAGGTCCCCGACCTCGACGTGGACGACCCGCACGAGGCGAACCTGCTGGTCCTGGGCTGGGGATCGACGTACGGGCCGATCACGGCCGCGGTGCGGCGGCTGCGCCGGGCCGGGGAGTCGATCGCGCAGGCCCACCTGCGCCACCTCAACCCCTTCCCGAAGAACCTGGGCGCGGTCCTCGAGCGTTACGACAAGGTGGTGATCCCCGAGATGAACCTCGGGCAGCTCGCCACGCTCATCCGGGCGAAGTACCTGGTGGACGCCCGCTCGTACACCCAGGTCAACGGTATGCCGTTCAAGGCGGAACAGCTCGCCACGGCTCTGAAGGAGGCCATCGATGGCTGAGACGTCCACACAAGGCACGGGCACCATCGAGGCGCTTTCCCTCGTCCCCAAGGCCGAGGGCAGGCAGTCGATGAAGGACTTCAAGTCGGACCAGGAGGTGCGCTGGTGCCCCGGCTGCGGCGACTACGCCATCCTCGCCGCGGTGCAGGGCTTCATGCCCGAGCTGGGGCTGGCGAAGGAGAACATCGTCTTCGTCTCGGGCATCGGCTGCTCCTCCCGCTTCCCGTACTACATGAACACCTACGGGATGCACTCCATCCACGGCCGCGCCCCCGCCATCGCCACCGGCCTCGCCTCCTCGCGCCGCGACCTGAGCGTGTGGGTGGTCACGGGTGACGGTGACGCGCTGTCCATCGGCGGCAACCACCTCATCCACGCCCTGCGCCGCAACGTCAACCTCAAGATCCTGCTGTTCAATAACCGGATCTACGGTCTGACCAAGGGCCAGTACTCGCCGACCTCCGAGGTCGGCAAGATCACCAAGTCGACGCCGATGGGTTCGCTGGACGCGCCCTTCAACCCGGTGTCGCTGGCGATCGGCGCGGAGGCGTCGTTCGTGGCGCGGACGGTCGACTCCGACCGCAAACACCTGACGGAGGTGCTGCGCCAGGCCTCCGCCCACCAGGGCACGGCCCTGATCGAGATCTACCAGAACTGCAACATCTTCAACGACGGCGCCTTCGACGCCCTGAAGGACAAGCAGCAGGCCGAGGAGGCCGTGATCCGGCTGGAGCACGGCAAGCCGATCCGCTTCGGCAGCGACCTGGCCAAGGGCGTCGTACGGGACCCGGTGACCGGTGACCTGAAGGTGGTCGCGGTGACGCCGGACAACGAGGACCAAGTGCTCGTCCACGACGCGCACGCCGAGTCCCCGACCACGGCGTTCGCGCTGTCCCGCCTCGCCGACCCGGACACCCTGCACCACACCCCGATCGGTGTTCTGCGCTCCGTCGACCGGCCCGTCTACGACACTCAGATGGCCGACCAGCTGGACCACGCCATCGAGCAGCACGGCAAGGGCGACCTGGCCGCGCTGCTGGCGGGCGGCGACACCTGGACGGTCGTCGGCTGAGCACGGCCACGTCGTACGGCTACGAGGCCCGGGACTGCTGGGAAGCGGCCCGGGCCTCGTCGTACGCCCGGCGTGCCTTCTCCACGTCGTCCATGCGCCGGTGCGTCCACTGTGAGAGGGCCCGAACCTGCTCGGCGGCCTCGCGGCCCAGGCCGGTGAGGGAGTAGTCGACGCGGGGCGGGATCACGGGCTTGGCGTCGCGGTGGACGAGGCCGTCGCGCTCCAGGGTCTGGAGCGTCTGCGTGAGCATCTTCTCGCTGACGCTCCGGCCCCCGTCATGGCTGATCGCCCGGCGCAGCTCGCTGAACCGGTACGGGCGGTCCAGAAGCTCGATCAGCACGAGCACGCCCCAGCGGCTGGTGACGTGCTCCAGCACCAGCCGGTACGGGCACAGGGCCTCGCCATCACTTACTGCCATGCCAGTACCTTACTTCAAAGTGGGTACTTTCCAAGAGTTAGCGCGGTTCCTAGGGTTAGTGTCATCGCACCCCACAAGGAGAGTCAGCCACATGAGCATCATCGTCACCGGAGCCACCGGAAATCTCGGCCGTCACGTCGTGGAGCAGCTGCTGGAGAAGGTCCCCGCCGGGCAGATCACCGCGGTCGTCCGCAACGCGGAGAAGGCCGCCGACTTCGCGGAGCGCGGTGTGAAGATCGCGCTGGCCGACTACAACGCGCCCGCGTCCTTCGACGGCCTCTTCTCCGCCGGCGACAAGGTGCTGCTGGTCTCCGGCAACGAGTTCGACAAGGGCCGTGTACAGCAGCACAAGGTCGTCATCGACGCCGCCAAGGCGGCCGGTGTGGCCCTGCTCGCCTACACCAGCGCCCCGGGCACGCTGACCGCCGCACTCGCCGACGACCACCGCGGCACCGAGGAGCTGCTGCTGGACTCCGGCGTGCCCTACACCCTGCTGCGCAACGGCTGGTACCACGAGAACTACACCGAGAACCTCGCCCCGGTGCTGGAGCACAACGCGGTCGTGGCCGCCGCCGGTGAGGGCAAGGTCTCCTCCGCCGCCCGTGCGGACTACGCCGCTGCCGCCGTCGCCGTGCTGACCGGCGAGGGGCACGAGAACAAGACGTACGAGCTGGGTGGCGACACCCCCTGGAGCTTCGCCGAGTACGCGGCCGAGCTGAGCCGCCAGACCGGCAAGGCGATCACCTACAACCCGGTCTCGACCGAGGTGCTCACCGGGATCCTGACCGGCGCCGGCCTCCCCGAGGCGCTGGCGCAGACGCTCGCGGGCGTGGACGCCTCCATCGAGAAGGGCGAGCTGGTCGTCTCCACCGGCGATCTGTCCCGGCTGACCGGCCGCCCGACCACCCCGTTCTCCGAGGCCATCGCCGCGGCGCTCAAGGGCTGAACTCCCCCGGCGGGCCCTTGAGCCGCCCCGCCCCCGGCTGTCATGACCGTATACCGATACGGGCATGACAGCCGGGGGCGCTCGGCGTTACCTTCGTGCACGCGGAACACCACGTACGGAGGAGGGGCTCGTGAGCGGCAAGCCGAGGGGTGAGCGGCACATAGGACTGCTGAACGGCTTCGCGGCCTACGGGATGTGGGGCCTCGTCCCGCTGTTCTGGCCCCTGCTGAAACCCGCCGGGGCGATGGAGATCCTGGCCCACCGGATGGTGTGGTCGCTGATCTTCGTGGGCGCCGCCCTGCTCGTGCTGCGCCGCTGGGCCTGGGCCGGCGAGCTGCTGCGGCAGCCGCGCAGGCTGGGCCTCGTGGCGGTCGCCGCGACCTTCATCACCCTCAACTGGGGCCTGTACATCTGGTCCGTGAACTCCGGGCACGTCGTCGAAGCGTCGCTCGGGTACTTCATCAACCCGCTGGTCACCATCGCGATGGGTGTGCTGCTGCTGAAGGAGCGGCTGCGGCCGGTGCAGTGGCTGGCGGTCGGGACCGGTGGCGCGGCGGTCGTCGTGCTGACCGTCGGCTACGGCCGGCCCCCGTGGATCTCCCTCGGCCTCGCCTTCTCCTTCGCCACGTACGGACTGGTGAAGAAGAAGCTGAACCTGGGCGGCGTGGAGTCGCTGGCCGCCGAGACCGTGGTCCAGTTCCTGCCCGCACTCGGCTTCCTGGTGTGGCTGACCGCGCGGGGCGACTCCACCTTCACCACCGAGGGCGCGGGGCACGCGGCACTGCTCGCCTCGGCCGGGATCGTCACCGCGCTGCCCCTGGTCTGCTTCGGCGCGGCCGCCATCCGCGTGCCCCTGTCCACGATCGGCCTGTTGCAGTACCTGACGCCGGTCTTCCAGTTCCTGCTCGGCGTCTTCTACTTCCACGAGGCGATGCCGCCGGAGCGCTGGGCCGGGTTCTCGCTGGTGTGGCTGGCACTGACACTGCTCACCTGGGACGCCCTGCGCACCGCCCGCCGGGCCTCCCGCGCGCTCACCACCGAGAGGAACGCGCCCAGCACCGCCAGGACGACCGGAACGGTCAGCGCCGCACGGAACGCCGACAGCGTGGCCTCGGGCCCGGACCCGGTGGACGCCAGGCCGTAGACCGCGGTCACCGCCGAGATGCCGATCGCGGAGCCGAACTGCGTGGCGGTGGTCAGCAGCCCGCCGGCCAGACCCTGCTGCGACTCGGCGACCCCGTCCGTCGCCGCGATCGTCAGCGGCCCGTAGGCCAGGGCGAACGCCAAGCCCGAGAGGAACAGGGTGGGGAACATCGCGGCGTAGGACCACTCCATGCCGACCGGCAGGAACAGCGCGTACGCGATCACGGCCAGGACGAAGCCGCCGACGATCACCTGGGCATTGCCGAAGCGGGCGACCAGTCTCGGGGTGAGCGTCGGGGCGAGGACGGCGTCGACGCCCATGACGATCAGGGCGACCGCCGTCATGAGGGGCGACCAGCCGCGCAGTTCCTGGAGATAGAGCGTGACGACGAACTGGAAACCGAAGAAGGCGCCGAGGAACAGCAGCGCTCCCAGGTCGGCGCGCACGACCGCGCCCTGGCGCAGGATGCCGAGACGGACGAGCGGATCCGGGCTGCGGCGTTCGACCACGACGAAGGCAGCGGCCAGGGCGAGCGCCGCGAGACCGGAGATCACGGTGAGCGGCCAGTCGTGCAGGCCGTGTTCGAGGCGTATGACGGTGTAGGCGGCCAGCAGCATGGCGCCGGTGGCGGTGATCACGCCGGGCAGGTCGAACCCGCGCCGGTGCGCGGGCGGGCGGTCCTGCCGGGGCACCAGACGTACGGCCGCGACGAGCAGCGCCGCGGCCAGCAGTACCGGCGCGAAGAACACCCAGCGCCAGCCGAGCTGGGTGAGCAGACCGCCGATGACCAGGCCGAGGGAGAAGCCGGCCGCGCCCGTGCCGGCGAAGACCAGCAGGGCCTTGTTGCGCTTGGGGCCCTCCGCGTACGAGGTCGTGATCAGGGAGAGCGCGGCCGGGGTCATGAACGCGGCGGCGACACCCGTGACGAACCGGGCGACGACCAGCATCCAGCCCTCGGTCGCGAAGCCGCCGAGCCCCGAGAAGGCGAGGAAGACGGCCAGCCAGAAGAGGAACATCCGCCGCCGCCCGAGCAGGTCGGCCGCCCGGCCGCCCAGCAGCGTGAAGCCGGCGTAACCGAGCACATAGCCGCTCATCACCCAGGCCGCGGTGTCGGTGGCCAGCCCGAGGTCGGAGCGGATGGCCGGGATCGCCACCGCCATCATCGCGACGTCGATGCCTTCGAGGAAGATCGTTCCGCAGAGGACGAACAGCAGCGCCCAGGCACGGGTGCCCATGAGTCAACACTCCTTGCGTAAGGGTCGGTTACGCGAGTGAGGGTCGGTTCCCTCTTGTAACCACGACCACTCTGCGGGCAGCAGCGAGAGACTATGGAAGAAGGCACTTCGAAGTCACCGAGTAATTGCGAGAGCACCGTGGACTACGGCGACGCGGATCCCTTCCAGTGGGACACCCGCGAGGACTGCCAGGTCCGGCAGATCCTCGACCGGATCGCCGACAAGTGGTCGCTGCTCGTCATCGCGCTGCTGGAGAACCGGCGGCTGCGCTTCACCGAGCTGCGCCGGGAGATCGACGGGGTCAGCCAGCGGATGCTGACGGTGACCCTGCGGTCGCTGGAGCGGGACGGCCTGGTGAAGCGGACGGTGCACCCGGTGGTGCCGCCGCGGGTCGAGTACGAACTGACCTCCCTCGGAAGGACGCTGCACGCCACCATCCAGTCCCTGGTGACCTGGACGGAGCGGCACCAGGAGGAGATCGCGGCGGCCCGCACCGCGTACGACGCCCGCGAGGCGGAGGCGCGGGCCGCGGCGGTTACGGCGTCCTAGCGGGACGCGGCGGCTACGGCGTCCTGGGAGCCTGGCGGGACCGGTGCGCCCGGGCCTTCTCGCGGTTGCCGCAGTGCTCCATCGCGCACCAGCGGCGGCGGCCCGGACGGGAGGTGTCGACGAAGAGCAGGTAGCAGTTGTGGGCGCCGCACTCGCGGACGCGGTGTGCGTAGGGGCCGGTGAACAGGTCGATGGCGTCCCGGGCGACCGTGGAGAGCAGGTGGGCTCCGGTGGCGCCCGGGGCCCAGGCGCGGGTGCCGCCCGGCTCGATGCGGGCGATCAGCGGAGGTCCTGCCGCGGCGGCGTTGACGACGTCCAGGTGGGCGGCCCCCAGCGGGCGGCCGTGGGCGCGGTCGGCGGCGAGCGGGAACACGGCGTCGCGCAGGGTGCGCACGCGCTCCAGCTCGTCCTCGGTGACGGTGATGTCCAGGCCGTCCGGGAGGCGGCTGCGCGCGGTCCAGGCGACCAGGTCGGCGGGCTCGTGCAGCACCTCGTAGCGCGCGAACCGACCGGGGCCGCCCGTCGTCAGCAGCTCCAGGCACAGGGCGCCGGGGTCGAAGCGGTAGGCCTTCCCCTGGTGCGAGACCAGCGTCAGGCCGGGTGTCCGGTTCGGCGTTTCCCTTGCGCGTCCACTCATGTAACCACTATAACCGGTTACATGACACCGACTCCGGCATCACCCGCCCCCCTGCACTGGAAGATCGTCATCGACGCGAACGAGCCGCACGCGCAGGCCGACTTCTGGGCCGCCGCCCTCCGGTACGAGGTCGAGGACAACAGCGCCCTCATCGAGAAGCTGCTCGGTTTTGGTGCCATGCCGGAGGAGCTCACGGTCGAGTTCCACGGCCGCCGCGCCTTCCGGGACCTGATCGCCGTACGGCACCCCGAGGACCCGTTCGAGGAGGAGAGCGGGACCGGGCAGGGGCGGCGGCTGCTGTTCCAGCGGGTGCCGGAGGCGAAGACGGTCAAGAACCGGCTCCACCTCGATCTGCACCCGGGCGAGGGGCGGCGCGAGGAGGAGGTCGCACGGTTGGAGGGGCTCGGTGCGCGTGTGCTGCGGCGGGTGGCGGAGCAGGGCGGCGAGTGGGTCGTGATGGCGGACCCGGAGGGGAACGAGTTCTGCGTGCAGTGACCTTCCCGTGAGCGCCGGCGGCCCGGTTCACCTCAACGCCGTGGCTTGATCCATGTCTTGACGGAGAGTCAGTAGCAGCTTCACCATCCAGGCACCCCATTCACTGTGGGCTGCCTGTGGACACCCCACGGGCTTCCCGAAGGAAGTCGGAGCCCCCACATGAAGCTCTCCGTCTCCGCGCGTGCCGTGGCAGCCGGTGCCGTGGCTACCGCCATGCTCCTGACCGGCGGGGCCGTGGCGGACGCCGCGTCCGCTCCCCCGAGACCGGCCGCCGCGCCCGACATACCCCTGGCGGGCGTCAAGGCCCACCTGTCCCAGCTCCAGTCCATAGCCACTGCCAACGGCGGCAACCGCGCGCACGGCCGCCCCGGCTACAAGGCCTCGCTCGACCACATCAAGGCCAAGCTGGACGCGGCCGGATACACCACCGCGGTCCAGCAGTTCACCGCCTCCGGCCGCACCGGCTACAACCTGATCGCCGACTGGCCCGGCGGCGACGCGAACCGGGTCGTGATGGCCGGCTCGCACCTCGACAGCGTCTCCTCCGGGCCCGGCATCAACGACAACGGCTCCGGCTCGGCCGCCGTCCTGGAGACCGCGCTCGCCGTGTCCCGGGCGCAGTACAAGCCCGCCAAGCACCTGCGGTTCGCCTGGTGGGGCGCGGAGGAAGTCGGCCTGGTCGGCTCCCGCCACTACGTCAACCGGCTGGCCACCGGGGACCGTTCGAGGATCAGCGCCTACCTGAACTTCGACATGATCGGCTCCCCGAACCCCGGCTATTTCGTCTACGACGACGACCCGGCGATCGAGAAGACCTTCAAGGAGTACTTCGCCGGCCTCGGCGTCCCGACCGAGATCGAGACCGAGGGCGACGGCCGCTCCGACCACGCGCCCTTCAAGAGCGCGGGTGTGCCGGTGGGCGGCCTGTTCACCGGGGCGAGCCGGACGAAGACGGCGGCGCAGGCGGCCAAGTGGGGCGGCACGGCCGGGCGGGCCTTCGACCGCTGCTACCACTCCTCCTGCGACACCACCGCCAACATCGACGACACCGCCCTCGACCGCAACAGCGACGCCGTGGCGCACGCGGTGTGGGAGCTGTCGCAGTAACGGCGCCTACTGGTTGCGGGCGCGTTCGGTCAGGCGGCCCATGCGGGCGCGGGCCGACTCCAGTTGCTCGATCTCCTCGACGGCGGGGCCTTCCTCTGCGGCGAGTTCGGTCCACAGCCCGATCAGGTCCCGGCCCAGCTCCAGTCCCACAGCCGGGTCACGCACCGCGCGCCAGGCGGTGGCCGCACTCTGCACGTTGCCGTAGGCGGCCTCCGCGTCGCCCGAGCGGCGGCGGGCACCGGCCAGGTCGAGGGACAGCCGGAAGGCACGGATCGGATCGCCCGCCAAGTAGGCGACGTAGGCCGTGAGTTCGCGCAGCCGGAGCACCTCGGGGTGCTCCGGCCCGAGCGTCCCCGACACCTCCGCGACGGTCTGGTCCGCAAGCCCGAGGGCCGCCTCGATCCGGCCCTCCTTGACGGCCTCGTTGATCCGCGCGATCGGCTCCGCGATGAGGGCGGGGGTACCCGGTCCGCCGAGGGGTTCGTCGCCGAGCACCGCCTCCGCGACGGCGTCGAAGCCCCGGACGGGAGTCGGCTTGGCGTCGGCTTCGGCCGCGAGCAGCTCCGCTTCGGACATCGGCTCGGGCTCGCGCCTGCGGTTCGGACCCGGGCCTGTTCCGGGGACGGGGAGCGGCCTGACGTCCATGAGCGGAGGCGGCCCGAACTCGCCCGTCGGGGGTGCGACGGTGCCGGGGGGTGCGGCCGGGCCCGGTGGTGTGTCCCCCGGCTGGGGGTGTGGCGCCTCCGGTGCGGCTCGCGGCTCGAACGCCGGTGGGGGCGGATCGGCCGGCTGCTGCTCGGGCCCCGCCCGCAGCGGGAACGTCGGGGCCGTGCCACGGCCGGGCTCCGGTACGGGGCGCAGGACGTGCGTGGCCCTGTCGTCCTGCGGGTGCTGCCGCTCCGGCGCGGGCGGCGGGGCGGGCGGCTCCGTCACGGCACCCGCCGCAGGCGCTTCCGCGGCGGCGGCGTCCTCCGGCGGCGCCGTGCGGACCGGCTCGGCGGTGAAACGGCTGGAACCGTCCGGGTCGACCTGGAGCGGCACGACGTAGCCGATGCGCTCGTCGTGGACCGTGGCGAGGATGGGATGGCCGGTGGCGAGGGCGATGTGGTGAAGGCGGTTCAGGACGGCCTGCTGGATCTCCTCGCCGGGGGCCGCGAAGACGGGGACACCGCCGACCGACGCGCCGTCGGAGACACCCCCCGCGCCGGCTCCCGCCAGGTCCGTTCCGGCCCCGGGGACGCGGACGTCGATCGGCGCCGCCCGGGTCGCCGCGTGTGCGGCCTGCTTCTGTTCCCGCTTCTTCTCGCGGCTGAGTCGAGCCATCGTCCCCTCATTCGGCGTCGTACACCTAGTGTCGAGTGTGTCCGCTCGCTCCGGTTCCTCACGTCACCGCGGTGTCACAGGCTCGTCCCAAGGGTTCCTGGTCCCGGCATGGATCGTTCCGGATGGCATGAGGATCGAGAGTACGAGGGAGGAGAGGGGCATGCAGACAGGCATGCGACAGGGGCCGGAGATCTGGATCCGCGGCCCGGTGACCATCCAGGAGCCAGGGGCGCCGGGGCCCGCTCACGCCCAGGCCGCGGCACGGCGTTTCTCCTGGGTCGGCACCCACGGCGGCGCGGGCGTCTCCACCCTCGCCGCGGTCTACGGCGGTCATGACAGCGGCCGCGCCTGGCCCGGTCCGGGCGAGCCGGCATCGGTGCTGCTGGTCGCGCGGACGCACGCGGCCGGGCTGGACACGGTCGCCGGGGCGGTGGAGATCTTCCGGCGCGGTCAGGCCCCGCCCGGGCTGGACCTCGTCGCCGTCGTCCTCGTGGCGGACGCTCCGGGCCGGCTGCCGCGTCCGCTCGCCCAGCGGGTCAGGTCCCTGGAGTCGGTCATCGACGTGTACCGCGTGCCGTGGGTGCCGGCCTGGCGACTGGGCGAGCTGGGGCATCCGCCGCGTGAGACCTCGGCCCTGGTCCGGCTGACGGGAGCGGCGCGCTGACGGCGGTGCCCCTGTCGGCCGGGGAGATCGCGGCGGGCGTGCGGGCCCGGGAGCTGCGCGCGGTCGACGTGGTCGCGGCGGCGCTGGAGCGGATCGAGCGGGCCGATCCGGAGCTGTGCGCGTTCGTCGAGGTGTGGCACGAGGAGGCGCTGCGGCGGGCGGGCGAGGTGGACGCGCGCCTCGGCCGGCGGGCCGGGGATGTCCCCCGAAAGAGGGAAGCGCTACCGCTCGCCGGGGTGCCGGTCGCCGTGAAGGGGCGGCACGGGCTGCGTACGGCGGGGCCGCTGCTCGCGGCCGGTTGTGTCGCCGTGGGCGCGACCTCCGTGCCCGGGCCGGGGACGTCCTGGCAGACCTGGGGGCTCGGCGCTCGTGGCCGGACGGTCAATCCGTGGCGGGCGGACCGTACGCCGGGCGGCTCGTCGGCCGGGGCCGCGGTGGCGGTGGCGGCAGGGCTGGTGCCGCTGGCGACGGGCAGCGACGGAGCCGGTTCGGTGCGGATCCCGGCGGCGTGGTGCGGGGTGACCGGCCTGAAGACCACGGCCGGGCGGCTGCCCTCCGCCGACCGTACGGGGCTCGCCGTGCAAGGTGTGATCGCCCGCTCGGCGTCGGACGCGGCGAGCTGGTGGCGGGTGGTGTCGGAGGAACCGGTGCCGACCGGCACGCCTGTGCCCGTGACCGCCGTCTGGTCGTCCGACCTGGGTTTCGCCGGGCCCGATCCGGAGCCCGTCGCGCTCGCCCGGGCGGCGGTCGAACGGCTCGTGGCGGCGGGTGTCGTACGGCTCGTTCGGCCGCGGGCGCCGCTGCGGCTCCTGGACCCCGGGCCCGCCTGGCTCGCCCTGCGCACGCACGGTGCCGATCGGGGCGAAGCCCACCGTGTCCGGGCGGAGAACGACCGGCGGCTGGCCGGACTGTTCGCCGAAGCGGAGCTGCTGCTGACGCCGACCACACCCACCGCACCGCACGGACACGACGGCCCGGGCGACCGCTACTCCACCTCTCTCACCTGGGCGTTCAACCTCAGCGGGCATCCTGCGCTGAGCCTCCCGGCGGGCTTCGGCGGTGACGGCTGCCCGGCCGGGCTGCACCTGGTGGCGCCGCACGGCCGGGAAGCGCTGCTGCTGGCCGTGGCACGGGAGGCGGAGGTGCGCGTCGGGAGCTGACGGGCGGCCCTGGCGGATGGGGCGACTCAGGCGGACGACGGGCAGCCTTGGCGGACGACGGGCACCCCTGGCGGATTTGGTTGCACGCGCATATGATGCATGCGCGTGCAATTGATGTGCGCCTACCTTCTGGGGGGACACCAATGACCCGTCGCTTCCTCTTCGTCCTGGGCAGTGCCCGTGCCGACGGCAACACCGAGCTGCTCGCCCGCCGGGCCGCCGAGCAACTGCCCCCGGACGTCGAACAGCAGTGGATCGACCTCGCCGAGCATCCGGTGCCCGACTTCGAGGACCTGCGGCACGACAGCGACCACGTCCGCCCGGCCGAGGGCAACCTGGCGCTGCTCCTCGACGCCACCCTCGCGGCCACGGACATCGTGATCGCCTCGCCCCTGTACTGGTACTCGGTCTCCGGACAGACCAAGCGCTACCTGGACTACTGGTCGGGCTGGCTGCGCACGCCCGGCCTCGACTTCAAGGCGACCCTGACCGGACGCACCCTGTGGGGCGTCACCGCGCTCGCGCACAGTCAGCCGGAGGTGGCCGACCCGCTGGTCGGGACGCTCAACAACTCGGCCGCGTACATGGGGATGCGGTTCGGCGGGGTGCTGCTCGGCAACGGCAGCAAGCCGGGTGACGTGCTGAACGACACCGAGGCACTCGCCCGCGCGAAGACGTTCTTCGAGCAGGAGGCGCCACTGGCCCGGTTCGTGTACGAGGACTGAGTGCTGCGAGGGCTGAGTGCTGGGAGGGCTGAGTGCTGGGAGGGCTGAATGTTTCGAGGACCGAGCGCTACGCGGTGATGTCCTTCGTCGTGAAGCGCGCCCAGGCCGCCGAGCCGAACACCACCGCGTACAGGGCCTGGAGGCCGAGGTTCTTCGTCAGGTCGTCCCAGTAGACGGGCTCGCGCATGAGGTCGGCGAAGGACAGCCAGTAGTGCGAGAAGAAGTACGGCTGGAGGGCGTGCAGTTGCGGGATCTGGTCGAGGATCTGGACCGTGATCAGCAGGCCGACGGTGGTCGCCATCGCCGCGATGCCGCTGCCCGTGAGCGTCGAGACGAACAGCCCGAGCGCGGCGACGCCGATCAGTGACGCGGCGACGGCCAGGGCGATCAGCAGAGCTCTGCCCAGACCCTCGGCGAAGCTGATCTGTGTGCCGGAGATGGTCGTCAGGTCGCCGAGCGGGAACAGCAGCGCACCGACCGTCAGCGCGGAGACGGCCACGACAAGGGTGGCGGCCAGGCAGAAGATGACGACGGTCGCGTACTTGGTGAGCAGCAGGCGGCTGCGGCCGGCCGGGGCGACCAGCAGATAGCGGAGGGTGCCGGCGTTCGCCTCGCCGGCGATCGCGTCGCCCGCGACGACCCCGATCGCCATCGGCAGGAAGAACGGGAGGGTGGCGGCCAGCGCGGTGAAGACGAGGAACAGGCCGTTGTTGGTGATCTGCGAGATGAAGGCAGGTCCCCCGCCGCCGCCACCGCCGGGCGACGAACCGTCGCTCGTCTCGATCTTGATGGCGATGCCGACCAGGACGGGCACACCCGCCAGCACGGCGAGCAGCGCGAGGGTGCGCCAGCGCCGGAAGGTGGTGGTGAGCTCGCTGCGCAGCAGCCCGAAGGTCCACAGCGGGCTCACCGGCCGTACGGTCTGCCCGACTTCAGCCCGTGACATCGAAGCCCTCCCCGGTCAGCGCCACGAACGCGTCCTCCAGCGAGGCCCGTTCGACCGTGAAGCCGCGTACCCGCACACCGGCCGTCACCAGCGCGGCGTTCACGTCGGCGAGGTCGCTCTCCGGAGGTTCGCCGGTCACCCGGTCGTCCGTGACGACGACGTCGCCGACGCCCTGCTCCTTCAGCACCCGGGCCGCTTCCGCCGGGTCCGGCGTGGTCACCACCAGCCGGCCGCGCGCCCCGGCGGACAGCTCGGCGACCGGGCCCTGGGTGATCAGACGCCCCTGCGTCATCACAGCCGCGTGCGTGCAGACCTGCTCGATCTCGTCGAGCAGGTGGGAGGAGAGGAAGACGGTCGTGCCGTCCGAGGCCAGTTCCCGTATCAGGGTGC
Source organism: Streptomyces azureus (assembly GCF_001270025.1). Classification (NCBI taxonomy): domain Bacteria; kingdom Bacillati; phylum Actinomycetota; class Actinomycetes; order Kitasatosporales; family Streptomycetaceae; genus Streptomyces; species Streptomyces azureus. Next base: position 185,830 of record NZ_DF968533.1, on the reverse strand, counting down.
GGATCTCGCGCATGCCCTGCGGGTCGAGGCCGTTGGTCGGCTCGTCGAGCACGAGCAGCCGGCGTGGCTGGAGCAGCGCGGCCGCGAGGCCCAGGCGCTGTTTCATGCCCAGCGAGTACGCCTTGGCCTTCTTGCCCGCGGCGGCCGTCAGGCCCACCCGGTCCAGCGCGGCGGCGACCCGGGCCTTCCGGGTGCGCGGATCGGCGGCCGGGTCGGCGGAGTCGTACCGGATCAGGTTGTCGCGGCCGGAGAGGAAGCCGTACAGGGCCGGGCCCTCGATGAGGGCGCCGACGTGCGGCAGCACGGCGCGGGTGGCCAGGGGCATGGGCTGCCCGAGCACCCGTGCCGTGCCGGACGTCGGCTCGATGAGGCCCATCAGCATGCGGATGGTGGTGGTCTTGCCGGAGCCGTTGGGCCCGAGGAAGCCGAAGACGCTGCCCGCCGGGACGGTCAGGTCGAGGCCGTCGACGGCGAGCTGTCCGCCGCGGTAGCGCTTGGTGAGCGCGCGGGTGGCGATGACCGGATCCCCGGCCTCGGCCCGCACATCGCTGTGCTCCGGCTCCGCGGCGGACGGTTCGCCCATCGGCTTCCTCGTTCTCTCGATGCCCGCTGCTCTCGATGCCCGGTGCTCTCAGTGCCCGGTGCTCTCGATACCCCGTGGCGGTACGGGACTTACTTCCCGGCGTCGGCCGCCTTCACGAGCGCGTCCTTGGTGACCATGCCCACGTAGACCTTGCCGTCGTCCGTGATCAGGGCGTTGACCAGGCGGGTGGAGAAGACCGTGCCCGAGCCGAACTTGCCGGTCACCTTGTCACCGAGCGAGTCCACGAAGCCGCCGAGGTCGCCGCCGGCCTCGCCGGAGGGCATGCCCTCGCCGCCGGTGTCGAAGGTGGCTATGGAGTTCCAGCCCTCGCCGATGGTCTTCATGCCGTCGAGGCCCTTGCCGAGGTCGTCCCCGGACTTCGGGGCGTGCTCGCGGGCCTCGGCGCCCTTGTCCGCCTTGCCGGAGGCCTTCCCCTCGGAGGAGGACTTGCCTTCGAAGTCCTTCTCCTCGGTGACCTTCGCGCCCTTGGGCGGGGTGAAGTCGAAGGTCGACGCGGCCGGCTTGGCGAAGCTGACCTGGGTGAAGCCCGCGTCGACGACGGCGGCGCCGCCGCCCGCCGGGGTCAGCGTGAACTTCAGCGGCATGCCGGTCTCGGCGTCCACGGCCACGCTGACCGCGCCGACCGTCGAGCCGGACTGCTTCGGCTTGATGACCAGCTTGTAGGCGTCCCGGCCGGCGACCTGGGCGGTGCCGTCCACGGTCACGGAGGTCGTGTCGTCGACGGCCTTCAGGGCCTCCTCGGCGAAGTCCTTCGGCGTGGCCGGCGGCTGCTCCTTCCCGTGCTCCGGGCTCTCCGAGGCGGTGCCGTGGAAGACCTCGTTCGACTTGCTGTCGTAGCCCCAGACGTCCTTGCCGTTGTGGACGAGGCTGTACTCGGCGGCGTTCTCCAGCAGCGACAGCTTCTGCTTGTCCGGGCCGTCGGCGGCGACGCGCAGGGTGTGCGTGCCGGAGGCCAGTTCCGTGAGCTTGGCCGTCGGGTCGGCGGAGGAGCCGCCCTCGCCCCGGCCCGCGGCGCCGGACATCAGGCTGCTCTCCAGGCCGCCGAGGTCCGGAAGGCCGAGGTCCGTGCTGATCTTGACCGTGCCGGACAGCTGCTGGACGTCCGACTTGGCGATCTTCTCGATGAGCTGCTGGGCGGTGATCTTCGGGAGGTCGGGGTCACCGGAGTCGGCGAGTGCGGGGACCAGCCCGATCGTCGCGGCCGCCACCCCCATCACCGTGACTGGGACGACGTACCGCGCGGCTTTGCGCCGCCCGGAGCGCTGCTCGTCGACCTCCCCGCCGGTCGTGCTGTCGTCGGATGCGTACGGTGCCATGTGTGCCCTACCTCCGTGGTCGGCGGCGGCTGTCCGTGTCGTCCACGCACTCGTCCCTGAGCCGCCATTCTCACCCGAACTGGTGAGGAGTGGTGTGTTCTCCGTGGTGTCCATCTGACCAAATCGGCCAGGGAGATACGTCAGACCCCGGGCTCAACTCCACGTACTGCTGCGGTATGACACGAGAGGGCGGCTTCTCCCCCGACCCGTAGGGGTCGTACGGGAAGGACGTGCTAGCCGGCCCGGTGCACCACAGCGTCGGACAGCTCCACCAGCGCCGTCTTCGCGACGCACTCGGGCAGCGGCGCCAGCGCCGAGCGGGCGTCCTGGGCGTAGCGGATCGTGTCCTGCCGGGCCTGTTCCAGCGCCGGGTGGGCGCGCAGCAGGCGCAGGGCCTCGGCGTGCCGGTCGTCGTCGGTGAGATCGGAGTCCAGCAGCTCGCACAGGGCGATGTCGTCCGCGAGTCCGAGCCGGGCGGCGCGCTCGCGCAGCCGCAGCACCGGCAGCGTGGGGATGCCCTCGCGCAGGTCGGTGCCGGGGGTCTTGCCGGACTCGTGGGAGTCGGAGGCGATGTCCAGGACGTCGTCCGCGAGCTGGAAGGCGACGCCGAGCCGCTCGCCGTACTGGGTCAGCACGTCCACGACCGTGTCGTCGGCGCCGGACATCATCGCGCCGAACCGGCACGACACCGCCACCAGGGAACCGGTCTTGCCGCCCAGCACGTCCAGGTAGTGCTCGACGGGGTCGCGGCCGTCCTGAGGGCCGGCCGTCTCCAGGATCTGCCCGGTCACCAGCCGCTCGAACGCCTCGGCCTGCACCCGCACCGCCTCCGGTCCGAGGTCGGCCAGGATGTGCGAGGCGCGGGCGAAGAGGAAGTCGCCGGTGAGGACCGCGACGGAGTTGCCCCAGCGGGCGTTCGCGCTCGCCACCCCGCGGCGCACGGCGGCCTCGTCCATCACGTCGTCGTGGTACAGCGTGGCGAGGTGGGTCAGCTCCACGACGACGGCCGACGGCACGATCCCGGGCGCGTACCGGTCGCCGAACTGGGCGGAGAGCATCACGAGCAGCGGACGGAACCGCTTGCCGCCGGCCCGGACCAGGTGCTGGGCGGCCTCCGTGATGAAGGGCACCTCACTCTTGGTGGCCTCGAGCAAGCCTTCCTCGACAGCCGCCATTCCGGCCTGGACATCGGCTTCCAGAGCCTGGTCCCGCACGCTCAGCCCGAACGGCCCGACGTCGGTCACGAGGGGTCTCCTGTCTGCTGGTGTCTGCCGGTGATTACGCGGTTTGTCGATAGGTCGCTGCCATCACTCGAGTCAGCGTATCCGGTCACGTTTCGATCACCGCCAGCGCCCATGGTTACAGGCCGGGTGGTATCCGATCACGACCGCAATATTTTCGATCAGCTCATAAGAGCAGACATTTATCCACTTTCCATGAAGTAGTGGACTATGCACGATTTGCCGTTTTAGATAAGCAAATTCCCCTTGGTGCCCATTGCCCCACGGACTTGTGATCAGTGAGTTGAATCACGTTATCCCCTGCGACGCCCCACTCCGGCACCGGCCCGTACGTCCTTCCGTCGGACGCCAGTTGAGCCTTGGCTCCCGCAAAGGATCAAGCGGCTCATATACCCCCGCCCAAGGTCGACCGGCACGATGTGTGACTCAGGTGCTTGTTCCCGACATGTGCTCTCGCATACGTTCCGGGCCTGTCCGGCGGACGCCGAATCCTGCCACCGCCCGGACTCCCCACACGAACCCACTCACTCACGCATGGCAGGAGCGGGGGACCCAGGTAAGTCGCCGGTCCGCGCAGCGGAACGGCTCGGGGTGAAGCCGCCCACGGCACACAGCGCCGTGGGCGGCCGGGCACCTCCCGGCCCGAACCCGACAGCTCACCTCGCAGGCGTCGGAGAGGAATATCGCCATGCCCCGAGGCAAGCACCGTCGCCCCAGAAGCAACCAGCTCACCCGTCGTGTCGTGGCCGTCGGCACCGGCGGAGCGGCACTCACCCTGCCGCTGCTCGGCGCGACGCAGGCCAGCGCCGCCCAGCCGAGCCAGAGCGCACCCGCCGCCGCACGGTCCGTGCCGCAGGCGGCCCAGCCCGCCAAGTCCCTCACGTACACCGTGACCAAGGGCGACACGCTCTACCGCATCGCGGACAAGTACGACGTGTCGGGCGGCTGGAAGCAGCTCTACAAGGACAACCGCGCCGTCGTCGGCGACGACCCGAAGCTGATCCACCCGGGTCTGAAGCTGAAGGTGAAGACGGCCAAGACCGACGCCGCGAAGAAGACGGCGACCAAGTCCTCCGCCCCCGCCAAGCCGGCCGCGAAGCCCGCCGGTGGCGTCGCCGAGGCCACCCAGGCCTCCGCGAAGACCTACGCCAACAACCTGGACGGCTGGATCCGCGAGGCGCTGGACATCATGGCGCAGAAGGGGATTCCGGGCTCGTACGACGGCATCTACCGCAACATCATGCGTGAGTCGTCCGGCAACCCTCAGGCGATCAACAACTGGGACTCGAACGCTGCCAAGGGCACCCCGTCCAAGGGTCTGCTCCAGACCATCGACCCGACCTTCCAGGCCTACCACGTGGACGGCACGTCGTGGGACCCGTACGACCCGGTCGCCAACATCACCGCGGCCTGCAACTACGCGGCCGCCCGCTACGGCTCGATCGACAACGTCAACGGCCCGTACTGAGCCGTCCCGCCCAGCAGTCGCTCGAGGACGACGGCGATGCCGTCGTCCTCGTTCGACAGGGTGACCTCGTCGGCCACGGCCTTGAGTTCGGGATGGGCGTTGGCCATGGCGACGCCGTGGGCGGCCCAGTCGAACATCGGGATGTCGTTGGGCATGTCGCCGAAGGCGACGGTGTCCGCCGGCCGCAGCCCCAGGTGCTCGGCGGCCAGCGCCAGGCCCGTCGCCTTGGTGACGCCGCACGGCTGGAGCTCGACCGTGCCGGGCCCCGACATCGTCACCGTCGCGAGTGGACCGACCACTGAGCGGGCCGTCGCCGCCAACTCGTCGTCCGTCAGGTACGGGTGGCGCAGCAGCACCTTGCTGATGGGCTCGCCCCACAGCTCGTCGCGCCGGTCGACCCGTACCGCGGGCAGGGTCGGGTGCGGCATGAGATAGCCCGGCTCGATGAGCGTGAGCCCGTCGACCCCGTCCTGGTCGACCGCGGCGTACACCTGCCCCACCTCGGCCTCGATCTTGCCGAGGGCGGTCTCGGCCAGTTCCCGGTCCAGGGTGACGGACCACAGCAGCCGGTCCGCGCCCGCGTCGTACACCTGCGCGCCCTGCCCGCACACCGCGAGCCCCGTACAGCCGAGGTCGTCCAGGAGCGGCCGCACTCTCGGCGCTGGCCGGCCCGTCACCACGAGGTGCTGGGCACCGGCGTCCGCCACCCGCGCGAGCGCGGCGAGGGACCGGTCGGACAGGGTGTCGTCGCCGCGCAGCAGCGTCCCGTCCAGGTCGGTGGCGATGAGTGAATATGCGATGGGTGCGGCCATGATCAGAGAATACGGACAGCGCGCCCCTTCGTTTCATCGCGCGTCGGACGCCGATTGCCCGGTTGAAGGCCTCTGCACCAGTTGGCAACAACATGGTCCGCTACCTACCGTCGGGGCCGTCTCGGGCGGTACCTTCCAAGTGTCCAGGGGGGACTTGATCGGGGGGTCAGGTTGAGCAGTGGGCGCATACGTGTGGCTCGGCCCGGGGAGCTCGGCGAGGGGGAGAAGGAGCGCTGGCGCGCGCTGCGCGCTGCGTCGGAGGCACCGCGCAACCCCTTCATGGAACCGGAGTTCACCGATGCCGTCGGTCTGGTGAGGCCGCGGGCGCGGGTCGCGGTGGTGTACGAGGGGCTGGAGCCGGTCGGCTACCTGCCCCATGAGCGGGGCCCGTTGGGGCAGGGCCGGGCGATCGGGCTCGGCGTCTCGGACGCGCAGGGCGCGATCCTGCGGCCCGGCCTGGACCTGGACACGGGTGAACTGCTGCGGGCCTGCGCGCTGTCGAGCTTCGCCTTCGACAACCTGGAGGCCGGGCAGCGGCTGTTCGTCCGGTACGCGGCCGAGGAGCACGCCACCTACGTCATCGACGTGGAGAAGGGCTACGAGACGTACGAGTCGGTGCTGCGCGCCCAGTCGCCGAAGTTCCTGAAGACCACCCTGGCCAAGGAGCGCAGGCTGGGCCGGCAGGTCGGCGAGCTGCGGTTCGTCTTCGACGAGCGGGACCCGGCCGCGCTGCGCACGCTCATGGGGTGGAAGTCGGCGCAGTACCGCAGGACGGGCCGCCGGGACCGGTTCGCCCGGGAGTGGATCACCCGGCTCGTGGGGCGGCTGGCCCAGACCCGGGCGCCGGAGTGCCGCGGCACTCTGTCCGTGCTGTACGCCGGGCAGCGGCCGCTGGCCGCGCACTTCGGGCTGCGCTCGGCCTCGGTCCTGGCCTGCTGGTTCCCGGCCTACGACCCGGAGTTCGCGAAGTACTCACCGGGTCTGGTGCTGCACCTGCGCATGGCCGAGGCGGCGGCCGCCGAGGGCATCGGCATGCTCGATCTGGGGCGGGGCGCGGCCGAGTACAAGGACGCGCTGAAGACGGGCGAACTGCCCGTGTACGAAGGCGCGGTGACGCGTCCGGGGGCGGGCGCGGCGCTGCACTGGCTGAGCCGCGAGCCGGCGCGCCGCGCGCACAGCTTCGTCCGCGGCAGGCCACGGCTCGCGTCGCTGGCCGCGCGGACCCTGAAGGGCGCGGCTCGGCTGCGCCGTACCTGACGACGAGGGGGGAGGGCGCATGGCCCGTTCGGCACGCGCGCAGGAGGAGATACGCCGGTTCCTGGACATCGGGGCGGTGCAGGTCGCCGAGCTTGACCTCGACGGCGACGAGGCGGTGCTCAGACCGGGCCCGGGGAGTCCGCCGGTGACGCACGGTGAGGTGTTCGTCCTGGTCAGGCAGGGCGGGCGGCCCGTGGGGACGCTGCTCGCGCGAGTGCCGGAGGGGGCGGACGCGAGGTCCGTGCTCGTGGCGCGGGCGCGGGCGGAGTGTGCGCCGGCGCAGGTCGGTGCCCCCGCGGAAGCTCGCGGGCCTGGGGAAGCCAGTGAGGCCGGGGAATCTCATGGCCCCGGGGAAGTCGGCGGGACCCGGGAAGCTCATGGGCCCGGGGCAGCCGGCGAGTCCGGGAAGCCGCCGTACACGAGTGTCGTCATCGCGACCCGGGAGCGTGCCGGGCAGCTGGCCCGGGCGCTGGACTCGCTGCTGGCGCAGGACCATCCGCGGTTCGAGATCGTCGTCGTGGACAACGCTCCCGTGACGAGCGAGACGCGGGAGCTGGTCGAGCGGAAGTACGCCGAGCGCGTGCGGTACGTCTGCGAGCCGGTGCCCGGACTCGCGGTCGCGCACAACACAGGGCTCGCGGCCGTGCGGGGCGAGGTGGTCGCCTTCACGGACGACGACGTGGTCGCCGATCCGCGCTGGCTGACCGAGCTGACCGCGCCCTTCGCCGCCGACCCCGGACTCGGGTGCAGCACCGGGCTGATCCTGCCCGCGCGGCTGACCACCCCGGCCCAGGTGCTGCTGGAGAGCCACGGCGGCTTCGCGAAAGGCTTCACTCCAAGGACGTACGACCCGGCTCGTCCCCCGGGCGACGAGCCGCTGTTCCCGTTCACGGCGGGGCGCTTCGGCTCCGGCGCCAACATGGCCTTCCGGACGGCCGCCCTGCGGTCCGTCGGCGGTTTCGACCCGGCCACCGGTGCCGGCACGGCGGCCCGGGGCGGCGACGACCTCTACGGCTTCGTCCGCGTCCTCGCCCAGGGCCACCGGCTGCGCTACACCCCGTACGCACTGGTGTGGCACCACCACCGGGAGACCTGGCGGGACCTGGAGACCCAGGCGTACGGCTACGGCGCCGGACTCACCGCCTATCTCACCGCGGTGCTCGTGAACCGCCCGGCGCTGCTGCCGGCGTTCCTCGCGCGGCTGCCCCGGGGGCTCGCCCACGCCCGCACGCTGACCGCCGTACGCGAGACGGAGGGCGGCGGGGCGCCGGGCGACCACGACGTGCGGACGCATCCGTGGCCGCGGCGGCTGTCGCGGTTGCAGCGCAGGGGGATGGTGTACGGGCCTGTCGGCTACCTGCGCGCGCGGCGGGCGCTGCGCGCGCGTGTTGAGGGGGCGAGATGAGGACGTCTGCGCGTACGAGTGATGAGGGGCGGGGGGACGGCAGAGGCCGGGCGGAGCGGGGTGCGCAGGACGGTGAGGGGCCGATATCACCACCGGGTGCGGCCGTCTCCCCTGCCATCCCGGTCTTCCTGTACCACTCCGTGATGGACGATCCGCCCGACTGGATAGCCGAGTTCACGGTCACGCCGAAGCAGTTCACCGCGCATCTCGACGCCGTGGTCCGCAGCGGCCGTACGCCCGTCACGATCAGCACGATCGCCGACCATCTGGCCGGGCGGGCACCCCTGCCGCCCCGGCCCGTGCTGCTCACCTTCGACGACGGCTTCGCCGATCTGCCCGGCCCCACCGCCGAGGCGCTGGCCGAGCGGGCGCTGCCCGCCACCGCCTATCTCACGACCGGCGCCATCGCCCCGGGCGGCCGCAGTCTGCTGCCGCCCGCGCCGATGATGACCCTGGACCGGGCGGCGGAGCTGGAACGTTACGGCATGGAGATCGGCAGCCACACGGTCACGCACGCACAGCTCGACACCCTGTCCGGCAAGGACCTGGCGTACGAACTGCGCTCGTCGAAGGCCATGTTGGAGGACGCCCTCGGGCACGAGGTCCGCCATCTCGCCTATCCGCACGGCTACAACAGCCCGCGCGTACGGGCGATGTCGGCCCGGGCCGGCTACGAGACGGCGACCGCCGTACGGCACGCGCTCAGCTCCGACCGCGACGAGCGCTACCGCATCGCCCGGCTCATCGTCCGGCGCACCCACACCGTCGCCGACGTCGAGAGCTGGCTGGCGGGTGCGGGTGCGCGGGTCGCGCCGTACCGGGACGGGCCGAAGACGATCGCGTGGCGGTGGTACCGGCGGGCCCGCGCGGTGGTGCACGGGCCCGAGTTCGCGGGCTGACCCCTGCCTGAGTTACTTGAGCGGCTGGTTGAAGTACGGGTCGGCGACCGCCTCGCGCAGGCTGTCCCAGGCCGCGTCGTTCGCCAGGGCCAGGTTGCAGTGCGGTCCGGGGTCACGGTAGTTCCACTGGAGGGCGGCTTTGACGCCCTCCAGGCCCTTCAGCACGCCGGGCACCTGCGCGTACCACTCGGCCTGCCGCTGCGGGCGAGCCGAGTCCGCGGCGGTGCCGAACTCGGAGAGCATCAGCGGCTTGTCGTCGGAGATGTTCTTACGGATCCAGTCGTGCGCGGCGTGCTGCGTCTGCGCGAAGCTGAGCCAGCCGGTTTTGTGGCAGCGGTAGTAGTTGTACTGGTTGTAGCCGATCCAGTCGACGTACTCGTCGCCGGGATACATCGCCTTCATCTCGTCGGCGTGGTCGAGGTAGCCGGTTGTGATCCACGTCCACACCACGTTGTCGACGCCCAGTTCGCGGAACCGGTCGTGGATGTGCCGGTACGCCTTCACGTACTCGGCGGGGGTGCCGTTGTCCGGGGTGCGGGTGTCCATCTCCAGGTCGAAGGAGAGGAACACCTTCTTGCCGTAGTCCTTGATGCGCTTGGCCTGGACGTCGATGACGGTCCTGTCCAGCTCGCCGGAGGCGATCTGCCTCCAGGTCGGCTGCTGCTTCTTCGTCCCGCCCCACCACTTGCTCTCCCAGGACAGCAGCAGCAGACGGTCCTCGCCGACGCGCTGTTCCTCCGGGGTGAGCAGCTGGCCCTCCCGGCGGGTGCCCTCGGGCAGGGACATGTCGTGGTACGTGTACACGATGTCGAGTTCGCGGCCGACGCGCTTCTCGTAGGCGCGCACCTTCTCCGGCAGGTCGTCCCGCTCGTGCGGCACGAACGCCCCGAACCAGGCGCCACAGGGTGGTTCCAGGAGCGCCGTGGGGCGGCAGTCCGCCTTGGAACCGGCGGCTCCCGGGTCCGGCCCGGAGGCGTTCCGGAGGGTGAGTCCGGCTATCAGGACGGCGCTGACGATCGTGGCGGACGTGATCAGCAGACGGCGCCGGCTCGATGTCAACGGGCCGGCGGACGGCTGCTCCTCGTGTGGCTGTGGCCTCCTGCGGTGCTGTCCGGTCGTGGTCGGCTTGCGGCGAAAGGGACGGTGGGGACGGTTGAACCTCACTGAGCAGAACCCTTCGGTGTCCTCGGTGTCGTCCTCGGCGGCGGGGAGGCGCGCAGCGGCGGACAGAACGCGGCGAATGTGGTCAGCAGCGTCAGCGTCAGCAGCACCCGTTGCGCGCTGAAGGTGTGCGTGGCGATCAGCACGGTCGCGACGAGCATCACGGCGCCGATGCTCAGGAACAGCACCAGCATCAGCCGCTCCAGCAGGTCGGAGTGGCGGGCGAAGTCCGGGTCCCGGCGCTCGACGGGGCCTTCGGCCGGCCGCGCCCCCAGCGCGGGGGCACAGACTCTGACCACGGCCGCGCCCGGGCCCGCCGCCAGGAAGAGGACGACGGCGGCGCCCCGCAGCGGCGATCCGCCGGGCAGCGCGAGCGCGGCGAGCGCGAGCCAGCCGCCGAACGGCGGCAGCATCCGGACCACGAGTTCCTGCGGTGTCATCGCTCCGCTCCCTGCGCCTGCTTCAGTACGTAGAGCCATCCGGCGCTGTTCTCCGCCACGAGCTGGAACCGTGGTGAGGCGGCGACGGACTTCTGGATGCGGTCCAGCTGCGCCTCGCCGAGCTGTCCGTTCATCTCGGAGTTGGCCAGCTGCCCCTGGGTGAGCAGGAAGTAGGCCCGGGCCGGCCGCTCCACCCCGGCCATGTCGCTGGCGAGGGTGCCGGCCGGGTTCTGGACGATCCGGTCGACGTGGCTGCGGGCGTCGTCGAGGAACCAGTAGTGGTCGACGCTCCAGTAGCTGGCGTACGCGAGCGGGTAGTTGCGGTTGGCGGCCACGACGAGCGAGCCGTCGGGCGCCTGGTCGAAGAGCTGCCGTACGAGGGCCACTTCCTGCGGCGGGAAGTAGTTGATCCGGTCCTTGCCCGAGTAGGCCGGGACGAATGCCACGGTTCCGCCGAGCAGTGCGGCCAGCCCCACCCATGTGCCGAGCGCCCGTCCGCGGGCCTTCACGGGGGCGGCCTGCCGGCTGTCGGCCTCCTTCGCCGCGGCGTCGGCGGCCAGCGTACGGACCTTGGGCAGCAGCGCGGCGGCGGCGAAGAACGCGGCGCCGGGCAGCATGAACAGCAGCACCCGGAAGATCATCTCGCTGCCGTAGCTGCTCGCCGCGAACATCGGCAGCGGGGCCGCCGCGATCAGCAGCAGGGGCCTGGCCCGGTGCCGCAGCACCCGTTGGCGCAGGACCCCGAGGGCCGCGAGCAGCAGGACCGAGCCGGACAGAAGCCGGGCCGCCCAGGAGGTCGCGATCGCTCCGGTGCCGGTGGGGGTGGCGCCGTACCCCGTCTCCACATTGGCGCCGACGTCACCGACGGAGCGGATCATGTCCGGCATCGCCGCGGACAGGAAGGGCAGCGCGGCCGTGAGACACCAGGCCAGGAAGATCACGACGGTCGTGACCACCGGGACCCAGTCGCGGTAGCGACGGCTGAGGCACAGGGCGACCAGGCAGACGACCAGCATGCCCGGGGTGAGCTGGTGGGAGATGACGATCGCCACCAGCATGACGGTGAGCACCACCGTCCACACGGCCTGCCGGGGCCGCCCGCGCCGCACGGCGGACCGGCCGAAGCGGCGCAGGACCACGGCCAGGACGCCGACGTGCAGCGCGTAGGCCACGGACTGGGGGGAGAAGTAGTCCTGCCCGACCCAGTTGGCGACGTAGAAGAGCCAGACCGCGGTCCAGATCAGCCGCCGGTCCTCGGTGAAGGTGCGGTAGATCAGCAGCAGCGGGAGCAGCAGCATCAGGCTGGAGACCAGGGGCCACCAGGCCATGAACATCGCCGAGGACTCCACGCCCAGCAGCCGGACCAGGGCGGCCTGGGCGGCGAAGAAGCCCGGCCACTGGTCGTACACCGCCATGTCGCCGACCTGGTCGGCCGTTTGCAGACCACCGGCCGTCAGCAGATGGTCGATGACCGCCTCGTGCTTCCACGCCCACGCGTACAGCGGGGTCGGGTAGACCACGGCCTGCGTGACCCGCTCCATCACCAGCAGCCCGAGGACGTACGCCGCCGCCCAGGCACCCGGCCGGCGCGGATCGCGGACCGTGAACCAGAACCCGGTGGTGAGCACCACGAGTCCGGCCCAGAAGGCCGGGTGCAGCGCGGTGACCAGCCCGTAGTCGTCGAGCCGCGAGACGTCGGTGTGCCGCATGGCGTACGCCCACAGGGCGAGCGCGACGAGCAGCGGAACGCCGGGCCAGAGCGCGCGCCGCCCGGGCCGGGCAGGGGGCAGGTCGGACAGGTCCGTCACGGGCTCCTGGGCGGGGCTCGACGACTCCGAGGAGGAGGGGCTGGAGGACTGGCTGGAGGTCTCGGGGCTGCTGCCCGGGGCGCTCTCGCTGTCCCGTGCGGGTGTGGGTTCTGGCGTGGATCTCTCCCTCGGAGTTACTGGCGGACGCACGGTGGTTCCCCCCTGGCGGTTCGGCTCTGTTCGGCTCTGGAGCTTGATCAGTCGCTGGGTCGGCCGTTCGGACTTCTGCGGTGCGCTAGCCCCATGGCCGACGCGGCGCGGCGGCAGACCGGCAGGAGCAGGACGAGTACGGCAAGTACGGCGAGCAGGGGCGGCGCGACCGGTGCGAGCGCCTCACGCCACACCCAGCCGCCGACCGCGACGAGATACAGAACCCCCCAGCGCCCCGGCCACGTCAGCCGACCGCCCGCGCTGGCGAGCAGCAGCCACAGCGGAACGAGGCACAGCAGCTGGCAGACCGGCGGCGCCCAGCGAAGCAGCGGCTCGGGCCCGTCGAGCCCCACCGCGTCCGCGAGGAAGCCGGCCGTCTTCACATACAACGCCCCCTCCACCGGCCGCGGTTCCCGCCCGAGCGCGACCGCTGCGGCGTACAGGGCGAGCAGGGCGGCGGACAGCGCCGTGCCGGGCAGCCACGGGTCGCGCCGGGTGCACAGCGTGATGGCGGCGACGAACACCACGAGCAGCAGGCCTCCCGCGGTGAGCGACGGCAGCGGCAGGCCCTCCAGCAACTGACGTCCCGTCAGTTCCGCTTCGGTGACACCGCCGAGCCAGGGCAGGTCGCGCAACGGCGCCCAGAAGAAGACGGTGGCGACGCCGAGCAGGCTCCAGAGGGCACCTCTCAGCCGCCGCTCCCGGGTTTCGTCCTCGGCCTCGGGCGGCCCCGCCCAGTTGCCGGGGCTCTTACGCCGGGGCAGGACCGTCCCGCCGGTCTCCTCGGACCCGGCGGTTCCCTCGCGTTGGAGTGCTCGCGGCTCCCCGTGGCCGTCGCGGTCCTCGCCCGTATCCGCCGTCGCGACGGCCTCGGCCTCCTCGGCGCTCGCCTCCTTCTCCCCGGCGTCCGGATGATGCGGCCCGTCCGGATGATGCGGCCCGTCCGGATGGTGGGGCCGCACGATCAGCGCCAGCGTGTCCGCCTGGAGCGCCTCCCGTTCGTATCCGGGGCGCCCTATGAACAGCGTGACGGTGTCCTCGTCGCCCTCCTTGGGCTGGTACGCGGCCCGGCGGGCCCAGGCCGTGCCGTACCCGGCGGTGGCGTTCAGTTTCGCCCAGTGGGTGCCGTAGGAGGGACGGGAGGGGTCGGCGGGCGTACGGGCCGCGGGCGCGCTGTCGTTGGGCCGCAGTGCCGCCCGCAGCCCGGCCGTGGAGACGACGGCGATCAGCGTCATGCTCAGCAGTACCGCCCAGCCGGCGCCCGCGATCCCGGCCGGGGTGAACAGCACGGCCGCGCTGCCCAGCACCATGACGCACATGGCGCCTTGGAGCGCGGCGAGCACACCCGTGCGCCCCTGCACGCGCAGTACGCCGATGTACAGCTCCACCACCACCCGCGGCAGCGCGCCGAGGGCGAGCAGCCGCAGCACGGTCGAGCCGTGCTCGGCGTAGTCCGGGCTGAAGGGCGTGAGGATGTACGGGGCGAAGAGGACCAGCACCAGCACGACCGGGACCAGCAGCAGCGTCATGCGCCGCAGGGCGCCCCGGACTCCGTCGGCGAGTTGTCGCGGGTCGTGGGAGGCGTGCGCGGTGAGGGACGAGGCCATGTTGATGGCCATGAACTCCATCGTGCCGCCGACGGTGTACGCCACGTAGAAGTAGCCGTTCTCCGCGGCGCTGAAGCGGACCGCGACCATCACCGGCAGCAGGTTGATCATCGCCAGGCTGAACAGCGCGCCCAGCGAGTCCCCGGCCAGGAAGCGGCCCATGTCGCGGAGCTTCGGAGGTTCCTTCTCACGTTCGAGTTCGGCCTGGCGCGGGATGAGCCGGCGGAAGATCAGCCAGCCCAGTGGCAGTGTGGAGAAGGCGATCGCGACGGCCCAGGAGACGAAGATGCCGAGGACGGGCAGCGTGCCGGCGAAGACGGCCAGCAGGACCAGTTTTCCGACCGAGAACACCGCGTTCCCGGCCGGCACCCACTCCGCCTTGCGCAGTCCGGTGAGCACCCCGTCCTGGAGCGTGAGCAACGCCCAGGCCACGCACGCCGCGACGAACACCGCGCCCGCCATGGGCGTGCCCAGGGGGGCGTACGACGCTCCCCACGCGTCGAGCGTGAGCAGGAAGACGGCGGCGGCGAGCGCCACGATCAGCGAACTGGCCGCGTACGTGCCCCACACCAGGCGCCCGGTCTCCCGCCCCGCGCGCGGGACGAAACGGACCACGGCGCCGATCATCGTCGTCGCCGTGATGCTGGCGAGCAGCCGCATCGCGGCGATGGCGGCGGAGCCCTGGCCGACGGCCTCCTCGGAGTAGTAGCGGGCGGCCACCAGCCAGAAGCCCAGGCCCAGTACGGCGGACACGCCGGTGCTGAGCATGAGGAAGTAGGCGTTCTTGAACAGCGAGTCGTGCGTGTGCTCGTCGACGGCAGGCTTCGGTCCGCCGCCGCCGTCGGCGCGCGTGGTGGCGGGCTCGTGCACCTGGATCTCAGCCACGGGACTGATCCGGCCTTCCCGGTGTCTTCCTGCCGCGGGGCGGCTCTCCCGGTGCCTCGACCGGCCGTGCCCCGGACCGCTCCAGCGCCTCGACAACCGTCCGGGCCCTCAGCGGGTCCACGGGCAGCGCGTGCCGCGCGAACCAGCGGGCCGCCTCGGGGGCCGGTGAGGGGTCGGTGAACTCCGCGCCGGCGTAGTCGTCCAGGGGCGGGTCGTAGAGGTAGCCGACGACGACGCCCTGCCGTGCCAGTGCGGCGATCGCCGCGTCCCGGTCCGCCACGAACAGCGGGACGCGGAACAACGGCTGGGTGCCGTACGCGTCACGCGGCTTGGCCCAGGGCGTGGACAGCAGCAGCTCCGTGCCCGCCCGGCAGGCGTCCAGCACGTCGTCCAGCCGGTCGAGCTTGCGCCCGATGCGCCGCAGCCGCAGCCGGCCGGACTCCTGGCGGTAGTCGTGCATGTCGACGCGTACCCAGGGGTGGTGGGCGTCGAATCCGGGCGCCCGGCGGGCGGCCCGCGCGAGTTCGTCCGGGCGCAGCGGCATCCGGATCTCCTCGCGGTCCGCCAGCCCCAGCAGCCGGATCGCGGCCCAGGCGGCGCGCCGCAGCCGCAGCCCGCGCACCGCGGCCTCCGCGTACGGCCTGATCGCGTAGGCGAGTTCGGAGCTCGGACGGCGCGGTGTGAGCAGTCCCGCGCAGGTCTTCT
The DNA here is from genome assembly GCF_001270025.1 of Streptomyces azureus. Taxonomy (NCBI): domain Bacteria; kingdom Bacillati; phylum Actinomycetota; class Actinomycetes; order Kitasatosporales; family Streptomycetaceae; genus Streptomyces; species Streptomyces azureus. The sequence continues at coordinate 170,072 of NZ_DF968533.1, read as the reverse complement.
CCACCGCGTCCCGCAGCCCCGGGTCGGCGAGCGAGAGCATGCCTCCGGCCTTGGCCCCGACGTGCTTGGACAAGCTGAACGCGGAGGCCTCGCCCCACGCCCCGACCGGCCGGTCCCCCACCCGGCTGCCGATGGCGTGGGCCGCGTCCTCGAACAGCGGGATCCCCAACGCGTCGCACTTCTGCCTGAGGCGCGGCACCGGGTCCGGGTTCCCGTACAGGTTCGTCGTGAGCACGGCCGACACCGATCTCCACGTCCCGTCCGGCACGGCATCGATGTCGATGGACGCGTCGAGCGGGTTCAACGGCGCCTGCACCGGGCGCAGCCCGGCCGCGAGCACGACGAAGAAGATGACGTCGTCGTTGACCGGCGACATCAGCACCCGCCCACCGGGCGGGCACCAGTGGCGCAGCGCCACGTACAGCCCGAAACGGCACGACGGTACATACACACATTCCCGGCCGAGCCGCACGCGCATGGTCTCTTCCAGCCGCTTGAGCTGCGAACCATGCCGTGCCGAGCCCGGACCGGCCTCCCCAATGGCCATCCGCCCCCCTGGTGTGCCGTCGGAACGCCCCCTCCCCGAGGCCTTCCGGCACTCGCCCAGAGTCGCCCCGTTCGCACCGCTCCGTCAAGATTGCGTCGCGTCCTGTGGATAACTTCCGGCACGTACGAATGTGGTGTCCCGTCCGCCGCGCCGGAGTCGCACCGTCCGGTCCCACCCGGGCCCACCTGACCCGTTCGCCCCCATCCGCCTCCTCGGACACTGCCCAGGACCGGTGTGCCACCCGTAACGTGTGGCACGACCACGAACACGTGGCGACGACACGGCACACCCGAAAGCGAGGCAGCACCCGATGCCCCCCTTCGATGTCCCCGAGGGCGACCCCTTCGGTCCGCACAACCTGCCGTACGGCGTGTTCTCCCTCCCCGGCTCCTCCCAGCGGACCGTGGGCGTCCGGCTCGGCGACCACGTACTGGACGCCGGTGCGGCGGCCCACGCCCTCGGCTCCCCGTACGCCTCCCTGCTCGCGCGGCCGACCCTCAACCCGCTGCTGGCCGCGGGCCGCACGGCCTGGTCGGACGTACGCCGGGCGCTGACGGCCTGGGTGTCCGTGCCGTCCCACCGCGAGACCGTCGAACCGATGTTCCACCCCTTGTCCTCGGTGACCCTGCACCTCCCCTTCGAGGTCGCGGACTACGTCGACTTCTACGCCTCCGAGAACCACGCCCGGAACGTCGGCCGGATCTTCCGCCCCGACGCCGAGGACTCCCTGACCCCCAACTGGAAGCACCTGCCGATCGGCTACCACGGCCGCTCGGGCACGGTCGTCGTCTCTGGCACGGACGTCGTACGCCCCTCGGGCCAGCGCAAGGCGCCCGCGGACCCGGCTCCCGTCTTCGGCCCGTCCGTCCGGCTGGACATCGAGGCGGAGGTCGGCTTCGTGGTCGGCGTGCCGTCCCGGATGGGCCAGCCGGTGTCTCTCGACGACTTCCGCGAGCACGTCTTCGGCCTCTGCCTCCTCAACGACTGGTCGGCGCGCGACATCCAGGCCTGGGAGTACGTCCCGCTCGGCCCGTTCCTCGGCAAGTCCTTCGCCACGTCGGTGTCGGCGTGGATCACCCCACTGGACGCCCTGGAGGAGGCCCGGGTGGCCCCGCCGGCCCGGACGCACGAGTTGCTGCCCTACCTGGACGACAGCGGTGAGGAACCCGGAGGCTACGACCTGCGGATCACCGTCGCCGTGAACGGCCACGTCGTCTCCGAGCCGCCCTTCTCCACCATGTACTGGACGGCCGCCCAGCAACTGGCCCACATGACCGTCAACGGCGCCTCCCTGCGCACCGGCGACCTGTACGGCTCGGGCACGGTCAGCGGCCCGGCGGACCGTGAGCGCGGCTCCCTCCTCGAACTGACCTGGAACGGCCGCGACCCGCTCGAACTCCCCGACGGCAAGCGGACATTCCTGGAGGACGGCGACGTGGTGACCCTGTCGGCCTGGGCCCCGGGGCCGGACGGTGTGCGGGTGGGGCTGGGCGAGGTGACGGGACGGGTGGTGCCGGCCTGACGGCTCTCCAGGGGGGCCGCGAAGTCCCGGCGTCCGCCCGGGGGGCGGGTGCTGCGGCGTTCGGTGCGTGCTCTGGGGTCCCCCTGCTCGAAGAGCTTGGGGGAGTGCCGGGCGGACGCCCGCGTACTGGTTGTACGCGGGTGGTCGACCGGTGCGCGGGTGGGGTCCCCCCTGCTCGAAGAGCTTGGGGAGTGCCGGGCATCGCGGGGCAGACGGGACTTTGCGGACGCCCCCTGGGACCCGGGTCTGGCCGACAGTCGCCCCTCCCGGCGCTTCTGATGCCGCTCGACCCCTGACTCACACCGCCCGGCACCGTCATACTGGGCGTCGGGCGGTGTGCCCGCACGTGCCCGGTGCAGGGCACGTTCGGCGCACTCGTCGGTGTGCACTTCAGCCGCGTCACCGGTGCGCTCAGCAGCCGCCCTCCCCCGCACGACCCGTAGCCGCCCCTCTTCCGACCAACCGGAGCCCGTGGCCATGACCGTCTGCCTGCTCCTGCTGAGCGTTGTCGCCGTGACGGCCGCCGTGCCCGTTCCCCGTGCGCTGACCCGGGCCGATTGGCCCGAGCGGGAACCGGTGGTCGCGCTGTGGGTGTGGCAGTGCCTGGTCGCCACCGTCCTGCTGTGCTGCGTGACGGCACTCGCCCTGGGCGCCGCCGCCGTCTTCGGCACGGTCCGCGCCCAGCTCTTCGCTCCGGCTCCGCCCGCGGTGACGGCGGCGTACGACCTGTCCACCACCCCGCCCGGGGCCGCCGCCCTCACCCTGCTGCTGGCCTGCGGTGCCGCCTGGACGACCGCGATGCTCGCGCGTGAATTCGTCGAGGCGCGCCGGCGCCGCGCCCAGGCCCGCGCCCACCTCCGCGAGCGCGCCCCCGACCTGCCGGCCGGACTGCCCGCCGCCCGCGGCCCCCTCCTGGTTCTGGAGGACGAATACCCCGATGCCTGGTGGATGCCCGGCAGCCCGCCCCAGCTGATCGTCACCACGGGCGCCCTGCACCGCCTCACGGACCACCAGCTCGACGCCGTCCTCACCCACGAGCGCGGCCACGCCCGCGCCCGCCACGACTGGCTGCTGCACCTGTCCACCGCCCTGGCCACCGGTTTCCCCCGCATCCCGCTGTTCGCCCACTTCTGCGACCAGACGCACCGCCTGGTCGAACTGGCCGCCGACGACACGGCGTCCCGCCGCTGCGGCCACCTGACCACGGCCCTGGCCCTGATCGAGCTCAACCAGCACCGCGGCGTCCTGTCCTGCGCCTCCAGCCACCGCCTGCTGGGCGAGCGGGTCGACCGGCTCCTGGAACCGCCGGCCCGGCTGGGCCGCCATCACCGGGCCCTGACGACCACCACGGCCGCACTGGTACCGCTGCTGCCCCTGCTGATCGTGTTCGCGCCGGGTCTGACTGCCCTGTCGTAGCCGTACGGGCCCGGGCGGCCGGTGGCGGACCTCGGCGCCAACCCCAACGCCCTGGTACGCACAGCGGCCTACGGAGCACCGGGCACCACCGCCTGCCCGGCACTCCTCACCGCGCGTGCCGCCGCCCTGTCCGAGCAGGCCTGACAGGTGCGGGCCGGATCCGCCACGGCGCTGTCCGTCACCGACCCCGAAGTGGCCGTCCCCGCCCTCGCCAGGTCCTCGCGGCCCCCAACGCCGATGTCCGCAAGGCCGCCGCCCTGGGGCTGCCCCTGACCCAGCCGAAGTCCGGCCCTATATCCAGTCGGGCTCCGGCTCCCCGGCCAGCTCCGGCCACTCGTCCGGCTCGCCCGCGTCCTGGCCGGGCGCCTCAGCCACGGTCGAGGCCGCCACCGCTGCCGAACCGGCCGCCGGAGCAGCACCCTGCGGACCGCCCAGCGACGCGAGCACCTCCAGCACGCCCTCCCCGTATGTCGTGAGCTTCTTCTCCCCCACACCGCTGATCCCACCGAGCTCGGCCACCGAGCTCGGCCACACCGTGGCGATCTCCCGCAGCGTGGCGTCGTGGAAGATGACGTAGGCCGGGACGCCCTGCTCGCGAGCCTGCTCGGCCCGCCAGGCGCGCAGTGCCTCGAAGGCCGGCAGCAGTTCCTCGGGCAGCTCGGCGGCAGCCGTCTTGCTCTTGCGCTCACCCCGCCCGGAGCCCGAGGACCCCGACGTTCCCGACCGGGAGGTCACCGGCTTCTTCGGCTCCTTCCGCAGCGGTACCTCCCGCTCCCGCCGCAGCACCTCCGCGCTGGCCTCGGTCAACACCAGCGTGCCGTACTCGCCCTCCACCGCGAGCAGCCCCTGGGCCAGCAACTGCCGGATCACACCGCGCCATTCACCCTCGGTCAGCTCGTCGCCGATACCGAACACCGACAGCTGGTCGTGGTCGAACTGGATCACCTTGCCGGTCCGCTTGCCCAGCAGGATGTCGACGATCTGCACCGCGCCGAACTTCTGCCCGCGCTCCCGCTGGAGCCGCACCACCGTCGAGAGCACCTTCTGCGCCGCGACCGTGCCGTCCCAGGTCTCCGGTGGGGCCAGGCAGGTGTCGCAGTTGCCGCAGGCAGGCTGGTCCGGGTCCTGGCCGAAGTAGGCGAGGAGCTGGCCCCGGCGGCACTGGGCCGTCTCGCACAGCGCCAGCATCGAGTCCAGGTGGGCCTGGGCCCGCCGCCGGAACGCCTCGTCACCCTCGCCCGACTGGATCAGCTTGCGCTGCTGTATGACGTCGTTCAGCCCGTACGCCATCCAGGCCGTCGACGGCAGCCCGTCACGCCCCGCCCGGCCCGTCTCCTGGTAGTAGCCCTCGACCGACTTGGGCAGGTCGAGGTGGGCGACGAAGCGTACGTCCGGCTTGTCGATGCCCATTCCGAAGGCGATGGTCGCCACCACGACCAGGCCGTCCTCCCGAAGGAAGCGGGACTGGTGGGCCGCACGCGTGCCCGAGTCCAGGCCCGCGTGGTACGGCACCGCCTCGATGCCGTTGCGGCTGAGGAACTCGGCGGTCTTCTCGACCGAGTTGCGCGACAGGCAGTAGACGATGCCCGCGTCGCCCGCGTGCTCCTCGCGCAGGAAGCTCAGCAGCTGCTTCTTCGGGTCGGCCTTCGGCACAATCCGGTACTGGATGTTGGGCCGGTCGAAGCTCGCCACGAAGTGCCGGGCTGACGGCATGCCCAGCCGCTCGGTGATCTCCTGGTGCGTCGCGTGCGTGGCCGTCGCTGTGAGCGCGATCCGCGGTACGTCCGGCCAGCGCTCGCCGAGCAGCGACAGCGACAGGTAGTCCGGCCGGAAGTCGTGGCCCCACTGGGAGACGCAGTGCGCCTCGTCGATCGCGAAGACGGAGATCTTCCCGCGTGAGAGCAGATCGAGCGTGTTCTCCAGCCGCAGCCGCTCCGGCGCCAGGTAGAGCAGGTCCAGCTCCCCGGCGAGGAACTCCGCCTCCACCACCCGCCGCTCGTCGAAGTCCTGCGTGGAGTTCATGAACCCGGCCCGCACGCCCAGCGCCCGCAGCGCGTTCACCTGGTCCTGCATCAGGGCGATGAGCGGGGAGACGACCACACCCGTACCGGGCCTGACCAGGGCCGGGACCTGGTAGCAGAGGGACTTGCCGGCGCCGGTCGGCATGAGCACCACCGCGTCGCCGCCCGCGACCACGTGCTCGATGACCGCTTCCTGCTCGCCGCGGAAGGCCTCGTATCCGAAGACCCGGTGCAGCGTGGCCAGCGCCTCGCTCGCGCCGGCGCACAGGGGCCCGGCGGGGTCGCTGCCCGCACCGATCCCGGTCCCGGTCACCGCGTCCAGTTCCGTCATCACACCCGTCCCGCCCATAGCGCCCATCGTTCCGTCCCCCGTGCGTCGCGCCTCGACCACTGCGTCCACCATAGGCGCCCGCACCGACAGCCCCGGAGTTATCCACAGGCCGCCTCGTACGCCTGCGTAAGGGGACACGGCAGTCGTTCACACGTTCGTGGGAGACCCCGCCCGTTTCCGCCCGATAGTCTGAAAGACCCGGCGAGACTCCGTCCCATGGGAGCACTGATGAGCGTCGCACCGAAGGCGTCCACGCCGACCTGGCCGACCCCGCCGGAAGGCGGCTGGACCGCCGACGACCTGGACCGCCTCCCGAATCTGCCTCCGCACACGGAACTGATCGACGGGAGCCTGGTCTTCGTGAGTCCGCAGACCATCTTTCACGAGCGCGCCATTGACTTCTTCAAGTGGCAGCTCCAGTCTCTGGCACCAGCGGAATTCGAGGTCTTTCGTGAGTTCACCATTGACATCGACCGCCAGAACAGGCCAGAGCCGGACGTGGTCGTGGTGCGCGGGAACGTGGTGAAGGAGCCGGACCAGACCCGGTTCCCGGCAGAGGCCGTTCTTCTGGCCATCGAGGTCGTATCGGACGACTCCGTGTCCCGTGACCGCGAGACCAAGCCTCTCAAGTACGCGCGAGCCAAGATCCCCCACTACTGGCGCGTCGAGAGCGAGAAGGGTCGCGCCGCGGTCCACGCCTTCGAGCTGGAACCGACCACGGGCGCCTACACCAGCGTGGGCATCTTCCGCGAACGGATGAAGATCGACGCCCCCTTCCCGCTGGACCTGGACCTGACCAAGATCAAAACGCGGCACGAGCAGAGCGAGTAACCCGGCCCCACGAGGGACAGCGGCCCGGCACCCCCTGAGGGAACCGGGCCGCTGTCTCGAAGCAAGCGCAGCGTCAGCGCACGAACACTCCTGCCTGCCCCGCCAGGTCCAGGAAGTACTGCGGCGCCACACCGAGCACCAGCGTGACCGCCACGCCGACCCCGATCGCCGTGATCGTCAGCGGTGACGGCACGGCCACCGTCGGGCCCTCCGGCCGCGGCTCGCTGAAGAACATCAGCACGATGACGCGGATGTAGAAGAACGCCGCGATCGCCGACGAGATCACACCGATCACGACGAGCGGGGCGGCCCCGCCCTCCGCCGCCGCCTTGAACACGGCGAACTTCCCGGCGAAGCCGGAGGTCAGCGGAATGCCCGCGAAGGCCAGCAGGAACACCGCGAACACGGCCGCCACCAGCGGCGAACGCCGGCCGAGCCCCGCCCACTTGGACAGGTGCGTCGCCTCACCGCCCGCGTCGCGCACGAGCGTGACCACCGCGAAGGCGCCGATCGTCACGAACGAGTACGCGGCCAGGTAGAACAGCACCGACGAGACACCGTCGGGCGTGGTCGCGATGACACCCGCGAGGATGAACCCGGCGTGCGCGATCGACGAGTACGCCAGCAGCCGCTTGATGTCGGTCTGCGTGATCGCGACGATCGCACCGCCCAGCATGGTGACGATGGCCACGGCCCACATCACCGGCTGCCAGTCCCAGCGCAGGCCCGGCAGGACCACGTACAGCACCCGCAGCAGCGCGCCGAAGGCCGCCACCTTGGTCGCCGCCGCCATGAAGCCGGTCACCGGCGTCGGCGCGCCCTGGTACACGTCTGGCGTCCACATGTGGAACGGCACGGCACCCACCTTGAACAGCAGGCCCATCACCAGCAGCGCGGCTCCGACCAGCAGTAGCGCGTCGTTGCCCATGGTGTCGGCGAGCGCCGGATTGACGTCCTGCACGGTGCCGTCGACGACCTGCGCGATCGTCGCGTACGACATGGAGCCCGCGTAGCCGTACAGCAGCGCGATGCCGAAGAGGGTGAAGGCGGAGGCGAACGCGCCGAGCAGGAAGTACTTGACCGCCGCCTCCTGCGACATCAGCCGCTTGCGGCGGGCCAGCGCGCACAGCAGGTACAGCGGGAGCGAGAAGACCTCCAGCGCCACGAAGAGCGTCAGCAGGTCGTTGGCCGCCGGGAAGATCAGCATGCCTGCGACGGCGAACAGCAGCAGCGGGAACACCTCGGTGGTGGTGAACCCGGCCTTGACCGCCGCCTTCTCGCTCTCGCTGCCCGGCACGGACGCGGCCTGCGCGGCGAAGGAGTCGACCCGGTTGCCGTGCACCACCGGGTCGAGCCGCCGCTCGGCGAAGGTGAACAGGCCGACCAGGGCCGTCAGGAGGATCGTGCCCTGGAGGAAGAGAGCCGGGCCGTCGACGGCGATCGCGCCCATCGCCGCGATGCGCGCCTTGGTCGTGCCGTATCCGTCCGCCGCGAGCGCGACGACCGCGGCGAAGGCGGCCGCGAGCGCGACGACGGACACGAACATCTGGACGTAGTAACGGGATTTGCGCGGTACGAATGCCTCGACCAGGATCCCGACGATCGCCGCTCCGACGACGATCAGGGTGGGCGCCAGCTGTCCGTACTCGACCTTCGGCGCGTCGATCTTGGTGATCGGTTCGGCCGCGGTTGTCCACAGGCTGTGGACGGCTGTTGCGCTCACTTGGCCGCCTCCACCTCGGGCTGGGGGTCCTTCTTCTGTACGTCGGACATGGTCTGTTTGACCGCCGGGTTGACGATGTCCGTGACGGGCTTCGGGTAGACGCCCAGGAAGATCAGCAGTACGACCAGCGGGGCGACGACCACGAGTTCACGCGCCCTGAGGTCCGGCATCGCCGCGACTTCCGGTTTCACCGGGCCCGTCATCGTCCGCTGGTAGAGGACGAGGGTGTAGAGCGCGGCGAGCACGATGCCGAAGGTGGCGATGATGCCGATCACCGGATAGCGGGCGAACGTGCCGACCAGGACCAGGAACTCACTCACGAACGGCGCCAGGCCCGGCAGGGAGAGGGTCGCGAGGCCGCCGATCAGGAACGTGCCGGCCAGCACCGGGGCGACCTTCTGCACCCCTCCGTAGTCGGCGATGAGCCGCGAGCCGCGCCGGGAGATCAGGAAGCCCGCCACCAGCATCAGCGCGGCGGTCGAGATGCCGTGGTTGACCATGTAGAGCGTCGCCCCGGACTGGCCCTGGCTGGTCATCGCGAAGATGCCCATGATGATGAAGCCGAAGTGGGAGATCGACGCGTAGGCGATCAGCCGCTTGATGTCCCGCTGGCCGACCGCGAGCAGCGCCCCGTAGATGATGCTGATCAGGGCCAGGACGAGGATGGCGGGCGTCGCCCACTTGCTCGCCTCCGGGAACAACTGGAGGCAGAAGCGGAGCATCGCGAAGGTGCCCACCTTGTCGACGACCGCCGTGATGAGAACGGCGACCGGGGCGGTGGACTCCTGCATCGCGTTGGGCAGCCAGGTGTGCAGCGGCCACAGCGGCGCCTTCACCGCGAAGGCGAAGAAGAAACCGAGGAACAGCCAGCGTTCGGTGCTGGTCGCCATGTCGAGCGAGCCGTTGGCGCGGGCCTCGGCGATCTCCGTGAGCGAGAAGTTACCGGCGACCACGTACAGGCCGATCACCGCGGCCAGCATGATCAGACCGCCGGCCAGGTTGTAGAGGAGGAACTTCACCGCCGCGTACGACCGTTGCGTCGCCGCCGTCTTCTCGCCGTGCTCGTGGGCACGGTCCCCGAAGCCGCCGATGAGGAAGTACATCGGGATCAGCATGGCTTCGAAGAAGATGTAGAAGAGGAAGACGTCGGTGGCCTCGAAGGAGAGGATCACCATCGCCTCGACGGCCAGGATCAGGGCGAAGAAGCCCTGCGTCGGCCGCCACCGGGTGCTGCCGGTCTCCAGCGGGTCGGCGTCGTGCCAGCCCGCGAGGATGATGAACGGGATCAGCAGCGCGGTCAGCGCGATCAGCGCCACCGCGATGCCGTCCACGCCCAGTTCGTAGCGGACGCCGAAGTCCGCGATCCAGGCGTGGGACTCGGTGAGCTGGTAGCGCTCGCCGTCCGGGTCGAAGCGCACCAGGACGGTGATCGCCAGGACGAGTGTGGCGAGCGAGACGAGCAGCGCCAGCCACTTGGCGGCGGTGCGCTGCGCGGCCGGTACGGCGGCCGTGGCGATCGCCCCGACGGCCGGGAGCGCCGCTGTCACTGTCAGCAGAGGAAAGGACATCGGTATCAGACCGCCCTCATCAGCAGGGTCGCGGCGACGATGACCGCCGCGCCGCCGAACATCGAGACCGCGTAGGAGCGGGCGAAGCCGTTCTGCAGCCTGCGCATCCGCCCGGAGAGGCCGCCGACCGAGGCCGCCGTGCCGTTGACGACGCCGTCGACCAGGGTGTGGTCGACGTAGACCAGGGACCGCGTGAGGTGCTCACCGCCGCGCACCAGGACGACGTGGTTGAAGTCGTCCTGGAGCAGGTCGCGCCGGGCGGCCCGGGTGAGCAGCGAGCCGCGCGGGGCGACGGCCGGCACCGGGCGGCGGCCGTACTGCGCCCAGGCGGCGGCGACACCGAGGACCATCACGGCGACCGTGGCCAGCGTGACCGTGAGGGCGCTGATCGGCGGGTGGCCGTGGTCGTGTCCGGTGATGGGCTCCAGCCAGTGCATGAAGCGGTCGCCGATGCTGAAGAACGCACCGCCGCCCACCGACCCGACGGCCAGCACGATCATCGGGATCGTCATGACCTTGGGCGACTCGTGCGGGTGCGGCGGGGTGTACTCGCCGCGCGTCTCGGCGGCGGGCTCCACGTCCGGCTGGGCCGGGGACGGCGTCGGGGCGTTGCGCCAGCGCTCCTCGCCGAAGAACGTCATCAGCATCACGCGTGTCATGTAGTACGCGGTGATGGCCGCGCCGAGCAGGGCGCAGCCGCCGAGGATCCAGCCCTCGGTGCCGCCCTTGGCGAACGCCGCCTCGATGATCTTGTCCTTGGAGAAGAAGCCGGACAGGCCCGGGAAGCCGATGATGGCCAGGTAGCCGAGGCCGAAGGTGACGAAGGTGACCGGCATGTACTTGCGCAGTCCGCCGTAGCGGCGCATGTCGACCTCGTCGTTCATGCCGTGCATGACCGAACCGGCGCCGAGGAACAGTCCGGCCTTGAAGAAGCCGTGCGTCACCAGGTGCATGATCGCGAAGACGTAGCCGATGGGGCCGAGGCCGGCGGCGAGGATCATGTAGCCGATCTGCGACATGGTCGAGCCGGCCAGTGCCTTCTTGATGTCGTCCTTCGCGCAACCGACGATCGCACCGAAGAGGAGCGTGACCGCTCCGACGATGGTGACGACCAGCTGCGCGTCCGGGGCGCCGTTGAAGACGGCTCCGGAGCGGACGATCAGGTAGACGCCCGCCGTCACCATGGTCGCGGCGTGGATGAGGGCCGAGACCGGGGTCGGGCCCTCCATCGCGTCCCCGAGCCAGGACTGGAGCGGCACCTGGGCGGACTTGCCGCAGGCGGCGAGCAGCAGCATCAGCGCGATCGCGGTGAGCTTGTCCTCACCGGCGGCACCGGCGAGCCCGGCCTCCTCGTGACTGCCGAGCACCGGCCCGAAGGCGAAGGTGCCGAACCACAGGAACATCAGCATGATCGCGATGGACAGGCCCATGTCGCCGACGCGGTTGACCAGGAAGGCCTTCTTCGCGGCCGTGGCGGCGCTGGGCTTGTGCTGCCAGAAGCCGATCAGCAGGTAGGAGGCGAGACCGACGCCCTCCCAGCCGACGTACAGCAGCAGGTAGTTGTCGGCGAGGACGAGCAGCAGCATCGCCGCGAGGAACAGGTTCAGGTAGCCGAAGAAGCGGCGCCGCCGCTCGTCGTGCTCCATGTACCCGACGGAGTAGAGGTGGATCAGCGATCCGACGCCCGTGATCAGCAGCACGAACGTCATGGACAACTGGTCGAGCTGGAAGGCGATGTCCGCCTGGAAGCCTTCCACCGGGATCCAGCTGAACAGGTGCTGGGCCATGACCCGGTGTTCGGCGTCCTGGCCCAGCATGTCGGTGAACAGCACCAGGCCGAGCACGAAGGAGGCGGCCGCGAGCAGTGTGCCGATCCAGTGGCCCACGGCGTCCAGCCGTCGTCCGCCGCACAGCAGGACCGCCGCTCCGAGCAGAGGCGCCGCCACCAGCAGCGCAATGAGGTTCTCCACGATTCTTCCGACCCCTTACAGCTTCATCAGGCTGGCGTCGTCGACCGAGGCCGAGTGGCGGGCGCGGAACAGGGACACGATGATCGCGAGCCCGACCACGACCTCCGCGGCGGCGACGACCATCGTGAAGAAGGCGATGATCTGGCCGTCGAGGTTGCCGTGCATCCGGGAGAAGGCGACGAACGCGAGGTTGCAGGCGTTGAGCATGAGCTCGATGCACATGAACACGACGATCGCGTTGCGCCTGATCAGCACGCCGGTGGCACCGATCGTGAACAACAGGGCCGCGAGATAGAGATAGTTGACCGGGTTCACTTCGACGCCTCCTCGGGCCGCTTGAGGTTCGCCGGCCCGACCGCCCTGCGCTCCAGGCGCTCCTCGGACCGCTGTTCCAGGGCCTTGAGGTCGTTGAGCGCCTCCTGCGACACGTCCCGGATCTGGCCCCGCTCGCGCAGCGTCTTGCTGACGGTGAGGTCGGACGGCGTGCCGTCGGGCAGCAGGCCCGCGATGTCGACCGCGTTGTGGCGGGCGTACACACCGGGGGCCGGCAGGGGCGGCAGTTGCTTGCCTTCGCGGACCCGCTGCTCGGAGAGTTCGCGCTGCGTCTTGGCGCGTTCGGTGCGCTCGCGGTGGGTGAGCACCATGGCGCCGACGGCGGCCGTGATGAGCAGGGCGCCGGTGATCTCGAACGCGAAGACGTACCGGGTGAAGAGGAGGGTGGCGATGCCCTCCACGTTGCCGCCGGCGTTCGCCTGGCCGATGCCGTTGAACTCGCTGAGGGAGGCGTTGCCGATGCCGGCGATCAGCAGGACGCCGAAGCCGAGCCCGCACAGCAGGGCCAGCCAGCGCTGGCCCTTGATGGTCTCCTTCAGGGAGTCCGCCGCGGTGACGCCGACGAGCATCACCACGAACAGGAACAGCATCATGATCGCGCCGGTGTAGACGACGATCTGTACGACGCCCAGGAAGTAGGCGCCGTTGGCGAGGTAGAACACCGCCAGGATGATCATGGTCCCGGCGAGGCAGAGCGCGCTGTGCACGGCCCTCTTCATGAGGATGGTGCACAGGGCGCCGATCACCGCGATCGTGCCGAGGATCCAGAACTGGACGGCCTCTCCGGTGGAGGTGGAGTAGGCGGCGAGCTGGGCGGTCATCGGCCGATCACCTTCTCCGACGCCGGTTCCGTCCCGCCGAAGGTCGAGTCGGCCTCCTGCACGACCTCGCCCTTGGAGTGGGCGACCTGCCGTTCCGTACCGGGTGCGGCCTCGGTGACCAGGCCCCGGTAGTAGTCCTGTTCGTCCGTGCCCGGGTAGATGGCGTGGGGCGTGTCGACCATGCCCTCCTCCAGACCGGCGAGCAACTGCTCCTTGGTGTAGATGAGGTTGGCCCGGCTGGAGTCGGCCAGCTCGAACTCGTTCGTCATCGTCAGCGCGCGGGTGGGGCACGCCTCGATGCACAGGCCGCACAGGATGCAGCGGGCGTAGTTGATCTGGTAGACGCGGCCGTACCGCTCGCCCGGCGAGTAGCGCTCCTCGTCGGTGTTGTCCGCGCCCTCCACGTAGATGGCGTCGGCGGGGCAGGCCCACGCGCACAGTTCGCAGCCGACGCACTTCTCCAGGCCGTCGGGATGGCGGTTGAGCTGATGCCGTCCGTGGAAGCGCGGAGCCGTGGTCTTCTGCTGCTCCGGGTACTGCTCGGTCAGCCGCTTCTTGAACATGGCCTTGAAGGTCACGCCGAAGCCGGCCACCGGGTTCTGGAAACCGGGCTTGGTGTCCTTCGGTTCCTCAGCCATCGGACGCCTCCTTTCCATCCGTAGTTCCGCCCAGAGATTCGTCACTCTGAGTATCGGGCCCACCACTGACAATCAGCTCCCGCTCACTGCGCGAGCGGCGTCGCGGGACCGGTGGGAGCTCCTGTCCCGGCAGGGGCGGTACGGGGAATCCGCCCGCCATCGGGTCGAAGGCGGCCGGGGTCTCGGCCGGCGGCTCGGCCTGCTTCGCCTTCTCGCGGAACATGTCGACGACGAAGGAGAGCACCAGCAGGGCCAGCACGCCGCCGCCGACGTAGAGGGCGACGTCGGCGAAGTCGTAGCCCTCGTTCCTGAAGGCACGCACGGTGGCGACGAGCATCAGCCAGACCAGCGAGACAGGGATGAGGACCTTCCAGCCGAGCTTCATCAGCTGGTCGTAGCGCACGCGTGGGAGCGTGCCGCGGATCCAGATGAACATGAACAGCAGCAACTGGACCTTGACCGTGAACCAGAGCATCGGCCACCAGCCGTGGTTCGCGCCCTCCCAGAAGGTGCTGATCGGCCAGGGGGCCCGCCAGCCGCCGAGGAACAGCGTCGTGGCGACGGCCGAGACGGTCACCATGTTGACGTACTCGGCGAGCATGAACATCGCGAACTTGATCGACGAGTACTCGGTGTTGAAGCCGCCGACCAGGTCGCCCTCGGACTCCGGCATGTCGAAGGGGGCGCGGTTGGTCTCGCCGACCATCGTCACGATGTAGAGGACGAAGGAGAGCGGCAGCAGCAGGATGTACCAGCGGTCGGTCTGCTGCTCCACGATCGCCGACGTCGACATCGATCCCGAGTAGAGGAACACGGAGGCGAACGCGGCGCCCATGGCGATCTCGTACGAGATCATCTGCGCGCAGGAGCGGAGGCCGCCCAGCAGCGGGTAGGTGGATCCGGAACTCCAGCCCGCCAGCACGATGCCGTAGATGCCGACCGAGGCGACCGCGAGGATGTAGAGCATCGCGATCGGCAGGTCGGTGAGCTGCATCGTGGTGCGGTGGCCGAAGATCGAGATCTCGTTGCCGGCCGGGCCGAAGGGGATCACCGCGATCGCCATGAAGGCCGGGATGGCCGCCACGATCGGCGCGAGGACGTACACCGCCTTGTCCGCGCGCTTGACGATGACGTCTTCCTTGAGCATCAGCTTGATGCCGTCGGCGAGCGACTGGAGCATGCCCCAGGGGCCATGCCGGTTGGGGCCGATGCGCAGCTGCATCCAGGCGACGACCTTGCGCTCCATGACGATGGAGACCAGCACGGTCACCATCAGGAAGGCGAAGCAGAACACCGCCTTGATGACGACCAGCCACCAGGGGTCGTGGCCGAACATCGAGAGGTCTTCAGCGGCGAGGTACGGGCTCATGCCTCCACCTCCTTGGGGGCCTCGCCGGCGAGGGTCGCCGGACCGATGCGGACGAGGGAGCCGGGCCGCGCCCCGGTGTCGGAGGCGACGCCGCCACCGGTGGAGTTCAGCGGGAGCCACACCACCCGGTCGGGCATCTCACTGATCTGGAGCGGGAGTTCGACGACTCCCTGGGGGCCGGTCACCGCGAGGAGGTCGCCCTCCTTGACGCCCGCCTCGGCGGCCGTCGCGGGCGACACGCGCGCGCGTGCGGCGTGCCGGGTGCCGGCGAGTGCCTCGTCGCCCTGCTGGAGGACGCCCTGGTCGAGCAACAGCCGGTGTCCGGCGAGCACCGCCTCACCGGCGGCCGGACGGGGCAGGACGCCCGCCGTCTCCAACGGTTCGATGGCCCGCGGGCCGTCCCAGGCGCCGAGCCGGTCGATCTCCGCCCGTACGGTGCGCAGATCGGGCAGTCCGAGGTGGACGTCCATGGCGTCGGCCACCATCTGCAGCACGCGCGCGTCGGTGGGCGCGAGACGGCGGGTCATGTGGTCGGGCTTGAGCGCGGCCTCGAAGAAGCGGACCCTGCCTTCCCAGTTGAGGAAGGTGCCGGCCTTCTCGGCGACCGCGGCGACAGGCAGGACCACGTCGGCCTTGCGGGTGATCTCGCTGGGCCGCAGTTCGAGCGAGACCAGGAAGCCGACCTCGTCGAGGGCCGCACGCGCGCGCGCCGGGTCGGGCAGGTCGGCGATCTCGACACCCGCCACCAGCAGCGCCTGGAGTTCGCCGGTCGCGGCGGCCTCCACGATCTGGCCGGTGTCGCGGCCGTAGCGGTGCGGGAGGCCGGCGACGCCCCAGACGCCGGCGACCTCGTCACGCGCGCGTGGGTCGGTGGCCGGACGCCCGCCCGGCAGCAGCGACGGCAGCGCGCCCGCCTCGATGGCGCCACGCTCCCCGGCCCGGCGCGGGATCCACGCCAGCCGCGCTCCGGTCGCGGAGGCGGCGCGTACGGCGGCGGTCAGACCGCCGGCCACCGCGGCCAGCCGCTCACCGACGACGATCACGGCCCCCTCGGCGCGCAGCGCCTCGGCGGCCAGAGCGCCGTCGTCCTCCAGTCCGACGTTGCTCGCGAGCGCGTCCAGCCACTCGGTCTCGGTGCCGGGGGCCGCCGGCAGCAACGTCCCACCGGCCTTCTCCAGACCGCGCGTGGCGTGCGTGGCCAGGGAGAACACCTTCTGTCCGTGCTTACGCCAGGCCTTGCGGAGCCGCAGGAAGACGCCGGGCGCCTCCTCCTCCGCCTCGAAACCGACCAGCAGGACGGCGGGTGCCTGCTCCAATGCGGTGTATGTGACGCCCGTACCGTCGAGGTCCCGGCCGCGCCCGGCGACCTGGGCGGCGAGGAAGTCGGCCTCCTCGCCGCTGTGCACGCGCGCGCGGAAGTCGATGTCGTTGGTGTCGAGCGCCACGCGCGCGAACTTGCTGTACGCGTAGGCGTCCTCGATGGTGAGCCGGCCGCCGGTCAGCACACCGGTGCGGCCCCGGGAGGCCAGCAGCCCCTGGGCCGCGATCTGGAGGGCCTCCGGCCAGGAGGCCGGTTCCAGCTCGCCCTCGGCGTTGCGCACGAGCGGCGTCTCCAGCCGGTCCCGCTGCTGCGCGTACCGGAACGCGAACCGCCCCTTGTCGCAGATCCACTCCTCGTTGACCTCGGGGTCGTTCGCCGCGAGCCGCCGCATGACCTTGCCGCGCCGGTGGTCGGTGCGCGTGGCGCAGCCGCCGGAGCAGTGCTCGCAGACCGACGGGGAGGAGACGAGGTCGAAGGGGCGGGAGCGGAATCGGTACGCCGCCGAGGTCAGCGCGCCGACGGGGCAGATCTGGATGGTGTTGCCGGAGAAGTACGACTCGAACGGGTCACCCTCGCCGGTGCCGACCTGCTGGAGCGCGCCCCGCTCGATCAGCTCGATCATCGGGTCGCCCGCCACCTGGTTGGAGAACCGGGTGCAGCGGGCGCACAGCACGCACCGCTCGCGGTCCAGCAGCACCTGCGTGGAGATCGGCACGGGCTTCTCGTAGGTCCGCTTGCGGCCCTCGAAGCGGGACTCGGCGTCGCCGTGCGACATGGCCTGGTTCTGCAGCGGGCACTCGCCGCCCTTGTCGCAGACCGGGCAGTCCAGCGGGTGGTTGATGAGCAGGAGCTCCATCACACCCTTCTGGGCCTTCTCGGCGACCGGCGAGGTGAGGTGGGTCTTGACCACCATCCCGTCGGTGCAGGTGATGGTGCAGGACGCCATGGGCTTGCGCTGGCCCTCGACCTCGACGATGCACTGGCGGCACGCGCCGGCCGGGTCGAGGAGGGGGTGGTCGCAGAACCGGGGGATCTCGATGCCGAGCTGTTCGGCGGCCCGGATGACCAGGGTGCCCTTGGGCACGCTGATCTCGATGCCGTCGATCGTCAGCGTGACGAGGTCCTCCGGCGGGACCGCCGCCTCTCCCCCGCCTGAGGGAGCGCTGGTGGTCACGGTCATGCGTTCACCTCCGTGCGGTCGGCCCAGGCCGTCGACTTGGCCGGGTCGAAGGGGCAGCCCCGGCCCGTGATGTGCTGCTCGTACTCCTCGCGGAAGTACTTGAGCGAGGAGAAGATCGGCGAGGCGGCGCCGTCGCCGAGGGCGCAGAAGGACTTGCCGTTGATGTTGTCGGCGATGTCGTTCAGCTTGTCGAGGTCGGACATCCGTCCCTTGCCGGCCTCGATGTCGCGCAGCAGCTGCACGAGCCAGTACGTCCCTTCGCGGCAGGGCGTGCACTTGCCGCAGGACTCGTGGGCGTAGAACTCGGTCCAGCGGGTGACGGCGCGGACGACGCAGGTCGTCTCGTCGAAGCACTGGAGAGCTTTTGTGCCGAGCATGGAACCCGCGGCGCCCACTCCTTCGTAGTCAAGAGGGACGTCGAGATGCTCGTCGGTGAACATCGGGGTCGAGGAGCCGCCCGGCGTCCAGAACTTGAGGCGGTGCCCGGGGCGCATGCCGCCGCTCATCTCGAGGAGCTGGCGGAGCGTGATCCCGAGCGGCGCCTCGTACTGGCCGGGGCTGGCGACATGGCCGGACAGGGAGTACAGCGTGAAGCCCGGGGACTTCTCACTCCCCATCGACCGGAACCATTCCTTGCCCCGATGCATGATCGCGGGAACCGACGCGATCGACTCGACGTTGTTCACCACAGTCGGGCACGCGTAGAGGCCCGCGACAGCGGGGAAGGGGGGACGAAGCCGCGGTTGACCCCGGCGGCCTTCGAGCGAGTCCAGCAGTGCGGTCTCCTCACCGCAGATGTACGCGCCCGCGCCCGCGTGCACGGTGATGTCGAGGTCGAGTCCGCTGCCCAGGATGTTCTCGCCGAGGAAGCCCGCCTCGTAGGCCTCGCGCACGGCCGAGTGCAACCGCCGCAGCACCGGGACCACTTCACCACGCAGATAGATGAAGGCATGCGACGACCTGATGGCGTAACACGCGATGATCATGCCCTCGATGAGGCTGTGCGGGTTCGCGAAGAGGAGCGGGATGTCCTTGCACGTCCCGGGCTCCGACTCGTCGGCGTTGACAACTAGATAGTGCGGCTTTCCATCTCCCTGAGGGATGAACTGCCACTTCATCCCCGTGGGGAATCCCGCGCCGCCGCGCCCGCGCAGACCGGAGTCCTTGACGTACGCGATCACGTCGTCCGGCGACATGGCGAGCGCCTTGCGAAGCCCTTCGTACCCGTCGTGCCTGCGGTACACGTCCAGCGTCCAGGACCTGTCCTCGTCCCAGAAGGCCGACAGCACCGGTGCGAGCAGCTTCTCGGGGCTCATGTCTTTCAGCTCGGGTGCCAAGGTCATCACTCCCCCTCCTCGGCGGCAGGCCCGGCCGGGTGGGCTGGGTCGGAGGCCGACGTGTCCTGCGGCGCGTCGTGCGAGCTCAAGTGCTCCGTCGGTGACGGCTCGTGCGGCTTGTCGCCCCGGGGCGCCTCGCCGCGCGGATGCACCACGCGGGCAGAAGCGGACTCGCCCTTGGCGAGCTTCAGGCCGACCAGGGAGGCGGGTCCCGCGCTTCCCCCGGACTCGACGGCTCCGTCCCGCTCGTCGGGGAAACCGGCCAGGACCCGGGCGGTCTCCTTGAAGGTGCACATCGGTGCCCCGCGCGTGGGGGCGACCGGCCGTCCCGCGCGCAGGTCGTCGACGAGGCGCTTGGCGCTCGCCGGGGTCTGGTTGTCGAAGAACTCCCAGTTGACCATCACGACCGGCGCGAAGTCGCAGGCCGCGTTGCACTCGATGTGCTCCAGGGTGACCTTGCCGTCGTCGGTGGTCTCGCCGTTGCCGACGCCCAGGTGCTCCTGGAGCTCCTCAAAGATCGCGTCCCCGCCCATGACGGCGCACAGGGTGTTGGTGCACACCCCCACCTGGTAGTCACCGCTCGGCCTGCGGCGGTACATGGTGTAGAAGGTGGCGACCGCGGTGACCTCGGCCGTGGTCAGGCCGAGCATGTCCGCGCAGAACCGCATTCCGGTGCGCGTGACGTGCCCCTCCTCCGACTGCACGAGGTGCAGCAGCGGCAGGAGGGCGGACCGGGAGTCCGGGTAACGGGCGATGACCTCGCGCGCGTCGGTCTCCAGACGGGCCCGGACGTCGTCCGGGTAGGCGGGTGCGGGCAGTTCGGGCATGCCCAGGCTGACGCCCCGCTCGGAAGATGAGGTGGTCACCGGTCGACGCCTCCCATCACGGGGTCGATGGACGCGACGGCGACGATGACGTCGGCGACCTGGCCGCCCTCGCACATCGCCGCCATGGCTTGCAGGTTGGTGAAGGACGGGTCGCGGAAGTGGACCCGGTAGGGGCGGGTGCCGCCGTCGGACACGACGTGCACCCCGAGTTCGCCCTTGGGCGACTCGACCGCCGCGTACGTCTGTCCCGGCGGGACGCGGAAGCCCTCGGTGACCAGCTTGAAGTGGTGGATCAGGGCCTCCATGGAGGTGCCCATGATCTTCTTGATGTGGTCGAGGGAGTTGCCGAGACCGTCGGGCCCCAGGGCGAGCTGGGCCGGCCAGGCGATCTTCTTGTCGGCCACCATGACCGGGCCGGGCTGGAGCCGGTCCAGGCACTGCTCGACGATCCTGAGCGACTGGCGCATCTCCTCCAGGCGGATGAGGAAGCGGCCGTAGGAGTCGCAGGTGTCGGCGGTCGGGATCTCGAAGTCGTAGGTCTCGTAGCCGCAGTACGGCTGGGCCTTGCGCAGGTCGTGCGGCAGGCCGGTGGAGCGCAGGATCGGTCCCGTCGCGCCGAGGGCCATGCAGCCGGCCAGGTCGAGGTAGCCGACGTCCTGCATGCGGGCCTTGAAGATGGGGTTCCCGGTGGCGAGCTTGTCGTACTCCGGGAGGTTCTTCTTCATCTTCTTCACGAACTCGCGGATCTGGTCCACCGCGCCGGGCGGCAGGTCCTGGGCGAGTCCGCCGGGGCGGATGTACGCGTGGTTCATCCGCAGGCCGGTGATCAGCTCGTAGATATCGAGAATGAGTTCACGATCACGGAATCCGTAGATCATGATCGTGGTGGCGCCGAGCTCCATGCCGCCGGTGGCGATGCACACCAGGTGCGACGACAGCCGGTTCAGCTCCATCAGGAGCACGCGGATGATCGAGGCGCGGTCCGGGATCTGGTCCTCGATGCCGAGGAGCTTCTCGACGCCGAGGCAGTACGCCGTCTCGTTGAAGAACGGCGTCAGGTAGTCCATGCGCGTCACGAACGTGGTGCCCTGCGTCCACGTCCGGTACTCGAGGTTCTTCTCGATGCCGGTGTGCAGGTAGCCGATGCCGCAGCGGGCCTCGGTGACGGTCTCGCCGTCGATCTCCAGGATCAGGCGGAGCACGCCGTGCGTGGACGGGTGCTGCGGGCCCATGTTGACGACGATGCGCTCGTCGTCGGCGCGGGCCGCGGACTGGACGACCTCGTCCCAGTCGCCACCGGTGACCGTGTAGACGGTGCCCTCGGTGGTCTCGCGCGCCGCGGCCGCCGCGGCGGCGGCGTCGGATGCGTGCGACGTGCTCATGAGTACGACCTCCGCTGGTCCGGAGCCGGGATCTGGGCGCCCTTGTACTCGACGGGGATGCCGCCGAGGGGGTAGTCCTTGCGCTGCGGAAAGCCCTGCCAGTCGTCCGGCATCATGATCCGCGTCAGGGCAGGGTGACCGTCGAAGACGATGCCGAAGAAGTCGTACGTCTCGCGCTCGTGCCAGTCGTTCGTCGGGTAGACGGAGAACAGCGACGGGATGTGCGGGTCGCTGTCGGGGCAGCTGACCTCCAGGCGGATCAGCCGGTTGTGGGTGATCGAGCGCAGGTGGTAGACGGCGTGCAGCTCGCGGCCCTTGTCGTTCGGGAAGTGGACACCGCTGACGCCGGTGCACAGCTCGAAGCGCAGGGCCGGGTCGTCGCGCAGGGTCCGGGCGACCCTCACCAGGTGCTCGCGTTCGATGTGGAAGGTCAGCTCGTCGCGGTCGACGACCGTCTTCTCGATGGCGTTCTCGGGGAGCAGTCCCTGCTCCTCCAGCGCGCCCTCCAGCTCGTCGGCGACCTCGTCGAACCAGCCGCCGTAGGGGCGGGTCGCCGGTCCCGGGAGCCGGACCGAGCGGACCAGGCCGCCGTAGCCGGAGGTGTCACCTCCGTTGTTGGCGCCGAACATGCCGCGCTGGACGCGGATCTCCTCGCCGCCCTGGCCGCGCTGGCCCGGGAGGTTCGACGCGCTGAGGTCCTTCTCGGGGTTGACCCCGTGGTCGTTCGCGTCGCTCACCGCAGCAGCCCCTTCATCTCGATCGTGGGCAGGGCCTTGAGCGCCGCCTCCTCCGCCTCGCGGGCCGCCTCCTCGGCGTTCACGCCGAGCTTGGAGCTCTGGATCTTCTGGTGGAGCTTGAGGATGGCGTCCATCAGCATCTCCGGCCGTGGCGGGCAGCCGGGGAGGTAGATGTCGACCGGCACGATGTGGTCGACGCCCTGGACGATGGCGTAGTTGTTGAACATGCCGCCCGAGGAGGCGCAGACCCCCATGGAGATCACCCACTTGGGGTTCGGCATCTGGTCGTAGACCTGCCGCAGCACCGGCGCCATCTTCTGGCTCACCCGGCCGGCGACGATCATCAGGTCCGCCTGGCGCGGCGAGCCCCGGAAGACCTCCATCCCGAAGCGCGCCAGGTCGTAGCGGCCGGCGCCGGTGGTCATCATCTCGATGGCGCAGCAGGCGAGGCCGAACGTGGCGGGGAAGACGGACGACTTGCGCACCCAGCCCGCGGCCTGCTCGACGGTGGTCAGCAGGAAGCCGCTCGGCAGCTTTTCTTCGAGTCCCATGACTTGTGGCCCCTCAGTCCCATTCCAGGCCGCCGCGCCGCCATACGTACGCGTACGCGACGAAGACGGTGAGCACGAAGAGCAGCATCTCCACGAGCCCGAAGATCCCCAGGGCGTCGAAGGTGACGGCCCAGGGGTAGAGGAAGACGATCTCGATATCGAAAATGATGAAGAGCATCGCCGTCAGGTAGTACTTGATGGGGAAGCGCCCGCCGCCGGCCGGCGTGGGGGTCGGCTCGATTCCGCACTCGTAGGCCTCGAGCTTGGCCCGGTTGTACCGCTTGGGCCCGATCAACGTGGCCATGACCACGGAGAAGATCGCAAAGCCTGCCCCGAGGGCTCCCAGTACGAGGATGGGCGCATAAGCGTTCACCGCTCCTCGCTCCTCTCAGTCGGCACTGACTGCTGGCGGTTTGCGTCGAGCTCACTTCCGCCCCACCCGGCCCACGAACCCCGCCTGTCCCGGCGAAGATCGGGAACATGTGAAGCAGGTCACAAGCCCAACCGCGTGCATCTTATGCCCGACCCTCTGTGATCTGCGACACGGGGTATTACACAAGCTTTGTGATCTCCACCACCTGACGATCGATCATGAAGTCGGATGAGCGGTGATCTTCACACCCGAAGCGTCCGAGTGATCACCAGAGGTGACATTTTGCCTTGTCAGCGCAGGCCGGAGAGGGCGTCTCAATATCAAGAGTGTTCCCTTGCATGCAAATTGGCGATGGGCTTGATCTCTTGATAGAGGCGCGTTCACACATCAGAGGGCGCGCGAAACGGGGTGTGGACGCGTGCATCCGTTCACGATCTTCGCGAGGCTGTGATCCGGCCGTGATCTACGGCGCCGGACGCGTCCGCCTCGGCAACCGTTCCGTGACCTCCGTCACACGCATGGGAGGCTCATGAGAACGGGGCTTGGCCAATCAACCCAACCGATGGTAGGTGCGGGGCAATTCGGGCGTATTGATCAAAGACCGTGATCACAGGCCGGTCACGGGAAGTCCACAATGTCCGTTAAGGCGTCAATAAAGGGCCTCGCACGGGGGTTTTGAGGGCCCGATTGAACAACTGTGGCGCAGCACACGTTTCTTGAAGATATGAAGGAGCCCCTGGTACCGGTTGTTCCCATGTCCCACACCGCTCACATACGCAGCCACCGGAAACCCCGCCGCAGCGCGACCTCTTCGATCGCCGTGCGTGCCGGAGTTGCCGGTGGCGTTCTCAGCATGGCAGCGGCGGGTGCCTCGGCCTCGGCGAGCGCCGCCGAGCCGGTCACCCAGACCATCGAACTGCCCACCCTGACGGCCGACCTGTCCGCCCAGGTCGCCCAGTCCGCTGCCGCCACCCAGCAGGCGGCCGCGAACTACGAACTGCGCGCCGAGCGTGACGCCGCCGCCGCCGAGGCGGCCGCCGAGGCCAAGAAGGACCTCGCCGAGGCGAAGAAGAAGGCGGAGGCCAAGAAGAAGGCCGCCGAGGCCGCCCGCAAGGCCGCCGCCGAGCGCGCCGCGCGCAACGCCGAGCGCGCCACGCTCACCGCCTCCGCGTCCGCGTCCGCCTCCACGTCGGTGTCGGCGCCCTCCAGCGGCAGCGTCGCGACCGTCATCGCCTTCCTGAAGGCCCAGGTGGGCGACGCCTACGTCATGGGCGCCACCGGTCCCAACGCCTGGGACTGCTCCTCCCTCGTGCAGGCCGCGTACAAGCAGGTTGGTGTGGACCTGCCGCGCGTCTCGCAGGACCAGTCGATGGCCGGCACGGACGTCCCGCTGTCCGACATCCAGGTCGGCGACATCCTCTACTGGGGCGGCAAGGGCTCCGCGTACCACGTGGGTGTCTACATCGGCGACGGCCAGTACCTGGACGCGGCCAACCCGTCCAAGGGCGTCGTCATCCAGGACCTGTCGGGCTACCCGGCGTCGGGCGCGGTGCGCGTCCTCTGATGCCGCGCTTGCACTGAATTCACGCATAACGGGTCAGAGGGCCGTTGCCGCTCGGGGTAACGGCCCTCCCGGACTGTCCCGAACACCCCCGGAAGGCCGTCAAGGCCCTCCAGGGCCTCTCAGGGTGCCCGCCCGAGGCCGAAGGCGCTCGGCAGCCCCAGCCGGTACCACAGTTCGTCCACGCGCTTCAGAGGCTCCAGCTCCGGCGGCCGGCACAGCTCCCAGACCCGGCAGCACTCGGCGTCCGAATTGTCCGCCTCCAGCAGGGCGTTGACGGCGTGCCTCGCGGACGTTCGGGCGGTCGGGCGGTTGCCGTGGGTGCCCGTGGGGTGGACGAGGCGCGGTTCTGCGGGTCGGGGCCGCCCAGGCCCGTCACCGCCGGGTCCATGAGCCAGCCCAGCCGGTCCTCGTCCCGCAGGGTCGTCTTCGATGATCGCGGAGAGACAGTCGCGGGCCTGGCCGTCGCCGGAATCGCGCGAGAAGTCCCGTACGTCCGAGAACTGGCACAAGCCGTGCCGGGACGTCACCGAGTTCGGTCCCGACCTCGCCGCACTGATCGACGACATGTTCCTGACGATGCACATCGCGGACGGGGCCGGACTCGCGGCGAACCGGGTCGGGGTCGATCTGCGGCTGTGCGCGCACGACCGCCCGGAAGACGACGGGGTGCGGCACGTCGGGCACATCGCAATCCGGCGCTGGAGCCGCTCGACCCGGCGGGCCGGCCGCTGCTCGACGAGGGCGAGGAGCGCCTGTCGGTGCCGGGCGCCACGATGGACGTACCTCGTCCGGACCGGGCCGTGGTGCGAGGGTACGACCGGGACGGCGAACCGCTCGTCATCGAGGGCACGGGCTACTTCGCCCGCTGCCCGGCGCACGGGACCGACCATGTGAACGGGCGGGTGTACCTGGACCGCCCCCCGGCGGGAGCGAAGGGCGCGCTGCGGCGGATGGCGGACCGGCGCGAGGCGGTGTTCGCGCGCCGGGCCGCCGACGTCGCGGCTCTGAGCGGCTGACCGGGCCTTCGGCGCCGAAGGCCCGCGTGCCTGGTCAGGCCTTCGGTGCCACCTTGCTCAGGCCGTTGATGATGCGGTCCATCGCGTCGCCCCCGGTCGGGTCGGTGAGGTTCGCGAGGAGCTTCAGCGTGAACTTCATCAGCAGCGGGTGCGTGAGTCCGCGCTGGGCCGCGATCTGCATGACCTTCGGGTTGCCGATGAGCTTCACGAAGG
Organism: Streptomyces azureus; assembly: GCF_001270025.1. Classification (NCBI taxonomy): domain Bacteria; kingdom Bacillati; phylum Actinomycetota; class Actinomycetes; order Kitasatosporales; family Streptomycetaceae; genus Streptomyces; species Streptomyces azureus. The sequence goes on along the minus strand of NZ_DF968533.1, from coordinate 144,481 downwards.
CCCGGCCGAGCGTGTAGTAGCCGCCGTAGGTGTCCTTCAGGACGCGCGGGTAGCGCTGGAGGGCCAGTTCACGCCCCGCGGGGGTCGAGCGCGCGTGGGCCTGGACGATGACGTCGGCGGCGATCTGGCCGGACTCCATGGCGTAGGCGATGCCCTCGCCGTTGAAGGGGTTCACCAGGCCGCCGGCGTCGCCCACCAGCAGCAGCCCCTTGGTGTAGTGGGGCTGGCGGTTGAAGGCCATGGGGAGGGCGGCGCCGCGGATGGGCCCGGTCATGTTGTCGGGGGTGTACCCCCAGTCCTCCGGCATGGACGCGCACCAGGCCTTCAGGACCTCGCGCCAGTCCAGCTCCTTGAAGGAGTCGGAGGTGTTCAGCACGCCCAGGCCGACGTTCGAGGTGCCGTCGCCCATGCCGAAGATCCAGCCGTAGCCGGGGAGGAGTCGGTCGACGGGGCCGCGGCGGTCCCACAGCTCCAGCCACGACTCCAGGTAGTCGTCCTCGTGGCGGGGGCTCGTGAAGTACGTCCGCACGGCCACGCCCATCGGGCGGTCCTCGCGGCGGTGCAGGCCCATCGCGAGGGACAGGCGCGTGGAGTTGCCGTCGGCGGCCACGACGAGCGGGGCGCGGAAGGTGACCTCGCGCTTCTCCTCTCCCAGCTTGGCGTGCACCCCGGTGATACGGCCCGTGCGCTCGTCCAGGATCGGCGCGCCCACGTTGCACCGCTCGAACAGCCTGGCGCCCGCCTTCTGGGCCTGCCGGGCGAGTTGCTCGTCGAAGTCGTCACGCTTGCGGACGAGGCCGTAGTCGGGGAAGGAGGCGAGATCCGGCCAGTCGAGCTGGAGCCGCACCCCTCCGCCGATGATCCTGAGGCCCTTGTTGCGCAGCCAGCCGGCCTCCTCCGAGATGTCGATGCCCATCGCCACCAGCTGCTTGACGGCGCGTGGGGTGAGGCCGTCGCCGCAGACCTTCTCGCGCGGGAACTCGGTCTTCTCCAGCAGAAGGACGTCGAGTCCCGCCTTGGCGAGGTGGTAGGCGGTCGTGGAGCCGGCCGGCCCCGCGCCCACGACGATCACATCGGCGGTGTTCTCGGAGAGCGGCTCGGTCACGACGGTCACGGCGGGATCTCCCCAAGTTCGAAATCTGCGTGCCGACCGGCACAGGACATGGGCAGTCTATGCAGCGGCATTCATCACCGGCCGAAGGGCTGCCTCATGCACCGAGCTCTCCCCGCCGTGCGGCTTCGCGTCCCCACCCACGAGGACGCGTTCGTCTGGCACCGGCTCTTCGACGACCCGGACGTCATGGAGTTCCACGGCGGCAGGGCCGCGGAGTTGTCGGTCTACGAGGAGCTCACCGCCCGCCAGCGCCGGCACGACGCCGAGCTCGGTTTCTGCCTGTGGAGCATGCTCGACGAGTCCGGGCAGGTGATCGGCTTCACGGGCGCCCAGCCATGGGAGCGGGGCTGGGGGCCGACGGGCCAGATCGAGATCGGCTGGCGGCTGGGCCGGGAGCACTGGGGCAAGGGCTATGTCACCGCGGCCGCCCGGCAGACGCTGGAGCGGACGCGGGCGGCCGGCGTACCGGGCCTGGTGGCGATGGTCGACGCCCGCAACACCCGGTCCATCGCGGTCGCGCGGCGGCTGGGAATGCGCCTCGCCGAGACGTTCACGACACCGGCCTCGGAGCGGTCGGGGCACTGCTACCGGCTCGACCTCCGGCCACCGTCTACTGACGCTGCGTAGTCGACTGTCACAGAAAGGCATCTGTCGCTTCCGGCCGGTGTGGAGCGGGAGTTACCCTGCCTGTACCGCTGGGGGTGACATCTGTGCACATATCCCGCAAAACACCCGAAGTGCGTGTACCGCGTCTCGTGGGCCTGATGGCAGTGGACGCGCGGGAGACGGCCCGGGCGCAGGGCCTGCTCCTCAACGCACCGGACCGGCCCGACTTCCATCTCGCCGTCGTCGACTACGTCGTACGCCAGTATCCGCAGCCCGGTGCCGAGGTGCCGCGGGAGTCGATGGTCTACGTGTGGTTCGGCTTCGGCCCCGGCGAGGGCGGCGGGGGCGTGCACGAGCCGCGGCTCCCGAGGCCGCCCAGGGGTGGTCTCCAGCGGGAGCTGGACGAGCCCGGCGACCCGTACAGGGCTCTCAGCTCCCCTTGGCGCCAGTCGGTCAGCTGTCCTTGAAGCCCCGGTGCAGGGCGACGATCCCGCCGCTCAGGTTGCGCCAGGCCACCCGCGACCAGCCGGCCTTGCCCAGCCGCTCGGCCAGCGCGGGCTGGTCGGGCCAGGCCCGGATGGACTCGGCGAGATAGACGTAGGCGTCGGGGTTGGAGGACACGGCCCGCGCCACCGGCGGCAGGGCGCGCATCAGGTACTCGGTGTAGACGGTGCGGAACGGCGCCCAGGTGGGGTGCGAGAACTCGCAGATCACGACCCGTCCACCGGGCCGGGTCACCCGGTACATCTCCCGCAGGGCGGCGTCCGTGTCCTGCACGTTGCGCAGCCCGAAGGAGATGGTGACGGCATCGAAGGTGTCGTCCTTGAAGGGCAGCCGCGTCGCGTCACCGGCGGTGTAGGGCAGCCAGGGCTGCCGCTGCTTGCCGACCCGGAGCATGCCCTGGGAGAAGTCGCACGGGACGACGTACGCGCCGGTCCGGGCGAAGGGCAGCGAGGACGTGCCCGTGCCCGCCGCCAGGTCGAGGACCTTCTGCGCCGGGCGCGCGTCGACCGCCTTGGCGACCTCCTTGCGCCATCGCCGGTCCTGGCCGAGGGACAGCACGTCGTTGGTCAGGTCGTACCGTTCCGCCACGTCGTCGAACATCGAGGCGACTTCGTGCGGCTGCTTGTCCAGGGATGCGCGGGTCACGGGCCCATTGTTGCAGTACGCCGCACGGGAGAAGCCGCGGCTTCCACCGTGACCAGAGGCAGATCGTCACCGTCCCGGCGTTGAAAACGGCCACGAGGCGGTCCGGCCCACGGAGGTACGTTTGCGGTGGCGATCGCGAGTGGGGCGGCGTTCGACGACGAGGTCGGAACGCATTCGCCGGACACAAAAACCTGCGCATCGCGGTGTGAGCGCCCGGCCTCGTGAGACGTTTGCTGCCGGGAAACGTACTTGGTGTGCGTACCCCTGAGGTCGCACGAGAACGGGAGCGCGTGCCATGAGCAGTCACCGGAAGCCGGCGGCGGTCGGACTGGGCTGCCTGATCGCCCTGGTCACCACGGCGTGCTCCGAACAGGGCGAGGCGGCCCGCGCGGCGCCCTCGCTGCCGGCCGCGACCGGCACCTCGCCGCCTGCCTCCTCCTCGCCCCCTGCCGAATCCGGCACCGCGTACGCCCCGTACGTGAGCGCCACCGAGGCCGCCGGCACCGACTTTGCCGGCTCCCCGACGACGTACAACCTCGCCTTCGTCCTGGCCGACGGCGACGACTGCACCCCGCGCTGGGACGGCACCCACGCCATCGGCGACCCGGCGGTGAAATCCCGGATAGCGCGGCTGGAGAAGAACGGCGGCCAGGTCCGGGTCTCCTTCGGCGGCGCCTCCGGCAAGGAGCTCGCGGCGGCCTGCGAGAGCGCGACGGAACTGGCGGCGGCGTACGGCAAGGCCCTCGACGCGGCCGGTGCCACCCGGGCCGACTTCGACGTCGAGGGCGACGAGCTGGCCGACTCCGCGTCCGTCGCCCTGCGTTCGAAGGCGATCGCGCTGCTCCAGAAGGAGCGTACGGATCTGGAGGTCTCCTTCACGCTCCCGGTCATGCCCTCGGGCCTGGGCAAGGACAGCCTGGCGCTGCTCGGCTCCGCCGACGACAACGGCGTCCGCATCGCCACGGTCAACCTGATGACGATGAACTACGGCACGTCGTACGACGGCGACATGGGCGGCTACGCGCTCACGGCCGCCAAGGCCGCGCACACCCAGCTGAAGAAGGTCTTCGGCACATCGGACGCGGCCGCGTGGCAGGGCATGGCGCTCACCTCGATGATCGGCGTCAACGACGTCGACGGCGAGACCTTCACGCTCGCCGACGCGGCCGAGGTCCGGGCCTTCGCCGAGGAGAAGGGCGTCGGGTGGGTGTCGATGTGGTCGGCCGCGCGGGACCGGCAGTGCGCGAACGGCTCCAAGTCCGGCCAGCCGGCGACCGATTGCAGTGGGGTGACGCAGAGTTCGGGGGCGTTCGGAGAGGCGTTCGCGGGCTGACGGATAATAAGGGCGCCGCTCAGCGCCGCCGATGCACGAGCCGCCCCGCACACACCGTCACCACGCACTCCCCCGCCTCGTCGAAGACGGCGAGGTCGGCGCGGCCGGTCGGGACGATCGCGGTGCGGCGCGCACTCGGCAGGACGACGACGTCGTTGCGGTCGGCGGCGGAGCGGAGTTCCGGCGAGTCGACGTACTCCTCCAGAACCGCGACCGCGCCGAGCTTCAGCACCTCGTGGACGCGTTCGCGGGGGCTGGGGGCGTCCGGGAGCGGGCCCTCGTGGACCCGGGCGGGACCGAGGGTCCCGGGCCACCTGCGAATCCGGGCCCGGGGGAACGCCTCGCGTACGTCGTCGAGCTTTCCGACGGCACCGATCCGGTCCCGTCCGACGGCCACGGCACCGCCCTTGACGGGCTCGGAGTCCCAGGTGACGCGGACGGCGTCGGCCGTGTGAATGGTTTCCAACTACCTCTCCGTGCCAGCTCAGTTGGGGGCGAGCAGCTTCAGCTCGGGGTGAGCCGTGCCGCCTTCGATGGCCGTGGAGGAGATGTGCGAGACCACGCGGTCGTCGACGGGGTCGTTCGCCGGGTCGTCGTGGACGACGAGGTGCTCGTACGTGGTCGACCGCTGCGCGGGCACCCGCCCGGCCTTCCGGATCAGGTCGATGATCTCCATCCGGTTGGACCGGTGCTTGGCGCCCGCGGAGGAGACGACGTTCTCCTCCAGCATGATCGAGCCGAGGTCGTCGGCGCCGTAGTGCAGGGAGAGCTGCCCGACCTCCTTGCCCGTGGTCAGCCACGAGCCCTGGATGTGGGCGATGTTGTCCATGAACAGCCGGGCGATCGCGATCATCCGCAGGTACTCGAAGAGGGTCGCCTGCGTCCGGCCCTTCAGGTGGTTGTTCTCGGGCTGGTAGGTGTACGGGATGAAGGCGCGGAAGCCGCCCGTGCGGTCCTGGACGTCCCGGATCATCCGCAGGTGCTCGATGCGCTCGGCGTTGGTCTCGCCGGTGCCCATGAGCATGGTCGACGTGGACTCCACGCCCAGGCCGTGCGCGATCTCCATGATCTCCAGCCAGCGCTCGCCGGACTCCTTCAGCGGGGCGATGGCCTTGCGGGGCCGCTCGGGCAGCAGCTCGGCGCCGGCACCGGCGAAGGAGTCGAGCCCGGCGGCGTGGATGCGCTGGATGGCCTCCTCGACCGACACCTTCGAGATCCGGGCCATGTGCTCGACCTCGGACGCCCCCAGGCTGTGGATGACCAGCTGCGGGAAGGCCTGCTTGATCGCGGAGAAGTGCTTCTCGTAGTACTCGACGCCGTAGTCCGGGTGGTGTCCGCCCTGGAACATGATCTGGGTGCCGCCCAGCTCGACCGTCTCGGCGCACCGGCGCAGGATGTCGTCCAGGTCGCGGGTCCAGCCCTTGTCGGTGTCCTTGGGGGCGGCGTAGAAGGCGCAGAAGCGGCACGCCGTGACGCAGACGTTCGTGTAGTTGATGTTGCGCTCGATGATGTACGTCGCGATGTGCTCGGTGCCGGCGTACCTGCGGCGGCGTACGGCGTCGGCGGCGGCGCCCAGCGCGTGCAGCGGGGCGTCCCGGTACAGCAGGAGCGCCTCGTCGGGGGTGATCCGCCCACCGGCGGCAGCACGGTCGAGGATGGGCTGAAGGTCGGCCTTCTCGGTCACCGGGCGTCCCTTTCGTAAGGGTTGTGGACGGACCAGCCCAGCGTACGCCAGCCGTTCGGGCGGCTGGACGCCAGGCCTTGGGCCCTGAGGACGTCAGGCCCTGGGGTGTTGGAGCCTTGGGAACGTCAGGCCTTGCGGCCTTGGGAACGTCAGGCCTTGGCAGGCCTTCAGGCACCGAGTGCGTCAGGCCGCGTACGCCCCGGCCAGCAGTCCGAGGAACGCGCCGGAGATCAGGAACGGCCCGAAGGGGATGGCCGTCTTGCGCCCGGCCCGCCGCGCGACGACGAGGGCACCGCCGTACAGCGCCCCGAGCAGGAACCCGGCGAACGTGCCGAGCATCACCGTCGGCCAGCCGTACCAGCCGAGTACCGCCCCCGCGCCCAGAGCGAGCTTGACGTCGCCGAAGCCCATCCCCGCGGGGTTGATGAGGAACAGCACGAAGTAGCCGCCGCCCAGCGCGAGCGAGCCGAGCAGGGCGGTCGTCCACTGTCCCGCGTGCTCGGGCACGAGCGCGGTGAGGCCGAGCAGGACGAGCGCGGCCGCGGCGAACGGGAGCGTGAGCGGGTCGGGCAGCCTCCGCACCCGGAAGTCGACGGCTGTCAGCAGCACCCCGACGGGCGCGAGCAGCAGCCACACCCCGAGCTCGGGCCGGGTGCCGGTGGCGGCGGCGAGGGCGGCGCAGACGAGGGCGGTGGCGATCACCAGTGGTGTCGTACGCGGCCCGTATCCGGCCTCCTCACACTCTGCGCCCTTCGCGCCCTTCGCGCCCTCCGCGCCTTCCGCGCACTCCGGGCACGAGGCCCGTCCCAGCCAGCCCTTGAGGGCGTGCCCGCCGGGGCACCGCTCCCGCCAGGGCTCCCCCGAGGGAGCCGAGAACCGGTAGGCCGCACGCGGCAGAAACGCACCCGCCGCCGCGCCCCACAGCGCGGCGGCGATGACCAGCGTCCCGGTGTTCATCCCACCGCGGCGATCGCGTCGCGCCACGTCGGCAGCAGCTCGTCGAGCAGTGCCTCGGTGCGCGGCGGCAGGCCGCGGGCCCCGCTGCGGCCGATGAGATCGGTGGCGAGCGCGGTCAGGCGGGACGTGTCGCCGGTGGCGTGGGTGGCGCGCAGCAGCTCGTGCCACAGGCGCTCGTCGGCCGGGGCGGTGCGCAGGGCCGCGTTGAGCGCCTCGATGGCCTTCTCGGCGCGGTTCTTCTCCATGTGGAACTCGCACAGCGCGAGCCCGGTGTCCGCGACGAGCAGCGGCAGCTGGGCGTCGACGATCTCGTGGGTGAGCCACCGGTAGCGGCCCTCGGGCCGGTCGGCGAGCAGCGGCCCGCGCACCAGCACGAGCGCGTCGGTGAGCAGCCGCCCGCGCACGGCCCGGCTGTCGACGCCCTTGCCCTGCGTGGCCTCGTGGTAGAGGGACCGCAGTACGTCCAGGTCGGAGACGACGGACTTGGCGAGCGTGAGCCGGCCGCTGCCGTCGGTGCCGAGGCGGGGCGTGCCGTCCGGGTCGGCGCCGAGCCAGTCGCGCAGCCGGTCCAGCAGCGCGTTGCGTACGTCGTCGGTGACGCCGCGCGGCCACAGCGCCGAGGACAGCACCCGCGGGTGCACACCCTCGCGGTGCAGGAGGAGCAGGGCGAGCGCCTCGTGGAGGAGGGCGCTGCGGTCCCCGTCCGGGGTGTCGAGGCCGATGATCTCGTACGGCCCGACGAGCCGGGCGTAGACGGCCGGCCGCCCCTGCTCGCTGATGTCGACGAGGAACGGCGGCCTGTTGGCCGGGCCGCCCTCGGGCCGGTTCTCGGGGTCGGCGTCGACGAACAGCTCGACCACGGCCCGCTGCTGGGCGGCGGGCAGCAACTGGGCGTCGAGTTCGAGCCCGAGGAGGGGCGCGAGCAGCTTGCCCTGGCCGGTGATCTCCATCTCCCAGGCGGCGCCCGGCAGATCGCCGGTCTCGGTGCCGACGAGGTAGCCGATGCCGAGACGGCCGGCGTCGGCGGCGAGTTCGGCGAGCTTGACGGCGTCCTCGGCGGACGGCTGGGCGGCGAGCAGGACCAGGTGCGGGGCCCAGCGGGTGTGCTGCGCGGGCCCGGTACGCCCGGTGAGGACGGAGTCGTGCCCGGCCGCGCCCAGGGCGCCCCGCCGCTGCCGCGTCTCGGCCTCCATGGTCTCGACGAGCGCCTCGACGTCCTCCAGGTGCCGGATGCGGTTCGGGGCGAGCGGGGTGAGGTCCTCCCCGAAGCCGACGAGGGTGATGGTCATGCGGTCGGACCAGCCGTTGGTCGCCAACTCGGCGGCGACGGAGGCGAAGACGGCGGCCCGGTCGGCCTCCCGGCCGCTCAGCGAGACGATGCCGGGCACGGCCTCCAGGTTGAGCAGCAGCCGTGAGTCGTCCATGGTGCCGAGGCTCACCAGGCCCGGGTAGGGCGCGGCCGTGTCGACGTCCTCGTAGCGCTCGGCGTCGGTCCGGGCCAGCATCCAGAAGGTCTGGTCCTGCCCCTGCTGCCAGGGGGCGGGCGGCTTCCCGGCGGGCTGGGCGAGTTGGAGGTGCAGGTCGCCGTTGCTGAGCCAGGCGGCGTACACGACCGGCAGCGCCCGCGACTCCTCGGCGAGGGAAGCGGCGAGACCGCGCAGGCTCCGGTCGAGCAGCCGCACGCCCTCGGGGTCGGCACCGACGAGCAGCGCGTCCTGGACGTCCTGCGCGTCCCCGCTCGGCGTGGGCGGCTCCATACCACGCCGCCCGCCGACGGCCCCGAACGCCGACTGCCAGAGCGCCTGCCGGCGCCGCCGCCCCAGGGCACCGAGGAGACCGGCGGCGAGGAGGGGAGCGGTGAGGAGGGCCTCGGGCAGACCGAAGGAGCTGCCGGACTCGGCGTCGACGCCGGTGGCCTGCTGGTGACCGGCGTCGGGAGCGGGCCGCTGCTCGGGCAGGGAGACCTGGGAGGTGGAAGGACCACCACCGACGTGCTCGTGCCCACCACCCTGGGCACCACTGCCCCCGGCACCGCCCTGCGCGTGATCGCCGGTCTGGGCGTAGTCGCTGATCTGCTGCTGCACGTCCGGGGACACGTTGGGAGCCTCGTCGGGCATCTCGACGAGCTCGCCGCCGCGCGCGTCGCCCGGCATCTCCATGATCCATCCGGGCCGGATGAGACTGGCCTCGGAGAGCCTGGACCCGTCCGGCTGGACGCGGTCCTTGTTGAGCTCGAAGATCTCCTTGTAGCGACGCCCGTCACCGAGGTGCCGTTCCGCTATCTCCCACAGGGAGTCGTGGTGACGCCCCTCGGGCGGCTGGATCCGGTAGTACTTCGTGTCGCCCTGCTTGGCGGTGCTGCCACCGGCGCCGGCGTGCGAGGCGGCGTGCGAGGCCTGCTCGGCGAGGGCGGCCGCGGTGTCGGCGGCCTGCTCCTGCTGCTGGGCGAAGAGACCCGGGGTCTGCTGGGCCGCGGCGGAGGCGGGCTTCTGATTGGCGTCGTAGCCGCTCTGCCCGAGCTGCGACAGCCCGGGCGCGAAGCTGGCCGCGGTGGCGCCGACGAGCAGCAGCGCGGCGACGAGCTGCCGGGCGAGCAACTGACTGGGCCCGGCCCCCGGCACCCGCCCCGGCACACCGACACCGGACAGCGCGGCCTTCATCTCCACCAGCACGCAGGCGGTGAACTGGGCCCAGGCGAGCCACACCACGACGGTGAGGATGTTCAGAAACGTATCGACGGTGATCTCTTGCTGAAGCCAGTCGAGGCTCGGCACCCCGTTCGGCAACGGCCACCCGATCTGCGTGGCCAGCGCACCGGGCACACCGACGAGGAGAACGGCCAGGGCGACGAACGCGAAGAACGCCCTGACGAAGTCCCCGAACGACCGCCGCCGGATCGTCACCGGCTGCGGCGTCCGATTCCTAGGTGCCGTCGTTCCCGACGTGCTTCCCGTCGAGCTTGACGAGCTTGAGGTGCGGCGTCGCGGCATGGCGGGTGTCCTGGGGTCGTGTATGGAGTGCGGTGAGGCGAACTGTGGGCCGAGGGGTGTGCTGAGCCTACAGAGATCTTATTGACTCTTATTGAGGTCGTCGAAGGGCGTAGGGAACGAACGCCGTTGACGTCCGATTTGCCCCGCCAGTCGTATGCGCCTGGCCGTGCGGCCGAGTCAACGGAATGACGTCCTTCGCAGCTGCCACGCGGACTCCTCACGTTCCGCACACAATCCGCCATGGCTGCTCAGGGGGCATGATCGACCGCTGACAGCTTCGTTCCCTGCCGCACACACGCACGACGACGATCGATCACCCGGGGGGGAACGCCCGTGGCCCGCCGCGCACTCACCACCACCGCCGCCGCACTCACCACGGCGGCGGCTCTTTTGCTCACCGCCTGCGGCGGGGGCGAGGACAAGTCGCCGGAGGACATCAAGGGGGCGGAGAGCGGGTCGAGCAGCCCGTCGGCCTCCGTTTCGGCGTCGTCCGCGGCGTCCGAGGTCAAGCGCCCGGTGATCAAGCTTCCCAGCAGCTTCCAGCTGACCTTCGGGAACTGGACGAGCAGCAACCCCGTCGAGCAGGCCGTACTCAACGACGGCAAGGAGCAACTCCGGGCAGGGTACGCGGCGATCGTCGAGAACGACCCGGACAGCAAGGCCCGGGCCTTCTACGACACCGAGGCCGGCTTCTTGCAGAGCCAGCAGTGGATCAAGACTTACACGGACAAGAACTCACCGTCATCGGCAAGCTGCCCGTGTTCGACCCCAAGGTCACCATCGCCAAGGACAAGGCAGCGGCATCCCTCTCCTACTGCACCGATGAGAGCAAAGCCTCCACGAAGAGCCGCAAGACCGGCGAGGTCAAAGGGAACCCGGCCGGCACGGACCCCGAGGTTCTCTACGTGATTTCCATGGGCAAGAACGCCCAGGGTGTGTGGCAGGCAGTGTCCGCCCATTCGGAGAGGGGTGGCTGCGCGCAGTGAGGCCCTCACACGCCTCCCGGCCCCTCACGGTCGTCTCGCTCACCGTCGCCCTCCTCGGGCCCTTGCCTGCCCTCGCCCTCGCGGCGACGGCAGTTACGGCGGCGGAGCCAAGAACAACGTGATCTCCGCTTCCGCCTCGCAGTCCCGGATCAAGGTCACCCAAGTGAGCGGCCCCACCGGCGGAAAGCAGGGCACCGTCGCCTCAACGGACGGCTTGTCCGGCTCGGAGCAGGCGCCACCCTCCCGCGGATGTCGCCCGTTACCAGAAGCGGGCCTGTCGTTTTCCAAGGTCCTTCGCGACCTGCGCGATCGACTTCCCGGTCCCGGTCACGATCCGCGCAGGAAACCGCGTTCGCGGCGATGGACGACGTCGTGGTCGAACTGGAGGAACCCTCAGGCCGCGCAGGCGATGCAGGCGGCGAGTCCGGGCTGACACGGCCGGCTTCTTCAGAAAGCCGCCGGGACCCGCGCCGCACTCGTGGGGGCCCGGCCCGTCCCCGCCGTCCCCGTTCCGCACGTCGTCCGGGCGGGTGATTCCGGACGACTCCGGACGCAGCCGTCCGGCCGCCGTGTGCCGGCCTTCACGAGCGGGCCGTCATCTCGTCGGGCGAGCCGGACACGTCGAAGGCGGTCTGTGGATCAGGCGTCCATGTGGAACTCGTCGATGTCCCAGTGCTGGTTGCCCCGCTCGGTGAAGACCAGGACGTTCAGCCGACCGCTGTTGAAGTTGAAGTTGCAGGTCTTGGACTTGCCCTTGCCGCTCACCTTGCACACGCGGACGTTGTCCGAGGCGGGACCGAAGAGACTGACGGCGAAGCTGCGGCCGTCAGCCTTGAGGTCCTTGACCGTGACATTGTCGGTGGCCGAGTTGTACGACATGGAGCCCTGGGCGTACCGCTCGCTCGTGTTGCGAGCGTCGGCCGAACTCGTGCCCGCGCCGACCGTGAGGGCGAGGCTGAGGCCAGCAGCGGCGATCAGCGTCCGGCGTATGGACTTGTGCATGCGCGTTTCTCTCTGTTTGGCATGACCACGAAGCAGTGGTTCTCTCTGCGCAGATGCTAGTTGCGCGGCGCGACTCGGCCGCAGAGGGTCGTCCCCGATGACAGGCTGCACACCATTGATCCAAGACCTGACGCTTCATCACGAAAGCTTCAACCGACGGCAGTACGCCTCCAGCTGCCCGCCCTGCCCCGGCCCGGCAGACCCCGGCACCGGCGACAACGGCCTGTTCGTTGCTCTCAGGCGCCGTCGTCGGCGAACAGGTCCTCCACGTTCGTGGCATGGACCGCCCTCCGCGCCCAGACCTCGAGCCGCTGCGGGTCGGAGCACCCCTTCACCCGGTCACGGACGAACTCCGGCACCGGGATACCGGGCCAGTCGCGGATCCGGAGAACCATCGCTGCGGTTCCTCATCTGCACCTTCCAGATCTGCTTGGCCTGGCTGTCGACCACGCATGACTCGACGAACTGTGTGCGGTCAGCGAGTGCCAGCCGGGCAGGCCCATGCGGATCGGCCGCGTCGCCCAACGCGCCGTGGATCTGCTCTGGGTCAGGACGATCAGCACCGGTCTCAGCCCTCGGCGTTCGCAACCGCTACGCCACACTCCTCACCATCCCCACGCAATCCACTACCTGCTCTCAAGGGCCCGCCATGCCTCCCTGATAGCTTCGTTCTCTGCCGCATACACCGAACACGGGGGAGACGAACCGTGGCACGCCGCGCTCTGACCACCACCGCCGCACTCACCGCCACAGCGGCGCTGCTGCTCACCGCTTGCGGCGGAGGAGGCGACTCTTCGGGTGACATCAAGGGGGCGGACAAGGGGGCGAGCAGTCCGTCGGCTTCGCCATCGAAAGCTGCGGATGCGGATCGCCCCGATCTCAGCCTGCCGAAGGACCTGAAGATGGTCTTCGACTTCGACAAGCCGTCCGACAGCGATGAGGCGGCTGCGCTGGACGACTCTGCCCATTTCATCCGGGCGCTGAAGCACGCCATCGTCGCCCAGGACCCGAACGACTCGGCTTACCGGTTCTACTCCCGAGCCGGAGCTGCCAAGTACGCGAAGTCGCAGATAGAGGCGTGGGTGAAGGGCGGCTGGACCCCGACGGGCGAGGACCAGTACTACGACGCCGCCACGAGCAAGTCCGAGGACGCGAAAGCCGTCCTCGTCACCTTCTGCCGTAACCAGGCCAAGTCGTACAGCAGGGACGTCAAAACCAACAAGATCCATTACACGAAGGAAAGCCTCGCCAGTTACCTGAAGTACCGCATCCTGATGCAGCCCTCGGCCGACTCCCCTGGCATCTGGGAGGCACAGCAGATCGAGGTCGCGGGCAAGGCCAAGGAGTGTCAGCAGTGACGGGGACCGGACGAAGCGCAGCATGGACAGCGGCGCTGACTGCCACCGTGTTCTTGTGCTCGTCAGGCGCAGCCTTCGCCGACGAAGTACCGGCGCCCACGACGCCCAGTCAGCCCGCTGAGAAGCCCTCCGGTGACTCCAACGGCCGCACCCTGCTGGCGTCCGTCTCGCAATCCCGCATCCAGGTCAGTCACCCCGACGGCCGAACCGAACAAGGTTCCATGGACGAGCTGACGTCCGTCGACCCCAATTGGGAGCCCCCGGTCTGCTGGTACGAGCCGGTCTTCACTCCGGAAGGGCTCAAATCCGCGGTCGAGGACTTGCAGAAGAACGGCGGGATGGGCGCCGTCAACGCCCACGAGTGGTGGACCTCGGGCATCTTCGTCGATCACTACGACAAGGGTGAACCGGAGGACAACTTCGATCTCAAGTCGCCCACCAACAGCACCGCCGAGGGGTACAAGAACTACAACATCGGCAAGGAGGGCATGTTCTGGCGCAGTGTTGTCCGCAAGGGCCACGAGAACGACATCAAGGCCTGGGACTGCGGCCGGATCATGTTCTGGCAGGACGCCGGCACGATCCCGGACGACGAGCACGCGCCGACTCCTGAGACGCTTGCGGCGTACGCCTACGACAAGATCGAGGTGCCCAAGACCAAGATCGAGCTGAGGCCGGAGGCCAAGTCCACGGTGAACCTGCCCACTTGGGTGTGGCTGGACAAGGGCACCTTCAAGGACATCAAGGTCCGGGCCGAGCTTCCCGACACGGGGCTGTGGGCGGAGACGACGGCCAAGCCGGTGGCCCTGCACCTGGAACCGGGCACGGACGATGCCGAGACCTTCCCGGCCTCCGGTGACTGCGAGATCAACGAGGACGGCTCGATCGGAACCCCCTACGCCAAGGGCGACGCCGACAAGACCCCGCCTTGCGGTATCAGGTACCTGCGCGCCACGAACGGTGAGCCGTACCAGTTGAAGGCCAGCATCACCTGGCAGATCTCGTGGGAAGGCACGGGCGGCGCGAACGGTGACCTCCCGGATGGCGCCTTCGAAACGACCCAGGACATGAATGTCCAGGAGATCCAGTCGATCAACCGCTGACGCGACAGGAGCATCAGCGGCCGTCCCCGGGGAGCAGCGCGTCGAGCGCCCGGTCATGCGATCATCGCGAACGACCCGGACAGCGAGGCCGTCGCCTTCTACGACACCGAAGGGATCCGCGGGCAGACCAAGGAGTGGATCAAGTCCTACACGGACAAGAACCTCACCGTCATCGGCAAGCTGCCCGCCTTCAACCCCAAGGTCAACCTGGCCGAGACCGGCACGGGAGCGTCGCTCAGCTACTGCACGGACGAAAGCGAGGCGAAGACCAAGAACCGCAAGACCAGCAAGGTCGAGGGGAATCCGGCAGGCACGGACCCCTACGTTTTCTACTCGGTCTCCCTGGCGAAGAACGAGCAGGGCGTGTGGCAGAACGCGCAGGTGCGTTCCGAGCGAGGGGCATGCTCCAGGTAAGGACGCGGTACCGAGCGATACCGGGTCACGCAGACGAGCGGCCCCTGGCGACGGCCGAGGTCGAGTTGAAGCCGGCGGCCAGGTCGACGGTGAACCTGCCGACTTGGGTGTGGCTGGACATGGGCGCCTTCAAGGAGGTCAATCAAGTCGAGCTGCAGCAAGCCCAGCTTCCGAGCACCAACAGGGTCACCGAACCCGCACCACGCCGGCCGGTCAAAACCCGGGTGCGGGCTGTCGGTGCGGTGGTGTGGGATCGGGCCATGGCGATTCGGTTGAGCAAGCCGGGAGTCGACGGGCTGAGCGAGGCCGTGGACGTGCTGCGGGAGTGGCAGTACGAGGGGGCGCCGATGCAACTGCATCCGGGGGACCTGGGCTGGTTCTGGCGGTCAGGTGCGGAAGCGACCGCCGCCGGGGTGCGGACATGGAGCCGGGACGGGCAGATTCTCGCCGTGGGGCTGCTGGACGGTCCCGGACTGTTGCGGCTGACGATCGCGCCGGACGCCCACCAGGACGAGGAACTGGCACAGCAGTTGGTGGAAGACGTGACCCACCCGGAGCGCGGCGTCCTGCCCGAGGGAAAGGTGAACATCGAGGCGCCGATGGGTGCGCTGCTCCAGAATCTGCTGTCCGACGACGGCTGGAACACCGACGAGCCGTGGACGCCGCTACGCCGCGACCTCTCGGAGCCGGTGCAGGACCCGGGCGTGCGGATCGTGGCGGTCGGGCCGGAGCAGGCGCACGAGTTTGTGGCCGTCCATCGGGCAGCGTGGGACGGGTCGAGGTTCACGAACGAGCGCTGGCACGCGATGGCGGCGGGACTGCCGTATGCCGACGCCCGGTGTCTGGTCGCTTACGACCACCAGGGCAACGCGGTGGCGGCGGTGACGGTGTGGTCCGCCGGCCGGGGTAGGCCCGGGTTGCTCGAACCGATGGGCGTGCACCGGGAACATCGCGGTCACGGCTACGGCAAGGCCATCAGCGTCGCCGCGGCGGCCGCACTCCAGAAGCTGGGCTCGTCCAGCGCGATCGTCTGCACCCCGAGCTCCAATGCCGGCGCCGTCGCCACCTACGAGTCAGCCGGCTTCCGGCAACTCCCCGAGGTCCGGGACCGATACCGGGACGCCTGTCCGATGTCCTGTCACAGTGCACCTTGATCATTTGCCATCGAAGTCTGGCTGGCGGGATGCCCCCATGGAAACCGGTATCTCATGGAGGTCCACGCCAACCGTCGATCTCCGCATGTGGCGCTCCGATGCCATCGTGCTGTTCGACTGGCTGATGAACACCGACCTGCACGCCGTACCGATCACTCATCCGGCTCGGAAGCAGGCTCTCGTAGACATGTCGGCGCGATTGGAAGAGGTGGACGTCATGGAGTCCACCGAGGAAGAGATCGCCACCATGAAGCTCTTCGAGTCCTATAGGGACGACATCAGCGAACGGCAGTGTCAATGACGCGCTCGGGGATTTCGAGTCCCATTGGGAGGACGGGCGCGAGGACATCACGCAGCAGCTCGATGCGCTGGCGAGTATGTCCGATGCCGTCGTTCGCGAGTTCAAGAAGCTTGATGACGAGCTCGCCAATCAGGTCAGCGATGCCACGAAGACCGAGGACAAGCGGGGCGGGAAGGGCAGTAAAGGGAACGGTGGCGGCGGCAAGTAAGCCGCGCCCGTGACGTGGAAAGGCCCCGGATGCGGAGATCCGGGGCCTTTCGTGTGCCTGGAGTCAGGAAGCGACGGCGGTGTTGAGGTGCAGGTCCGCCGCGACGCCCGCGGGCGAGACGGCGAGGCCCACGCCGCCGCCGACACCGGCGTTGACGCCGACGGCCGACGTCTCGACGTAGAGACCGGCTGCGGCGCCGGCACCCGCGGTGCCGCCCGCCTGTCCGCCAGCGATGGTGTCCAGCTCGGCGTCGGACATGTGGGCGGTCTGGATCTGCGGGGTGAAGGCCATGGAAGGCGGTTCCCTTCGTTTCAATAATTCGAAGTGCTCGAGCGCGACCGATCAAAGCACGTCGGGAGGAGAGTCGGCCAGTCAGTGGTTATCGGGGTGCGATGGATTTCGGTGACCGAATTCATGTGTGTGACCATTCGGTCACCGAAAGGCCCGTCACCTTCACATGTTCCGCCACTACGCGGTACCGGTGTGCAATGCACGGCGGGGTAAGTGAGTGGTGCTCAGTTCCTGCCCTGGTTTGTCACGACCTCACGGTGGACGGTGTGCAGATCCGTCGAATGTTCCGGATCAGCGGTTCACGGACTGGATCTCCTGCACCGTCACGTCCTGGGTCGTACCGAATGTGCCGTCGGGAAGGCCGCCGCCCTCGCCGCTTGTGCCGGTCCAACTGATCTTCCAGGTGACCGTGGCGCACAGCGGACAGGGGCCGTCGGAGCCGGACGAGCGCAGGTAGCTGACGCCGCAGGGCGGGTCCTGGTCGGCCTTGCCCTGCGCGTACGGTGCGCCGATGCTGCCGTCCTCGTTGATCGCGCATTCGCCGGAGTCGGGGTACGTCCGGGCGTCGGCCGTGCCCGGCTCGATGTGCGGGGAGACGGGTTCGGCGGTGGTGGTCGCGGACAGGCCCGTGCCGGGCAGGCTCGCCGTCACCGAGAGCTGTGGACTTGGCCTTGTCGAGCCAGATCAGGTGGGCAGGTTGACGGTCGACTTGCCCGCCGAGGCCATCTCGATCTCGGTGTCGGGAACGGGGAGTTTGTCGTAGGCGTATTCGGCGAGGACCTGGGGAAAGACAGCCAGGGGCGGAGCCCTCCGCGCTGCCCTCGCAGCCGCCCTTCTCACCGCCACCGCGACCGCCACCGGCCGTGGCCGTTGACGGCACGGCCGCCGCGACGAGGGCAGAGCCGACGTTGCGACGGCGCGCAGCACAGTCGCACGCCGCATCACATGCACCTCTTGGCGGCCTCCGTGGACGAGACCGTGGTGGTCTGCCAGACACCCTTGGCGTTCTTCTCGAGACGGGTGTTGTAGAAGACGTAGTCGCTCGGGGACGCCTTGACCGACCGGTCGACCTTGCCAGTCGTCCCGTCCTTCGGGTACGTCTGTGTCGCATCCACGCAGTACGTGACGGAGGCGGCGTCGTCCTTGTGGAACGTGACCTCGCGGTCGTAGTACCGAGTCCTGCCGGTGAAGCTCCGGTTCTCGTCACGGAAGGACATGATGTAGTCGGCCGCCGACACCAGCGCGTCGCCCTTGGAGTAGAACTTCAGGGCGGGGTACTTCTTGGCGTCGACGGTGATCGCCTCGTCGATGGAGTTGATACGCCGCTCGTTGTCCTCCAGCACCGCGTCCTTCGCCGGATCCCCGGTCGTACCGCCCTCGAAGACGTTGTTCACGTCGGACGGCAGCTTGATCTCCGGCCGCTCGATGTCGTCACCCGTCGCGGACGCCGACGGCTTCGAAGACCCCGAACCCGAATCCGCGCCCGCGATCTTGTCCGGGTCCTTCGGGTCCGACGATTCCGAGCCGTCACAGCCCGTCAGCAGCAGCGCCACCGCCGCGGTCAGGGCGGTCGCGGCCGCCGTGGTCGTGCGTGTGCGCATGGGGGTGTACCTCCAGTGGGGAAAACGTGCTCAGCGAGCCGAGAGGGACGGGCGACGAGGGCGGCGGGCATCAGCCGACCTCGTTCTCCGCCACCGCTTGCCCGTGGACGACCACGTCGCCGCCGTAGAACATCCCTGTGAAGACCGGGGAGTAGGTGAGCTGCACCTCGACCTGCACCTGCTGGGCGTCCGCCGCCACGCAGTGGGTCGCCGCGATGTCCGCACCCGTCATGTCCATCTCGCGGGCGAAGGCCTTCACGCGGGCGTTGCAGTTCTCGTAGTTGATCGGCCCCAGGCCGTTCAGGTCCGGGTTCTCGTAGAGGGCCTCGCGGTCGATGTCCTGGGCGGCGAAGCGGGCCGCCTGTTCCGCGATGTCGGCCGCCCGTTCCCGCTTGGAGATGGACAGGCCGCCGTCGATCACGAACGCGGAGAGGGAGAGGAAGACCAGCGCGAAGATGATGACCGCGCCGGCGCCGGAGCCACGGTCGTCCAGGTGGGCGCGACGGGCCGCCCACCACGACCGCCAGTAGGGCGGAAGGTGTCTCACGCCGACCTCCTGAACGGGTCGAGCGGGGAGCTGAAGCTCGCCGTCAGCGTCGTCGGGACGTCGAGGCCGAGCGTGGCGAGGCCCCGCACCTGGCAGCTCACCTCGACCGTGAAGATGGTGTCGGGCTCGAAGCCCTGGCTCGTCTGGACGACCGACACCGGGCCGGAGCAGACGTCCGCCAGGTTCGCCTCGGCGGCCTTCTTGGCCTCGGCCATGGCGGTGGCGTGGTCCTTCTGGATCGAGCCCGCGCGGGCCGCGTCCCGAGCCGCTCCGTCGAGCGCTCCGCGACCGTCGACGAGTTGGCCGAAGGCCACCAGGACAAGGATGAAAAGGATCATCACCGGTGCGAGGATCACGACCTCGATCGTGGACAGGCCCCGGTCGTCCGCCCGGCCGCTGTCCTTCCGAAGAGCCGGAGGAGACAGAGTCATCAGTTCTCCTCCTGTACGAACCGTTCCACCGGGCCGGCCGACTGCGCGTGCACCGTCAGGTCCAGCCCCGGGAACACCGTCGGCACGCGGGCCGCGATCTCCACACCGACCGTGTTCTGGTCCGGCTGGAGCATCTTCACGTCCGGCGCCAGCACCAGTTGCGGGCCCAGCTGGCGGATGTAGCTGTCCACCACGTTCTGGGCCTCGCCCCGCCACGCGCCCGGCCGTTCGTCGGCCGTGGCACGCGCCTTGCGCGCTCCCGCCTGGGCCGCCGCCTGGGCGACGTGGTCCGCGAAGAAGTACAGGGCGAACTGCACGGTCGCGAAGATCATGAAGAACAGTACGGGAGTGAGCAGCACGAACTCGATCGCGGTCATGCCGGAGTCGCCGCGGGCGGCCGCCGCTCTCCGCGCGGCCCGCACCCTGCGGCGTATCCGTCTGCTCACGTCCGCCAGCATCCCCGTGAACCCCGTTGTCCGTACGACTGTCCTGTGACTGTCCCTGCGTCTGTTCCTACGACGGTCAGCAGGTCTTGCCCGCGTCCGCGCCCTTGATGCAGTCGCCGACCTTGTTGGCGCCCTCGCTCAGCGCGGCGTTGATGATGGCGGCCACGACACCGACGATCGCCACGACGACCGCCGAGATGATGACCCACTCGACCGCGGAGGCACCTCGGTCGAGTTCGCCGGAACGGGCGCGCTCGGTACGGGCCTGGAGGAAGGTGACCAGGAAGTCCACGGCCGGGATGCCCGTGTGGAAGTTGCGTCCGTTCATGACGTCTTGTCCTTTCGAAATCGGTTCACGGAAGTTCGGAGTTGTGAAGGTCGGCTCACTGCACGGTTCACTGCACCTGGAACACCCGCATCGCCGCCGGAAAGATCAGGAACACCAGGAACCCGGCGCACAGCAGAAGCTGCGCCACGAGCATCGACTGGGACTTCTCACCCGCGCTGCCCTCGATCTCCGCGAGCTCCCGGTGCCGCATGGTCTCGGCCCGGGACGCGAGGGACTCGCGCACCTTCGCACCGTCGTCCGCGACCAGGGCCAGGGAGGCGGAGAGGTCCTTGAGCTCCTCGACGCCGATCTCCTCGCCGAGCGCGCCGAGCGCCTGCCACTGGCTGACGCCGGTGATGCGGGCGTCGGAGAGGGCGTTGCGGATGCGCTGGTTGGCCCAGCCGTCGGAGATCTCGGCCGCCGCCATCAGGGCCTCGGGCAGACCGCGTCCGCCGGCGAGGCTCATCGACACCAGGTCGAGGTACGCGCCGATCACGCGCCGGAGGTCGCGCCGCTTCTGGGCCGCGTCCCGCCGTACCTCCAGGTCGGGCAGGAAGAAGAAGATCACCGCGAAGAGCAGCGCCAGCCACACCGGGATGAGCGGGCTCCGGCCGACGCCGAGCGTGTAGACGATGGCGAACAGGAACGGGCCGAAGAACAGGCCCGTCACACCCAGCAGCACCTTCGTCGCCAGGAACTTCTCCCAGCTGCGGTCCAGGACCGCCAGGTCCGCGCGCAGCGAGCGCTGCTCCCA
This sequence comes from Streptomyces azureus, assembly GCF_001270025.1. NCBI lineage: Bacteria > Bacillati > Actinomycetota > Actinomycetes > Kitasatosporales > Streptomycetaceae > Streptomyces > Streptomyces azureus. The sequence goes on along the minus strand of NZ_DF968533.1, from coordinate 123,724 downwards.
GCCCTGCTGGAGGTAGAACTCGGAGACCCGCAGGCCGACTTCGGCCCTCAGAGAGCCGAAGCGGCCCTTGGCCCGTTCGGCGCGCGCGGACTCGTAGGCCGAGCCGCGTGCCCGCATCGCGTCGATCCGCGCGACCTGCGAGATCGCGCTGCGCTTGCTGGGCATGAGGGCGCGTACGAGGGCGTAGATGCCCAGGCCGATGACGGCGCCTACGACGAGCGGCATCGTGAGGTTCACCGGCGTGCCCCCTCTTCCTGCGGCAGCTGCTGGGACTGCTGCGACGGCGTCCTGGGACGGACGAACTGGACGGCTGCCTCGTCCCGGACCAGGAAGCGTTCGGGCGTCTCGATGTTGGACAGCTTGCGCAGCCACCAGAAGCCGAGCGCGAACAGTCCGCAGACACAGGCCAGGACGAGCTGCCCGACGGCGGTGCCGTACGGCTCCACGAAGTCACGGTTGAAGATCGACAGGCCGAGGACGAAGGCGATCGAGACCGCCACGACGATCTGCACGGACCGGCGGGTCGAGGCGCGCTGCGCCATCACCCGCTGCCGCATGTCCACTTCCTCGCGCGCCGACTTCGCCAGCGCGCCCAGCACCTGGCGCAGACCGGGTCCGCGCAGGCGGGCGTTGAGGATCAGGGCCGCGACGATGATGTCGGCGGAGGCGTCGTCGATCTCGTCGGCGAGGTGCTGGAGCGCCTCGGGCAGCGGGGTGCGGGCGCGCAGGCGGTCGACGAGGGCGTCGAGGTGGGGGCGCAGGACCGGGGCGGCGGCGCGGGCGGAGGCCGGGATGGCCTGCTCCAGGCCCACCGCGCCGGCGATGGTGTCGCGCAGGGACTCGGTCCAGGAGGCCAGGGCCTCCACGCGCCGCATGGCGGCCCGCTCCTCGCCGGCGCCGCCGAACAGGCGGTCCCAGAAGAAGACGAGGACGCCGGCCGCGATGCCCGCGACCGCCCACCGGGTGAGCACGAGGACGACCAGGCCGACGATGGCGGCGAGCGAGCCGCGCTGGCCGGCGAAGCGGATCAGTTCACTCGCCCGCTCGGCCGCCTTCTGCTTCTCGTGGTCGGGCTTGGCGGGCAGTCCGCGTACGGCGACGAGGAGGAGGGCGAGGCCGCCGCCGACGGCGACGCCGCTTCCTATCGAGTAAAGGACGGTGGTGGAGAACAGGCCGCCCATGGAGCCGAGCGAGCCGATTGCTGCGAGAGTCGTGTTCATCCCCGGCTCACCCCCAGGTCCCGGACGGCCGGTAGCCGTGTGCCATCAGTTCCTCCAGGCAGGCTAGGGGGGCGTGCGGCACGATCCGGCCGTCGGGGGTCTCCGCGAACACCTCGCTGGACAGGACGCGTCCGTCGACGCCGTTGACCTCGCGGACGGAGGTGACCATGCGCTGGAGGCGGCCGCCGTCGCCGAAGTTGTTGCGCCGCTGGATGAAGACGACGAAGTTCACCGCGCCCGCGATCAGCAGCTGGCTGGCCTCGATGGGCAGCCGCTCGGAGGCCTGCAACGCGTAGGTGGAAATACGGTTGAAGACCTCGCTGGAGCTGTTGGCGTGGATCGTGGACAGCGAGCCGTCGTTGCCCTGCGACATCGCGTTGAGCATGGTGACGATCTCGTCGCCGAGGACCTCACCGACGATGACGCGGGAGGGGTTCATACGGAGCGAGCGTCGCACCAGTTCCGCCATCGAGATGGCGCCCTGGCCCTCGGAGTTGGGCAGGCGCTCCTCGAAGGCGACGACGTTGGGGTGCAGGTCGGGGAAGGTGTCGAGCCCGAGCTCCAGGGCCCGCTCGACGGTGATGAGGCGCTCGTGCGGCGGGATCTCGTTGGCGAGGGCGCGCAGGAGCGTCGTCTTGCCGGCGTTGGTGGCGCCGGCGATCATGATGTTCTTGCGGGCGCGGACCGCGCAGGCCAGGAAGTGGGCGACCTCGGGGGTCAGCGTGCCGTTGCCGACGAGGTCCGAGATGAACACCTTGCCCATGCGCGCGCGGCGGATGGACAGCGCGGGGCGCCGGGCGACGTCCATGACGGCGGACAGGCGCGAACCGTCGGGAAGCCGCAGGTCGAGCTGCGGGTTGGCCGAGTCGAAGGGGCGGGAGGACAGACCCGAGTAGGCGCCGAGGACCTGGATGAGCTCGATGAGCTCCTCGTCGGTCTCGGCGACGGGGTCGCCCTTCACCTCGCGCCCGTCGGCGTAGCCGACGAACACCTGGTCGCACCCGTTGATGTCGATGTTCTCGACTTCGGGGTTGTCCAGCAGCGGCTGGAGCCGGCCGACGCCGAACAGCGCCGCGTGCACGGCGGCCGCGTACTGCTCCTCGGTCTCGGCGTCCAGCGGCGTACGGCCCGCGTTGATCTCGGCGCGGGCGTACTCCTCCAGGATCTGGGCTATGACGGCACGGGCGTACTGCCGTTCGTCCTCCGTGGACATCGGAGTGACGTTGTTGATCTGGTCCTGTCGGCGCTGCTCGGCGATGCGGTCGCCGGCGTCCTGGCGGAACCGCTTGACCAACTGGTGGTCGACAGCGGTCATGTGCCGGCCCCCGCGTGGCCCTGCGTCTGGCCCGGGTGGTGGTGCTGGACGTGGTGGGCCTGCTGAACCTGGTGGGCCTGGTTCGCCTGGGCGGAGGCGGCCCAGGCGGCACCGTACTGCTGGTAGAGGTCGGCGGCGACCTTGCGGGCCGTGCGGATCAGCAGCGACTTGTCGAGACGGCCGCGCCTGCGGCCGGCCAGCTGGTCGGCGCCGGCCGGGTCGTCGGCGATGGTGCCGACCACGCGGGCGCCGGTCTGGGCGTGCACGAGCATGTCGTTGACCTGCGAGGCGAGCTTGCCGGCGTTGCCCGTGTCGGCGATCAGGACGACGCCGATCACCGGGTTGGCCAGGCTCGCGGCGCCGCGCGGACCGCCGTGCAGCTTGCCGGCCAGCGCCGCGGCGCGGTCACGCACCCGCGCGATCGCCTCCGGCTCGGTGCGGGAGAGCAGCAGCACGAGCGAGGCGTGCGGGAACAGCTCGACGGCGGGGGTGTCCCCGCTGATGCGTCCGCAGTCGGCGATGACGTCGGCGGCGGCGTTCGGGGAGTCGGCGAGGGAGGCGAAGGCGTGCCCGAGGGTGGGCCACAGCCCCGCGAGCCCGGCGGCCTGCTCGGCGATACCGAGCCCGACGAGCACCTCCAGTCCCCCGCTCAACGGCTGTACGTGGTCCCAGAGCTGGTCCGGCACCAGGCCGCGACGCGCGGTCGCGGCGATGGACAGCATGCCGGTGTTGGGGTTGAGCGGTCCGCCGTGCGCGGCGGCACTGCGGTAGACGAGGTCACCGCCCGCCGGGTCCGTCTCGGCGAGCAGGACGCGCCGCGGCCAGACCGCCGCGAGGGCGACGGCCGCGGTGGTGACGCCGGGGGAACCCTTGTCGGCGGCGAGAGCGATGAGCGCCATGGGTGGGGTGCCGCCTTCTAGTTGCCGGGGACGTGCACGATGGCGACCTCGTTCGCGGCCGCCGCGGAGGCGAGCGCGGCCGCGTCGGCCTCGTCGACGAGGACGGTGAGCGAGAGGTTGCCCGTGCTCACGGTGGCGTCACTGTCGTCCTCGACGGTGTTCACGCGCGCGTTGTCGACGAGGGCGCCGCCGGAGGACGAGGCGCCGCTCGAGCCGGTGCTGTTCGAGGGGGAGCCGCTGGTGCTGACGCGGTAGGCGGAGACGACGTCACCGGCCTTGATGTCCGACGGGTACTGGCCCTCCTTGAGGGCGAGGCCGACGGCGGCCTTGCCGGCGGGGAGGCTGGCCTTCTTGGCGAACATCTGGCCCATCACGACCGTGTCCTTGTAGATCGTGGACTTGGCCTTGAGGGTCTTCAGCGTGCCCAGCTGCGACCACTTGATGTAGTTGATGTTGTCGTCGGCCGCGACCATCACCGAGGTCACGTTGTCACCGACGGACTCCCCCGCCTGGATCTCGTCCGTCACCTTGACGACCTCGACCCGGTCGCCGACCTGGAGTACGAGCATCGTCACCCCCAGCGCACCCACCAGGATGAGCAGCACCGCAAGCGCGGCCAGTGCCGGTTTGCGCTCGCGAGGTGGTGTGGGAAGCCGGTCTCCGACCGACGGCTGAGCCGGAGCGGCGGAACGACCGGCGCCCGCCCCCGTACGCTCTTGGATCTTCACGCAACCGCTCCCCGTACACCCAAGATTATGTCTGTCAATTTGCCTTCAAATGTGGACACTTCACCCGCACCTTCCCGCACGAAGAAATGCGGGACGGGCCGGACGTACCCGCCCCACCTGGGCGAATAACCAGCACTGAGGGTGAGTGTCAAGCCATCGCACCGTATCAGCCGCACATAAGCCCCTCAAGGCGCGTCCGGCGTCACACACCTCACCACGCGCACCGTTATTCATCTGCAACTTCAGGGCTGGACAAACCCGTTGATGGCGGCACCCGGGCAGGCCCTTTGCTGTGCGGGAGCGAATTCGGCACGGGCGGACGCCGGGTGGGCGCGCGTCCGGCCGCCGGGGTCTTCGTCACATACCAGCCATGAGGCCCACACCATTCACTCACGTGATATCGGCATGGCCGTGTCATGATCTTCGCTTTGTCCCCCACGAGGAGTGCCCCATGAAGCGAGCCGCGCTCGCCGTCTCCACCCTGTCGCTGCTGTCCCTCACGGCGTGCGGCGGCAGCGCCGACTCGGACACGGCGACCGGGGAACCCCGGCCCACCGCGCCCCGGGCGAAGCAGGCGACCCCGGCCGAGCGGCTCGCGAAGCTCATGATCACGAAGGCCGACGTGCCGGGGCTGGACGTGAAGGCCACCTCCAGGAACAAGGGGGACGACAAGTACGTCTTCGCCAAGTCCACGGACGACGTCACGGTCGACAAGCCGGCCTGCGCCCAGCCTGCCTACGCGATGAACCAACTGCCCGTCGGCGAGCCGCAGGGTGACCTGACCCACTATGTCCCGCAGGGCAGCGAGTTCACCTACATCACGCTCACGAAGTACGCACCCGGCAAGGCCGAGTCCGCGTTCGCCGGGCTGGCCAAGGGCGTCGAGTCATGCGGCGGCGGCTTCACGGCGAAGGCGAACGGCACGGTGACGTACGACTCCGTCACCGCCGAGGAGCCGGTGGCGAAGGCCGGTGACGAGTCACTCGCCTTCCGCGCCACGATGCCCTTCCAGGGCATCACCCACACCCTGCACGCCCAGGCCGTCCGCAAGGGCGATGTCATGGCCGTCTACGTCTCCGTGGACGGCATGGCCATGGTCCAGGACAGGCCGGGCGACGCGAAGCTCCCGGCGACGGTGGTGAAGGCCCAGAACGCGAAGCTGGGCTGAACCGCGGGACGCCGCATCGCAGCCGACGGCGATCTGTAGCACTCGCGAAGCCCCGAGTAAAGTGCGGCCCGGACAGCGATCGGACCGTCGGGGGGCACACCGGTGAGAACAGTCACGGCGAACGGGGAACGCACAGTACAGACAGGGGCATGGGGGGCATCGAGCCCCCGCCGGACCCGCGTCCTCCCCCTGCTCCTCCTCGCCCTCTGCTCGCTGACGGCTCTCTTCGCAACCGCCACCCCGGCCCGAGCGGCGGACAGCGCCCCCGCCACCCAGGCCGCCTACTTCGCCGACCGCCTCCGCGAGGACCCGGTCTACGTCACCGACCAACTCCCCCGTGAAATCCCCCGGTCCACGGCCCGCGACTTCGCGAGGCTCGCGAAGAAGACCGGCGTCCCGACCTACGTCCTGGTCCTGCCCGACCAGAGCAGCGTTGACGGCAAGCAGTTGCTCGGCGCGGTGCACGACCGGCTCGGGCGGGACGGGTTGTACGTACTGGTCGACGACATCCAGGTCACGGAGGCCACGGCCTACGGCGTACCCGCGCCGGCCGAGGCCGCCTCGACCGTCACGCAGTACGAACTGCCCTACGACGCAGGGGCGTTGCTCAGCTTCGAGCGCTTCGTCGATGTCATCGCCCTGGGCGAGGAGAAGGCCGCGGCCCGTGCCGAGGCGGCCCGTGAGAAGTACCCGGACGACGGACCCGCCGACATGTACATCGGCCCGTCCGACCGCCGCAACCAGTCGTTCCTCACCGGAATCCTGCTCACCGGCGTACCGCTGCTGATCCTGCTGACGGCGGGGTACGCCAGGCGCCGCCGCCGGCGTTCCGGGGCCGAGCGGCGCGCCCCCCGTTGGGCCGTCCCCGGCGCGGCCGTCCTCAGCGCCGCCGCCATCGCCCTCACCGCCCCCACCGTCTTCGACCAGACCAGGTCGAGCGCGGCACCCCCGCCCACCCCCGCCGACCTGTCCGCCCGCGTCGAGCGGGTGGCTGCGGGCCTGAAGCAGGACCCCGTGTACGCCGATCCGGAGAGCCCGCGGGTGCTCGCCGCCCGCCAACTGGACCGGCTGCACGACCGGATCCGGGACTTCCGGCGCTCCGAAGGAGGCGGCCAGGTGTTCGTCTCGGTCGTGCCGCAGACCCCCGAGAGCGAGTCGGCCGGCGACTCGATGCTGTTCGCCGCGGCGGTGCACGCCAAGGTGCGCGAGGACGGGCTGTACGTGGTCGCCGACCCCGACGACGGCACGATCGACTTCTACAACCACGGCCTGCGCCTGGACACCGACCACCTGTCCTTCAACCTGCCGGACTCCGTCACGTTCGGCGACAGCAAGGCGGACGAGGCCGACGATCACCTCCTCGGCGAGCGTCTCGACCAGCTGATGGGCTTCCTCGACGAGACCCCGCGCACGGACCGGCCCGGCTCGGAACCCGCGCCGGCCGCCGCCCCGAGGGCCGCCGACGAGAACACCCTCCCGCCCCTCTTCGCCACCGACTTCTGGCCCGGCCTGTTCGTGGGCGCCTTCCTGGCACTCCTGCTGTCCGGGGTGGTGGCCGGGGCGGTGTGGATCGTGAACGGCCTGCGGCGGTGGCGCTCACCCGAACCCGACCCGGCCGGCCTCCTGCCCGTCACCTCGCCGACCGAGCCGTCGGCGTCCTACCTCCGCCGCACCGCCCACGCGGAACTCAGCGCGCTGACAAGGGAATTCATCAACGCCGACGGGCACGCCCGCGCCTGGGACTGCCTCGACGCGGCGATGCTCCTCCTGGACGGCGACCCGAACCGCACCCGGAGGCCGGGCACGGATCCCGCGACCCTCACCGCCGTCGTCGTACTCGCCCGGGCGGGCCGGGCCGCGCTCACCGGCGACACCAACGACCTGTGCTGCGGCGTCAACCCCCTGCACGGGCCCGCCGTCGGCCGTCACCACGTGCGCGTATCGGCGGCGGCGGCGGGAAGCAACCGCAGGCGCCTGCTCCCCGTCTGCAAGCCCTGCCGCGACACGGCCATCGCCCAACCGGGCGGTATCCCGGGCAAGTTGCTGAGGCTGCCCGGCTCGGCGTCCGATGACGGCGGCCGACCGCCCTACTACGAAGCGACCGACGGCCCACTGACCGCCGTGCCCGGCGGGATCGCCCGGCTCATCGACAAGGTGAGGGAGACCGCAGGTGTCCACTGACATCAAACGCGTGACCACCGTCCTCGCGGCGCTGCTGCTGGCCGCGCTCACCACCACCCCGGCCCGTGCGGCGGACGGCGACGGCCCGAGCGCCGGGCAGCGCATCGCCGAGGCCCTGCGCACCTCACCCGTCTACGTCGACGATGCGTACGCAGATGCCGTACAGCCCTCCCGGCAGCGGCAGTTGGCGGAGCGGATCCGCCGGACGGGCCTGCCGATCAAGGTCGTTCTCAGGCCGCTCACCAAGGGCGACGCTTTCGACGGCGACTCCGACGTCCTGGCCGGAGTCGTCCGCGACCGGATCCCGGACCAGCGCGAACTCATCCTCATCACGACGGACGGCGACTTCCCGGACTCCCTGAACGGCTACGAGTGGCCCGCCGACACCCACCAGGCCCGGGACGCCGTGACCGCCGCCGGTTTCCTGGACGAGACGCGGGACGCTGAGCTGGCCGATCTGACCGCCAAAGCGGTGGAGCTGGTGGCGGAGGGGAACGGCAGGGAGCGGTACGAGGAGGCGATGAAGGACCTGGACGGCGCCCCCGCGCGGAAGCCGGAACCCGTCGCGCCCGGCGCCTCGCGGTGGTGGCTGTGGCCCCTGGCCGCCGTACCGGCCCTGGCCCTGACCGCGCTCGCGACCCGCGCCCTGGTCCGCTCCCGCTCGCGGAGGACCGCTCCGGCCGTTCCCCAACTGGTGTTCACGAAGGCCCGAGCGGCCGACGAGGCGGAGCTGCGGCGCCGGGCCGAGGCGGAGGTGCTGGCTCTCGGCGAGGCGACCCAGGCGGCCGGTGTCTCCACGACACCCGGTCTCCAGCAGGCCCTCGACGCGTACGCCGCCGCAGGCAGGGTCCTCGACGAGGCCCGGGGCGTGCCGGACCTGGCGGGCGTCCTGGCCCTGGCGCAGGAGGGCCGCGACGCCCTGGCCTGCTCCCCCGGCCTGCCCCTCTGCTTCTTCAACCCCCTGCACGGCCGTGCAGCCCTCCGCACCGGCTGGCGTCCGCTGGGCCGGCAGGACCGGCTCGACGTGGCGGCGTGCCAGGACTGCGCGGACGCGCTGCGGGACCGCCGCGCCCCGGAGGTACTCACGGACAGGGCCAGGGACGGCCGTACCGTTGCCTACTTCGAGCTCCCGGCCGGGCGGAGCGTGTGGTCGGCGACAGGGTACGGGTCGCTGGCGTCACCGCTGGACGGCATCAACTCCCGCAGGCTCAAGGCGCGTTGACGCCTTGATCAGCCGGGCGGCCGGTCCTCGCGCAGCGCCGTGAACAGGGCGCGGGCCCGCCGGTCGTCCCACCTCACCGCGCTGCCCTGGGGTGTACGCAGGTCCGGGTCGGCCACGGGCACGTTGAGCTGTCTGCCCCCGCCCGACGCGGCCTTCCGCATGGCCTCGAACAGCGACATGAGGTCGGGCAGCTCCGTGCTCTCGTCGACGATGAGCGTGTCGAGGCCGGCGCGCAGGCTGGGGAAGGTCTTGGACGGGTCGGCGAGGGTGGACGGGGTGGCGGCCTTGCGGGCGAGGGCGGCGAGGAACTCCTGCTGGTTGCGGGTGCGGCCCAGGTCCCCCTGCGCCTCCTGCTTGCGCTGCCGTACGAAGGCCAGCGCCTCGGCGCCGTCGAGGGTCTGGCAGCCGGCGGGCAGGTCGGCGCCGGAGTCCTCGTCCCGTACGGGCTTGTCCAGGCACAGGCCCACGCCGCCGACCGCGTCCACCACCCCCACGAAACCGGCGAAGCCGATCTCCGCGTAGTGGTCGATGTGCACACCGGTGTTGCGTTCCACGGTCCGCACGAGCAGGCCGGGGCCGCCCAGCGAGAACGCCGCGTTCAGTTTGTTCGGCGCGGCCCGGTAGCTCCGGCCGGTGTCGGGATCGACGTAGGGCGGGAGGGTCACCCAGGAGTCGCGCGGCAGGCTGAGCATCGTCGTGCCGTTCGCCCCGGTGTGCAGCAGGATCACCGAGTCGGTACGGCGCCCCTCGGCCGAACCGGTGTTCAGCTCCTTCCGGTCCTGCTGCGACAACCCCTCGCGGCTGTCGGAGCCCACGACCAGGTAGTTGGTGCCCTCGCCGCGCGGCACCCGGCCGGAGAGCGTGCCGAGGTCGACCTGCTGGTTGAGCCGGCTGTCGGCCCAGACGTACGTACCGGCACCGGCGAGCAGCAGGACGGACGACAGCACGGCGGCGGTCCGCAGGAACCGGCGGCCCCTTCCGGCGCGACGTCGCGGGTTCCTGCTGCCTCGGCCGTCGCGCGCGCGGAGGCCGCTGTCGTAGCGTCCGGGGGCGGCGGGCGAGGGCATGCCCGGCAGGGGCGCGGTGCGGGTCGAGGGTGGTGGCGCGAGGGAGGGCGCGGGAGGTTCCCGCCGTGGGGTCCATTCCGGAGGGGATTCTCCCGGACGGCCGGTCCAGTCGCTCATCGACGCCTCGAAGGTGCTGTGGGGGGTCTCTCGGGTCAACGCATAGGCACGCTCCTATACGGAACCGGCCCGCCGATCTGTTCAGCGGCCGTCCCGGAGCGCTTCATCCGCTGCCACCTCAGCCGGCTGCCGAGCAGCAGCGCGACGAGCGACTGGATGACGACGAGATACATCAACTGCCGGTAGACGACGATCTGGAACGGCATCGACCACAGGGCCAGGACCGGCTCGCCGTCGAGTCTCAGCGCGTAACCGGAGCAGACGATCTGCACGCCGAGGAACGCGAACCACACGGCCGACTCCCACGGGTCGCGGAACAGCATGCCGTACAGGGCGTAGACGTCGATGACGGGCGCGAGCAGCGGCAGCGCGACCTGGAAGATCGCGAGGTAGGTCAGCCCGCGCCGCCCGAACCGCCCGGCGGGCCCCATGCCGAAGAGAGCCCCGCGATGCTTCCACATCGCCTGCAAGGTGCCGTAACACCACCGATACCGCTGCCGCCACAACTGCCGGAGCGTGGTGGGCACTTCGGTCCAGGCGACGGCGGACTCCTCGTACAGCACCCGCCAGCCGGCCCGCCACAGGGCCATCGTCAGGTCGGTGTCCTCGGCGAGCGTGTCCTCGCTGACCCCGCCGACGCCGATCACCGCGTCCCGGCGGAACGCCCCGATGGCACCCGGCACGGTCGGCATGCACTCCAGCACCTCGAACATGCGCCGGTCGAGGTTGAACCCGAAGACGTACTCGAGGTGCTGCCAACGGGCCAGCAGACTGCGCCGGTTGCCGACCTTGGTGTTGCCGCTGACGGCCCCCACGGCGGGATGCGCGAGCGGCTGGACGATCCGTTCGATGGCATCGGGCTCGAAGACGGTGTCGGCGTCGACCATCACGACGATGTCGTACCGCGCGTGGGCGAGCCCGGTGTTGAGGGCGGCGGCCTTGCCGGAGTTGGGCTGGCGGAAGACCTCCACCCTCGCGTCCCCCATGTTCCCGGCGATGTCGGCGGTCCGGTCGCTCGACCCGTCGTCGATCACGATGACCTGGAGCTCCCGATGGGTGGAGTCGAGCAGCGACCGCAGGGTCGACCCGATCCCGGCCTCCTCGTTGTACGCCGGGACGAGCACCGTCACCGGCCCGGACACCTCCCGCATCCAGGGCGCCCCGGTCCGGAACCGCTCCAGCCGGCGCACATGGGCCCGGGCGAACAGGGCGAGCAGCAACAGCCGCAGCACGCCGAGCCCGCCGGCGACACCGAGGACCCAGATCATGGCGGTCGAGAAGACCTGCCCGAGACGCGTGACCTGGATCAGTCCCGCCCCCAGCCACCTCTCGACAACGGACGGGGACGCGTACGGAACCAGCCCGAGCCCGTGGGACACGGTGGTGAACCGGTCGACACTCCGGTTCCTCAGAAGCCTGCGCACCTCCAGATAGGCGCTCTCCGTCTGGCTGAGCTGCCGCACGATCCCCTGCGCCGGCTTACGCGCTCCCTTGTCGGCGGCGACAAGCACGTACCCGTACCCGGTGGCCCGCCGCGCCGCCTGCCACTCACGGCCGCACAGGGTCTCGGGGGTGGTGGTCCGCGGCATGCGCAGCAGATTGGTACGCACCCCGGTGGCTCCGGCCAGCGCGCTCTGGGTCAGTTCGAGCTCGGACCGGAAGCGGGGCGCGGACGACTCGCCCAGGACGGCTCCGGTGTAGGTGTTGGACCCGATCTCGTGCCCCTCGGCACGGATACGTCGGATCAGCTCCGGGTGGCGGGCGGCCTTTGCCCCGTGCACGAAGAAGGTCGCGCGTGCCTGATTGCGACGCAGCAGATCGAGCAGCCGCGGGGTCCATACGGGGTCGGGACCCCCGTCGAAGGTGAGCGCGACGGTCCGGGCGGGCATCGACCCGGACCGGATCCCGTCCCGGTTGATCCCGATCACGGGCCCGCCCTTCGCGACGGCCTCCGGCACGGGCGAGGCACAGGGCGTCCGCGCCTTCGCGGCGTCGACCTCGTGCTGGGTCCAGCCCTCGAAGAGCAGGAGGGCGAAGACGAGGGGGAGGGTGAGGGCGAGTAACAGCCAGTGGGCGCGGGGGTCTCGGGACTGTTTGTGACGGGCTCGGGCCTTGGATTTGGCGGGGGCCTTGGATTTGGCGGGGGTCAGGGTGCGTCACCGCCCCCGAACACTTCCTCACGGCCTCCTCGGGAGGAACTTTCTCTTCTTGACTTGCGGTACTTGTTCAGGCTGGGGGTACGCATGGGGCGCGAGTGTAGTTTTGGGCTGCCGGTTGCATGGCAATAACAGCAACTCTCACAGGGACGCGGCGGCGCTCAGCTTCCGGCTGTCAGCGCACCGGGGTGTCCTGTCCCGGAGCAGGGTCATCTTTCCTGCGGTTAACGGACCTGCCGATCCTGTCCCGCACACGTCCACGTATCCGCCCTGCGCGTGCCCGGGTTGCAGGGCGACGCGATAGCAAAACGCGCGACAACGCCGACCGCCCCAGACACAGCACGATCAGGCGTCCGGGGTGTTCGCCGGTGAGGCACGATCAGGACACGGTCCGCTCCAGCACACCCGCCTTACGCCCTAAATGTCCGTCAAGGGCTTCGGCTACTACAGGATCGCATGGTCAAGTGCCCTACGGGCGAGGGCCTATGGCAGGCATCCAAGGTGTTCGTCGAGACGGGGGCGGTGAAGTACCGGTGCGCAGGTCACGCCATCCCCCCTGCGCGTCTCGCCCTAGTAGAACTCGCCCTTATCGAACTTTACGGGGTTCACCGCTCAATACCGCAGAGAAGATCGCCGCAGCAGCCATCCGCAGCGCCCGACTGAGGGACGGCGGATCGAACAGCGGGTCTGAGCAGAGCAAGGACACAACGTCACACCGACAGGACCCATTAGCCCCAATTGACCCGTCTTTCAATGAAGTTCGCTCTGGCGAAAACAGCAACTTCCCCGATAGCTTCAGTGCACTCGACCGATCTCATGTCCCACGGGGAGTCCACTGTGAAGCGCCGCCCATTGCCCCTTGCTGTCGCGCTCGCTGCGTCCACAGCCCTACTGCTCACCGCGTGCGGCAGCAGTGACGCCGGCTCGAAGGACAACGACAAGATCGCGGGCTCCGACACGGGATCCCAGGAGGCGACTTCAAGCCCAAGCGCTTCGGACTCCGCCGAGCGACCCGACATCAAGCTGACCGGCGGCGTGGAAGACGTCTTCGAGAGTTGGAAGACGGGCAACGCCACGGAGGATGCGGTGCTGGCGGACGCCGCGCGAGCACAGACCGCCATCAACGACGCCATCCTCAAGGGCGAGACGGACACCCCCGGCCTCACCTTCTACTACCAAGGCGAGGCCCTCACGACATCCGTGAAGTGGGTCCAGAAGTGGGTGGACGCCGGACTGACGTACACGGGCACCACTCGGTACTACAACCCCAAGGTCAAGTTGTTCAACGACACGTCAGCGGGAGTTTCCTTCTGCGCCGATGAGACCAAGGCGCACAACAAGGACCGAAGGTCAGGAAAGGTCGACAGGTCCCCGGCCTCGGACGATTCCTACGTGCTGTACAACACTCGCTTGGAGAAGAACAAGCAGGGTGTGTGGCAGACGACCAGCGGGACGTCCGTGCGCGGGAGCAAGGGATGCGTTCAGTGACCAAGGTCGGTTCCGCTGCGGCAGTGGGTACGCTCGTGATCGCCTGCACACTTCTGACGCCCAGTGCAGCCTTCGCCAAGGATCCCGGCGGGTCTCAGTTCGACGTCTCGGGGAGTAATGAGACGGACGGTGGTCAGACTCTCGAGTCGCGCATCGTCTTCCGTGGATCTACCGGTGGCGCTGGAGCCAAGGAAACCGGGCAGTTCACGCCCGTCGGCGACTGGACTCCACCGGCCTGCTGGTACGAGCCGAAGTGGACTCCCGCCGAATTCTCCAAAGAATTCCAGAAGCAATGGGACATCCCGCACGCCAGTGGTGTGGGAGAGGCCTATGCCTCGTCCAAGGACTACTACATCAACGGGGAACCGTACAAGGACTTCAATAAGTCCGAAACAGGCAAGGGCATGTGGTGGGACGCGGTTCGGGACAAGAGCCGAGAGGAATCGGGAGACCCGGCTGCCTTTGCTTGCGACACGAAGACATTCTGGGTCGAGAACGGCGAGACTCCTACGGTGGAGAACGCCGTGACCCCGAAGATTCTCGCCGACCTCGCCTATAGCAGAATCAAAGTGCCCGACACCGAGGTGACCCTCGCCCCGGCGAACACCACCAAGGTCAACCTTCCCACTTGGGCCTGGCTCGACCGGGCCAAGTTCGAGGACGTCTCAGTCACCGCCTCACTCGACGTCGGCGGTGTGAACCTCCAGGCCACAACCACCGCCAAACCCATCTCGCTCAGGCTGGAGCCAGGGACGCCGGATGCTGAGGTCTACCCCTCCTCGGGCGAGTGCACCTTCAACGACGACGGTTCGATCGGTGAACCATACGCAAAGGGAAAAGCTGACCAGACCCCGCCTTGCGGAATCAGGTACCTGCGCTCTTCTGGCGACGGCGCGTTCAAACTGCGAGCGACCATCACGTGGGAAGTGTCCTGGACCGGGACAGGCGGCGCTGGCGGGGACCTCCCCAACGGGACCTTCGGCAATGACCAGGACGTGACCGTCCAAGAAATCCAAGCCGTCAACCGCTGATACCTAGCACTGTCGCTGCTGAGCTCTCATGCCCATCAGCATGAGAGCACCCATCACCCTTCATAAGCGTCTGGGTACAGGGTTGAACGCCGATGAGGCCTCTTCGAGGATTCAGAAAGAGAACCATGCTCTACACCGAGAAGATGCCCAAGACTTGGTCCGTACTATGCATCGCCGCCTACCTGGCCGGCATCGGATACATGGGCATCGACACAATTCCTGACGAGATCGGGCTCTGGCTCGGTCTGTGCGCGCTGTTCCTTCTGGTGTTGTTGCCCTGCCTGGCAGTTCCGATCTCTAAGTTCATTTACCACCGAATCCAGATCGACGCGCAAACGCTGCGCGTCGGCCGTGAGCACATCCCTCTCGCAGACCTCGACCCCGCCTCCATCGAGGCAGCCGCCCTCGATGTGCACACAGCTGCGCAGCGGCACGCCAGCTCGCTGGCCACGGTCAACGCGCCTCTTCCTGGGCCTCGCTCCACCGACCAGGGCGGCGCTCCCCGCCTCGTAGGCGGTGGTTGGGGTGCCCCCATGGGCATGAGTACGGTAGTGATCCGCACCTGGCAAGGCGGACAACTCTCCATCGCGACCCGCGACCGAGCCGCCTTCCTCGCCGCACTGCGGCAGGCTACGAGCACCCAACACCAAAACTAGTAACAACGCCATGAAATCGGGCCGAAACGGTTGAGCTGCCTGCTCGTTGGCCGGGTGTGATCCAGGTTGACGATGCGCGTCGGCCGACGCCTGCCGCGCGGGAGGTGGTCCGGCTACGGGTGGTGGTCGCGCTGAAATCGGGCAAGGCACGTAGGTACCGGTAGGCGACCGAGGTGTCCGGGGTCAGCAAGTGTTCGGTGGGCAGCTGGCGGCAAGCCCACCGCTACGGCGTCCGTGACGCTTTTGGGAGTGCTGCCCACTCAGCGCCGCGGACCGCATAGCTGATCAGCGAGCCGCAGTGGTTGCGCCGGCACCGCTCCACTATGAAGCTGAATTCGAGAACTGTTCCCTGCCGGGCCCGAGTACAGAAGGAGTTCTGGCCGTCGACCGTGCCGCTGCGGCGGCACGGTCAGCCAAGCTCGACTAGCCAAACCGGAGCCTTATAGCCATGAAATCAGCTAGACCAACGACGTGGGCCCTTTTAAAGTGCACCACGATGCTCCAAGCGCGAACGAGAAACCGCCTGTCACTGTACCCCGGCTTCAACATCGCAATGGGTCAGTCGAAGGGGTTGAGGGCACTGCCCAACTTCTTCGCCCCGTCGACGAGCTTCCCCGCCCCCTCGCCGACCTTCTCACCAGCCCAGCGTCCGGCGTCAGCCACCTTACCGGGGAATGTTTTGACGGTTTCCCAGTTGTCGACGATCGTCGCAACGCCGTAGACCGCGCCTGTGACAACGGCCGCCCCAATCGTCACCGGGTTGGGCGCAACCATGGCGGCAGTGAGCGAGGCGTTGAAGGCCACACCCGACACCTTCGAGACGTATCCCGCCTTGTCCCGCTTGAAGGCCTCGGCGGGGTGCCCTTCCTGAATGACGTCGACGACACCCACAACCGTGGCCACGGCGCTACCGCCGACGCCAGCCGCCCGCCACCAGCCAGCAGTGCGCAGAGCCGTCCCCGCCCCCGAGGCGAAGGCACCTAGACGGCTCGCCCCAGCCACCCGTGCGGCTGTGCCAGCGTTCTTGCCGGCTTTGAGGAGATTAGTCTCCCAGGCCCACAGCTTTCCACCGTGAATCTGGGCGAGCCTGTCGGATCCAGCGAGGACGTCCAGGACAACGGTGGGCGTGGTCCTACCGATCTGCGCACCTAGCTGAGCGATCCGGGCCGGAATGTAGGAAGGGGCCCGACCTTTGAGGATCTGAGCGAGTGTCGTGCCCGGCGCTTTCAGGAAGTCGCCATTCTTGAAGTACTTTATCAGATGCAGCGTTCCCGCGGTCGCCATCTTGAAGGCGCCCGGGACGGTCGAGGCCATTGCGGTGAGCTGGATGTAATCGCCGACTACCTCACCGAGGTTCTCATTGCCACTGACCTTGGAAACGGCGTCCCCGGGAATGCGCTGTAGCCAGTCCTGGTATGTCTCGCCCGGCTTGCGTTTCAGCCAACTGGGGTCGAATTCACCACTGTTCGCAACGGCCGCGTTAGCGATTAGCATAGCGTCCGGAGACAGGTTCCCACCCCTCAGTTCCTCCGGCTTGAAACCCGCATAGAGCGCCGCAGCCTTGGGATCCCCGTTTTCGGCCCGCAGAATGGCCGCACGCCGCCGCAAGTCGACCGCCGTGTCATCGGCCCAATTCCGCATGGGCTTCAGAGAGCTCAGCTTATCCGTCACACCGAGGCGAGAGGCTCGGGTGAAGGCCTCATCCAGCCGGTCGCGTAGATTCCCTCTGCCGTCGAATAGCTTGGCCAGGTGTTCGAGGCCGTCCGGGTTGGCCATGCGCTTAGAACTGTCGCTCATTATTCCCCGTGATGAAGTACTGTGCTGCGTGCACGAATACATACCGGAAGACGGATGGCACCGGGAGAAATAGGGAGCGGGTCCCAGGCCCCGGGCGGGAACCGTCCTCAGACGGACTGCGGCTGGGCGGCGATCTGCGAGCCGTCCGGGAGTAGATCAGTGATCAGCTGCCAGAGTTCCTTGGCCGAGGTGCGTCGGATTCGCAGCTCACTATCGCTGTCCACCTGGCCGTCGAGGATCGGCTCGGCGGGCATCTCACGCAACCAGTAACCTTCCAGGCCGCAGTCCCAAACCGCCAGAGCGGAGACGGAAAGCCCACCTTCGCGCCGTTCCTCCTCTGCACCCTTCCACACGACGGTCATCCGCCACATGCAATTCAGCTGGGCCAGCACCTCGGCCAGCCGCGACGGGCCACCGGTCGCCTCCGCCACGACCTTAGGCTCTTCGAACTCGCTGTTCTCCATGCGCTCAAGCACCTGGTCGAGCACGCCCATCGTCGAGACGATCACCTCGCCGGAGTCGACCTCAGCCATGAAGTCCCGGTGCAGGTCCACCATCCGGCTCATGGCCCAGACGAGCGTCTCGGGCTCGGCGGGTACATACTCGGACTCGGCCTCGCCAGGCCAGCTCTCGTGCGTGAAGATGAAGTCGTCGCCGACGACGGCCCCGCTTCGCGTGACGCCCTGAGGACCGGTGGTCTCGACCCGGACAATGACGCGCGGCTCCATGAGCGTCGAAACGAGCGGGTAGAGGTCGGCCGAGATCTTACCGTCGGCCTCGACGATGCCCGCCTCCCGGAGTTCGTCATGCGCCCGCGTCAATTCATCCGGAAGCTGGCCTTCCTCCACAAGTAGTCCGAGCACACTTACATGAGCATCAGACAGCCGCAGCCGACGCCGAGCCGCATCCACGGAAGGCATTCTTCTTATCCCCCTGAGAAGTTGGAGATCACTGAATGAAAGTCTATTGATTTAGCGAGAGGGGTTAGACCGGTTAGAGATCATTGAACCTATTCAAGAAGCGCCCCGGCAGCGAGATCATTGCCCCCGGCAGCGACAAGTTTCGCGTGTAGACGCCCTCGAGGACGAGCGCGACACCAATATCGAGGGCATCCACCTCACCGATCCAGCTACCCGAAATGGTGCTGGGATTCCTCCAGCTGGAACGCGCCATGGAGACACTGGCACCTGGGCGGCCCAACGTATGACTCCGCTTGCCATGCCGCTCGGCATACGTGTACGTCCGCCCCTTGACCCCAATCCGGAGGGCACGCCCGTTCTTCCCTGGCCACCACACGTTCCGGGAGAGATCCGCAGGATCCCAGTCCACGCGCAATTCACCCCTGGCCAAGAGCGGCCGCCGGAGGTACCGGAGTCCGAGGTAAGTGACGAGCGGAAAGTTCTCGCCGCTCACCGCCACCTCGCAGTACTCCGACGGGTAGTCGCTGTGTTCCGTCGGAAAGGCAAGCTCGATTCGACCGAGGCCGTCCACGTGACCTACCCAGAGGTATACGTCACCACGGGGTCCTCGCGTGGACGTCGCCCGCTGCAGCTCGAACGTGACTCCACCCATAGGCCTTCCCTTTCCCTCTTCACCTGAGCCCTGGCCGACCGGAGCGGCTCACGCAAAGCCACTGTAAAGCAAGGACAATCGAGGCGTCTTGGCGGCGTCACCTAGGAGCGCGCCCGATTCACTCCAACATGGAGTCAACCTGACTTGTATGGCCATAGACGCGCCACAACCGGTACCTTGTGGCGAATAGCGGGTGATAACGGATGTACCTGCGCACAGCATCTCGACTGCCAGCCGGTCGTCATCATAGAAAAATCCTGGATTGTTCCCCTGTGCACACAGGGCCATCGTCACGGGACTGCAGCAGGGCATACCAGTCTTACGTAAGGGCAGTCTGAGCGATCAAGAGGCGCGCGGGTTGTGGCGGCCATGTGATGGTTGAGGAGATTCTCTACGCCTACGGAAGGGCCCAAACCGCACGTATGTTTTCTCAGCAGCGATGGGGATCAGTCAGGATAAACGGCAGGCACCACCCGTCAACGAGCACGTTCTTGGCGGCCGGCTACCCGCCAGGGAGGACCTGGGCGCCGACCACGCCCTGACCGGCTGCGGTTATGGTCAAAACCCATCCCCATGACCCGGAGAGGCACCGTGTTCGGCAAGAACAGGCACGCAGACGAACCTCCCATTCACGTCGTCCCCTGGACGGACGCCTGGGAATTCGTCATCACCGACGAGGAACGGCCTGCCGCAGGGCAGCGCAAGCGGGCCGCACTCGGTCTCCGTGCCTTCAGGGTCCCGCAGGGCTCAGGAGCCCAACGCGTCAACGCACCCTGTGCCTTCTTTCCGCCGCAGTCGTCGGCTGCGAACGATCGGCGCCTGTACGAGGACGCGGAGGGCGGCAGGCTGCTCTGCTCCCTCGACGAGCCGCAGGACGTCGAGGGCCGGCGTCACTACGCGGTGCGCGACGTGCAGGGGCAGGTCATCGGAACGATTCAGCGCATCGCTCCGCTGAAGCACGCCTTGAAGCCGACCTGGCGCATCGCCCAGCCGGGGCACCCCGAGATCGTGACCAGCGCGGAGTGGGCGAAGGGCGGCCCCAAGGAGATGGTCCAGCGCGGCGCGGGCAAGATGCTGCTCGGTGTCGTCCAAGCCGTCGCCGACATGGGGGCGGAGGGCGGTGACCAGCCGGCCAAGTCGCGAGTCCTCGAGTGGAGAGCAGGCGACGAACTCGTCCTGACCTCGGAGGGCGATCGCAGGTTCCTGGTCCGGGCCGCGTGGCTGGACCGGCGCCTCGTCTTCGCATATGCGCTCCTGCGTACCGGCTGAGCACGGCCGCAGAGCCGTGCCGAGTCAGGGAGGAAGCTTCCCT